>JBDREN010000043.1:0-5439 GCA_043819795.1 Elusimicrobiota bacterium
GGGCAACGCGCGGCCCTCCCCGCGCGAACGTCCCCGCCCATACGGCGCCGCCCCCTCCCCCCGACCCTCCCCCATGGGGAGCGGGATAAACCAGCCCCCTAGGTGGGCGGCACCCGGTGGGGGTGCCGCCGGCTTACCCCCTCCCGCGTCCGCATCCCTCCCCGCGGGAACGTTCCCCTCGATACGGCATCGCTCCCTCTCCCCGACCCTCCCCCACGATGGAGAGGGAGACCATGCCCCCCACCACTTCCGCATCCCTCCCCGCGGGGGAAAGACGCGAATAACGGGGAATGGTATAATCTTCCCCCATGAAGATGTACGCGGAGCACCGCGCGGCGCTCATGCGGCGCCTGCCGGACGGCCTTATCCTGCTCTCGGGAGGCCGCGAGGTCCCGCGCAACGGCGATGTCGCCTACGTCTTTCGGCAGAAGTCCGACTTCCTCTATCTCTCCGGCGTCGAAGAGCCGGGCTGCCACCTGCTCATCGACCCCAGGCGCCGCCGCGGCGTCCTGTTCGTCCCCCGCGTCGACACCCGCCACCGCGTATGGCTGGGCCACATCCCCGGACCCGCCGAGGCCAGACGGCTCTTCGGCATCCGGCGCGTCGCCCACGTCGACGCGCTGCCGGCCGCCATCAAGAAAGACCGGCGGGGATATCGGAAAGCCTACGCGGACAAGGAGGCGTGGCGCCAGTTCGAGGCGGGGCTCCGCGGTCTCAAGAACGAGCCCGCGACGCTGCGCGACGCGCTCGAGGAGCTGCGGGCCGTCAAGGCCCCCGAGGAGCTGAAGCTCATGGCCGAGGCCAGCCGGGTCAGCGCCCGGGCCCACCTGAGGGCCATGAAGGCCGCGCGCGCCGGCATGCGCGAGTGCCAGGTGCAGGCCGTCTTCGAGGCGGAATGCCTGAATGCCGGGCTCCGGCATCTCGCCTTCCCCACGATCGTCGCCGCGGGCGCCAACTCCGCCGTGCTCCACTACCGGCGCAACGACACGACGCTCAGAGACGGACAGCTGCTCTTGGTGGACGGCGGCGCCGAGGTGAAGGGTTACGCGGGGGACATCACGCGCACCTTCCCGGTCGGCCGCCGCTTCACGCGCCGGCAGAGGGACATCTACTCGATCGTGCTCGAGACCCAGACCGCCTGCATCGGCAAGGCCCGCGCGGGGATCACCTCGGCCGACCTCCACATCCTCTCGATGCGCGCGATCGCCGAGGGCCTCAAGTCGATCGGCCTGCTCAAGGGCGGCGTCGACGGCCTCGTGGAAGGAGGAGCCGTCCGCCTGTTCTACCCGCACGGCCTCGGCCACCTGCTGGGTTTGGACGTCCACGACGGCAAAGGCGGACGCAGACGCCGCCTGCCGGACCCGACGAAGATCCCGCTCCGGTTCGTCGCCAAGCTGGAGCCCGGCTTCGTGATGACGATCGAGCCGGGCGTCTACTTCATCGGGGCCCTGCTCAACGATCCGGCCCTGCGCCGCAAGCATCGCGGATCGGTCGACTTCCGCCGCGCCGAAGGCTTTCTGGACTTCGGGGGCGTACGCATCGAGGACGACATCGTCATCCTCCCGAAAGGCCCGCCGAAGAACCTGACCCGGGTCCCGAAACGGATCGAGGAAATCGAAGCGATCCGCGAGAGGCAAGCCGGTGGCTGACACGCTGGTCGCGAACAAGAAGAGGCTCGGGACAAACGCTCCCGCGCGCGGCTTCCCCCGCTGGCTGCGCCACGTCGTGAGGACCGCCCTGCACTTCGCCTGCGACGGCGCCGCGGTGACGCTCGCCTTCTGGTTGGCCTACCGGATGCGCTTCCACTGGGACTGGCTCACCGTCCACTTCCCGATCGTCGGCCACGATCCCGGCTGGGGGCTCTACGCCAGCCTCCTGTACGCCGTCGTTCCGATATGGCTCGGCCTGTTCTGGTACGCCTCCCGGCTCTATACTCGCCCCTGGGCCAGCCCCTTTGACCGGTTCCTGCACATCGGGAAAGGCACCGTGCTCGGGACCTTGGCCACCTTGGTGGCGACCTACATCTACGGGCGCCTGCACTATTCCCGCCTGCTGATCCTCGCTGCGGGACCGCTCGCCGCGGTGGCCGTCTCCTTGGCGCACTACCTCGTGCTCCGGTTCGACGCCTGGCTCGCGGAGTTCGAGGCCGTCTCCCCCATGCTCGTCATCGGACGCGGCAAGGTCGCGGATCTCGTCCGCAAGAACGTCCACCTACGCCATCCCCGCGTCCCGATCCACCGGCTCCACCGGCTCCCCGGACCCCGGCAGCTCCTGGAGGTCGCCGAGCGGGAGGGAGCCGCGACCGTGGTGCTTGTACACGGCGGAGTGGACCACGCCGCGGTGCTTGAGCTCGCCGAAGCGTGCGAGTCGGCCGGCATCGATTTCAGGATGATCCCCGACCTGCTGGAGCTGCGCTTGGGGGAGATCCAGATGGACGAGTCGCTCGGGCTGCCCGCCTACCGCATCCAGCATACCCAGCTCACGCGGGCGAACTTCGCTGCCAAGCGGGCCTTCGACCTCGCGTTCGCCCTGGCGGTGCTCGTCATCCTCGGGATCCCCCTGCTGCTCATCGGGCTGTTCATCCGCTGGGACTCGCGGGGCCCCGCGCTCTTCAAACAGAAGCGGATCGGCTTCCGGGGGGCCGAGTTCGAGGCCTACAAGTTCCGCACGATGTCGACCGGGGCGGAGACGCGGCTCGACGCGGTCCGCGGCCGCAACGAGCAGAAGGGAGGCTTCTTCAAGGCCAAACACGACCCCCGCGTCACGCGCGTCGGACGCTGGCTCAGGCGCTACTCGATCGACGAATTCCCGCAGTTCATCAACGTGCTCCTGGGCGATATGAGCATTGTGGGGCCCCGGCCCCTGGCCGTGGCCACCGGCGAGATGGCGGAGCTCGTGTGCGAGTTCGGGCCCACGGCCAAGAAGCGGACGAACACCCTCCCCGGGATCACCGGATTGTGGCAGGTCTCGGGGCGTTCCGACATCAGCGCCGAGCAGCGCTTCGCTCTGGACATGTTCTACATCGAGCGCTGGTCGCTGGGCCTGGATCTCGAGATCATCCTGAAGACCGTGCCGGCTATGTTGTCCGGGAAAGGAGCATACTGATGAAACGGCAGCAGCCCCCCCGCAAGGGCGCCCCCCCGCGGGGGAGGCGCCGGCGACAGCACCAGCCCCCCCCACAGGGGCGCCTCCCCGCGGGGGAGGCGCCGGACATTCCGCTCATCGACCTGCGGCGGCAGTACGCGGCGCTGCGCGAGGAGCTTCTCGACGCCGCCTCACGCGTCATGGACTCGGGCCACTACATCATGGGCCCCGAGGCCGAGGCATTCGAGGCCGAGTTCGCCGCCGCCCTGAAGTCCCCCCACTGCGCGGGCGTATCCTCGGGCACGCAGGCCCTCCAGATCGCCCTGGATGCCTGCGGCGTCCGTCCCGGCGACGAGGTGGCGGTGCCGGCGTTCACCTTCATCGCGACCGCGACCGCCGTCGCGACCCTCGGCGCGCGCCCGGTCTTCGTCGACGTGGACCCGGTTTCGCTGACGATGGATCCCGCCGACCTTGAGCGCCGGCTCACGCCGAAGACCAGGGCGGTCATCCCCGTGCATCTCTATGGGGCCCCCGCCGACCTGGACCCGATTATGGCGCTCGCCGCGGAGCGCGGGCTCCGGGTCGTGGAGGACTGCGCCCAGGCCCACTTGACGCGCTACCGCGGCCGCTGCGTCGGGACCTTCGGCGCCTTCGGCGCCTTCAGCTTCTACCCGACCAAGAACCTGGGCGCGGCCGGAGACGCGGGCGCCCTGACGACCTCAGACGCCTCCCTCGACGAGATCGCGCGCGTGCTCCGGAACTGCGGCCGGGACCCGGCGTCCTGGTTCGCGCACGTGCGCGTCGCCAGCAACTGCCGCCTCGACGAGTTCCAGGCCGCGCTGCTGCGGGTCAAGCTGCGGCGGCTCGCCGAGTGGACCGAGGCGCGCCGGCGGATCGCCGCCCGCTACCGCTCGGCTCTGGCCGGACTGCCCCTGCGCCTGCCTCCCGAGGATCCCGAGGGCGGGGCGCACGCATACCACATGTTCGTGGTCCAGACGGTTCGGCGGGACGCCCTGGCCGAGCATCTCGGCCGGGAGGGAGTACGCACGGCGGTGTACTACGCGGCGCCCGTGCACCTGCAGCCGGCGTTCGACCATCTTGGGATCGGCGAGGGGGCGCTCCCGGAGTCGGAGCGGGCCGCGCGCGAGGTCCTCTCGCTGCCGATGTTCCCGGAGCTCACGCCGGCGGAGGCGGACCGCGTCACCGCGGCGGTCCGCGGCTTCTTCGAGGGATGAAGAAACTGCTCTACGTCAGCACCTCCTCGACGCGCGGCGGCGCCGAGAAGACGCTCTACACGCTGGCCACGCTGCTCGATCCGAAGCTCTGCCAGGTCTGCGGCGTCGTGAGCCTCAAGCCCAAGGGGCCCTATGCCGAGCAGCTGGAACGGGCCGGCCACCGGGTCTACACGCTGGACGTGGCGTCGCGGGCGGGGCTCCGGGACCTCCAGAAGCTCGCGCTCATCATACACGAGACCCAGCCCGATGTCGTCCACGCGATCATGTACCAGGCCATCCAGCTCTGTCGGGCCGTCCGCCGCTTCGGCTACGCGGAGTACCGGCTCATCAGCTCCCCGCGCGTCCACTACCGCACGCGCGGTCCCTTCTCCCTCTGGATCGACGGGATGCTCAAGAGCTCCGACGACATGCTGATCACCGAATGCGAGGCCAGCCGGAAATACCTGGTCGAGAAGCTCGGCTACGACGCCGACACGACCATCAATATCCACAACGGCGTCGACATCGCCGGCTGGCCGATATCGAAGAAGGAGCGCGCCGACCGCCGCAGGGAGCTGGGGCTCAGCGACAAGGACATCCTGCTGGGCGCCGTGGGCCGGCTCGACGAGCAGAAGGGCCACGTGTACCTGCTCGAGGCGGTGGCGAAGCTCGCGGCGGTACACCCGGTCCGCTGCGTCATCATCGGGGAGGGTCCCTTGCGCAAGCCCCTCGAGGCCATGATCAGCAGCCTCGGTCTCGAAGGGAAGGCTGTCCTGCTCGGAGAGCAGCAGGACATCCACTCCTGGCTCTCGGCGCTCGATATCTTCGTGCTCCCCTCGCTCTGGGAGGGCCTCCCGAATTCGGTCCTGGAGGCGATGGCGGTGGGGCTGCCGGTAGTGGCGACGGAGGTGGACGGCGTCCCCGAGGCCATCTCCCACGAGATATCGGGGCTGCTATGCAAGCCCAATAACGCCCAGGCGCTCTACGTCCCCATTCAGGACCTGATCGTCGAGCCCGCCCTGCGCCAGCGCCTGGGCCAGCGCGCCCAGCAGGTGGTCACCGAGAACTTCAAACTGATGGACATGATCCAGAAGTACGAGGACGCCTACAAGAAGGTGCTCTCGGACGAGGAGGCCTAGTC
>JBDREN010000044.1:0-7992 GCA_043819795.1 Elusimicrobiota bacterium
ACCCGGCCGTCTTCTCCTGGACCGGAGACGGAGCGGCGGCCGCCTTCGGCGCCGGCTTTTCCTGGACCGGAGACGGAGCGGCGGCAGCCTTCGGCGCCGGCTTTTCCTGGACCGGAGACGGAGCAGCGGCAGCCTTCGGCGCCGGCTCGGGCGCCCGCGCAGGCGCCGGGGCCGCCTCATCCGTGCCCGCGTGCGAGTGGACCTCGTGGTGCAACTCCCGCTGAAAATCGACCATACGCTTGAGGAGAAGCTCGAATTCCTTGTCGTGCTGGCGGGCGAAACCGACCACCTGGGAGCGCAGATCGTGTATCTCCTTCTCGAAATGCTCCATCTGGATCTTGAGGTTCTGCAGATACACCACCGCGGGGCTGAGCCCCCCGCTCATCGTGGCCGTGGGATTGATACGCCGCGGCGTCAACTGCGCCGCGGGCTTCTGCGCCGCAGGGGGGGCCGTGGGAGGCTTCTGCTCGGCGGGGGGAGCCGCGCTCGGTTTCTTCTCGGCCGGCGGAGCGGACTCCGGAGGCTTCTCTTCGGCGACCGCCGTCGGCTCGGGCGCCAGCTTCACCGTCTCGTCTGAATCGGCGGGCTCAGCCTTGACCTTGACCGGCTCATCATCGAAGGCGACGGGCTCCTTCGGCGCCGGCTTCGCCGTCGCGGCGAGCGCGTCATTTTCGTCGTCCTCGCCGATGTCGATGAAATCCCCCAACTCGCCCCTGGGCTCGGGCTCGCCCGCCCGATATCTCTTGAGGAGATAAGGGTAAAGCACCAATCCCCCGATAAGTCCGCCCGCGGACAAATAGAACCAAAAATCACCAATAATCGCGCTCATTTGAGTATGAGTTTACCCTATTATCCCGAAAAGAGTCAATCCAGCGCCCGCAAGCTCGCCCCGCGCGCGGCGGGACGGCCAGCACACTCACGCACTTCCTGATCGTGCGCGGTCCTGGGCCCTCCGGCGCCGAAAACACCTTCGGCGCCGGCCGGTCCCGGAGCCGTTCCGGGGCCGGGCCCAGGGCTTGGCTCGACTGATCCCAAAGCCAAGTTCGCCTTGCGGGGCTTGCACAGCCACGCGGACGGTCCCCTGGTCGCGCCCGAAACCGGGCGTCCAGCTTGAGGTGGGCGCCCACAATATGGCAGAGTGCATCGACCCTTCGCAGGCCGTGCCGACCAAAGGACCGCGGAGCCTCATGAACGAGTTCGGGGAGATCTCCGGCGACTGGAGAAAGCGATGACGACTTCGCGACGCGCGAGAAAGAAACGCGGCCTCACGCCCGCCCCCAGGGCGCGGAAATCTCCGGACGTCTCGACCGCGAGAAAGCGGCTCCTGAGCCTGCTGGACGAAGGGACTTTCCAGGAGCTCGGGCTGCTCGTGGCGCCGGGTTCCCAGGACTTCGGGCTGCGGGAGATGCGCATCCCGGGCGACGGCGTGATCGCCGGGACCGGCCGCATCGACGGAAGCGACGTCTGCGTGTTCTCCCAGGAGTCCGCCGCGCTCGGCGGCTCGCTCGGGCGCGCCCACGCCAGGAAGATCTGCCGGGTCATGGAGCTCGCCTACGAGAACCGGGTACCCCTGATCGGGCTGTTCGACTCGGGAGGCGCCCGGGTCCAGGAAGGGGTCGCCTCGCTCGACGGCTGCGCGGAGATCGTCCACCGCAGCGTGAAGTGCTCGGGCGTCGTCCCGCGCCTGTCGCTGGTCCTGGGGCCCTGCGCCGGCGTCGCCGCCTATCCGGCGGCCCTCGCCGATTTCGTATTCATGATCGAAGGCGCGAGTTCCATGTTCGCGGCCGGCCCCGAAGCCGTCGAGGCTGCGACGGGAGGGAAGGTCTCTCCGGAAGAGCTCGGCGGCGCCGTGACGCACGCGTCCACATCGGGCCTGTGCCACTTCCTCGCCAGATCGGAGTCGGAGTGCTTCCGACAGGCGCGGGAGCTTCTCTCGTACCTGCCGCCCAACCGCGACGAGAGCCCGCCGCGCGTGAACGCCGACGGTTCCGGGGCCGATCCCGCGCGCCGCGCCACGCGCCTGATGGACGCGTTGTGCCGGACCAAGGCGCCCGAGAGCTACGACGTCCGCGATGTCGTCCGGGAGATCGCCGACGACGGCGGGCTGTCGGAGGTCATGCGCGACTACGCGCAGAACATGACGACCGGCTTCATCCGCCTGGGGGGGGAGGTCGTCGGCGTCGTCGCGAACAATCCCGCGCGCCTGGAGGGCGCCGTGGATATCGCCGGGTCGGACAAAGCGTCGCGCTTCGTCCGGCTGCTGGACTCCTTCAACACCCCGATCCTCACGCTCGTCGACTCCCCGGGCGTCCGCCCGGGCCTCGAACAGGAGCGCGCGGGCGTCGTCCGTCACGGCGCGGAACTTATGCGCGCTTACTCCCAAGCCGGCGTGCCGAAGGTGACGTTCGTCCTGCGCAAGGCCTACGGCAACGGCTACATCGCCATGAGCTCCAAGCACCTGGGGGGGGACTTCAACTTCGCGTTGCCGTGCGCCGAGATCGCGGTCATGGCTCCGAGCGCGGCAGTCGAAGGCCTCTTTTCGAAGCGGATCAGGGAGACGGCGCCGGCCAAGAGGGAAGCCCTGCGCGCGGAGCTCGCCGAGCGGTACAAGCAGGAGCACGCGACCCCCTACCAGGCCGCGGCGAACGGCTCCCTCGATGAGGTGATCGAGCCGGGCCAAGCGCGCCCCGAGCTTATCAGGGCGTTCCGCTTCCTTAAGGACAAGCGGCGGCCCGGAGGACGCGCGGGGCGGAAGCCCTAGCAGCCCGTGGCAAAAGTCTTCCGGGGCCTGCAATCGCCTGGGAGCGGCCTGCGCCTGCGTTGCTCCTCGGTCACATCCCGTCTAGGGATGCTCCCTCGTCGCGCCTTGGCTCGGCTCGCTCCAGGCGATTTCGCCATCCGAAATACTTTTGCCACGGGCTGCTAGACACCTGGGTCTCGCGAGAGCATGCCCACATGACCTTCGGGGTCCTCGCGCATCCTTCTGCGGAACAGCAGCAGGACCGCGAAGTCGTAGCCGGCGTGCAGGAACGCGGGGACCAGAAGGTTACGCCCCGTCAACTCGTAGACCCACCCGAGATAGAGCCCGAGCGCGGCCGCCATCCAGAAATAGGCCCAGGAGAGCGCGTGCATGGCCCCGAACAGGAGCGCGCTGATCCAAAGGCCGGCCTTGGCCTGCAGGACCCCGCGGAACAGGAGCTCCTCGGAAGCCCCCGCCATGATCGAGAGCGCCGCGAAGGCCGGCCAGCCCGAGAAGCGGATGAAGTCCCCGACGGGACAATCGCGCAGATCTTCGTAGATTCGTCTCGCGAAAGCCAGTCGCCGGATCACCCGCGCGGAGGTGACTAGGACGGCGAATACGCCCAAAGGGAGCCAAAAGACCGCGGCCCGGGCGAGAGCGCGAGGGCCCGCGTCGGACTCGAAGAACAGGAACGACCCGAACAGCCACCGGCCCAGCCCGAGCGCCAAGAGCCCGACGCCGAGCTCGAAGCCGACGTAGAGCGCGGGGCTCGACAGGTCCCTCAAAGGTCTCCAGCGCGCCGATGGGACACCGGCTTCCTCATAATGAATATGGTACCTCAATATAACCCACAATATGGTCCGGACTTCGAGCAATCGACAATCGGTGCCAGGCGCCGGGGAAACGCTGCTTTGAGCAACCCGGCCGATGGGGGCAAGTTACTCGACAATCCGGTGCCTGGCACCTCCTGCAAGTTACTCAATATTGGCGGGGCCTCAAATTTCCGCTTGCAACATTCCCGGTCCGCTGCTATCCTAAAGCCTGACTTGATCCATGTCGCGAAAAAGCGGATGAGAAGGACGGACCTGCTCTCGATTCCGGCGGGCGCGCTGGCGCTTTGCCTGGCTTTGCCGCCGGGGACCACGGCCCAGGTCAAGCCCGTGCCGGTCATGAATCCCGGCGTGGGCGGCTCGGGAGCGTCGGGCGCCGTTTCCACGGAAGCCCCCTCCGGCGGCGGATCCGGTATAGAGCTTTCCGCCCCGACGCTCACAGGGACGAACCTCCCGTCGGCCGCCAGTCCCGCTCCCGTCACCCGCCAGCCCGCGGCGCGTCCCGCCGTCGGAGTCCGGCCCGCATCCGCCCCGGGCGACGCCGCCGAGGCTGACGCGCTGAAGACGCCGGCGGCGACCCCGGGCCAAGCCCCGGCCGTCGGCTCCAAACGGACACGGCAGGGCCTCGAAGGAATCCGAAAAAAGACGGGCGAGGTCCGGCGCGTCCTTTCGGGCCGGGAGGACGCGGAGGGGAGGGGAAGGAAGGCCTCCTCGATCAACTCCTCGATCTTCGACGGCGCGGGCGCCGCGCCGGACGCGGAGCGAACCCCCGTGCCGGCGGTCGACGCCGCTGTGGGAGGCGCGGCCCGCTCCGGGCTGCGCCCCGCCGCGCGCACGCGATCCGCCGACGAGGCCTTCTCAGGCATCCTCGTCCGGGAAGCCGCGCATACGGGGAACATGCGGCGCGAGTCCTGGAAGCTCGACGGCCGCCCCGCCGCCTACCTGGACGGCGGCGGCTTCAAGGACGTCCTGGTCCATCCCCTCTCCCCGGACCACCTGGTGACTCTCTTCAACCAGGCGGGGGCCCGCGACACCATCGGCAGCCGCGTCGAGCGCGACCGCGAGCTCGCCCGCCGCCGGCGACTCGCCGACCGGGGCTTGGCTCCGCGCGTCGTGCTCCGGGCGCGCCTGAACGAGGTCCGCGACGACGGCAGCAGGGTCATCGCGTACTTCGTCCAGGAGCGGGTGCGCGGAAGGACGCTCTCGCGCATCCCGCCCGGAGAGCTGGGCCACGTGCGCGCGCTCTTCGACTCGCTGGTCCGGGCGCGGCTGAAGATCACCGACGAGGTCCGCCTGCTCGACAACATCATGATCGGCCGGACGGTCTCCGACCCGCGCACGCGGGCCTACGTGATAGACGCCGGAGAGGTGGACGACGTCGGAGCGCGGCCCCTGCTGGACCGATGGCTGGGGCGCCCCGATCCCCTCGCGGCCCACTACGACCGCCTGTTCGAAGAGATCCGCGCCCAGGTCATGAAGAGGCCGGCCGCTCCTGAGCGCCCGCAGGAGACGGCGTCGCCTTCCATCGCCCGGTAAGTGACCTCGATTCCATCGTCCGGAGGACGCATGAGACCCGGAAGCCTATTCGTCAGCGTCAGTCGCTCTTCCTCGTTGACGGCGGCCGCCGTCTGTTTTCTGCTGCTGGGCGCGGCGACGGGCCAAGCCCGCGCCGCGGGCATCGCCTTCGCCGCCATGTGCGACAGCCGCGGCGACCACGAGGGAGTCAGCCCCAACCTGAGCCCCCTGGCCGAGCACCTGGCGACAGTCAACCCGCAGGCGAAGTTCCTATTCTTCCCCGGCGACATGATCGCGGGCAGCGAACGTCCCGGAGTCTCTCGCCGGGAATACGCGCAGTGGAAGAAGGTCATGGCGCCCGTCTACGACAGCCCGAACATGCTCTGGCCCAAGGTGTGGCCGGCTCCCGGCAACCACGAGATCCAGCGCCCGGACGACGAGGACGCCTACCGGGAGGCCTTCCCGGACGTATTCATGAACGGTCCCCGCGACGAGAAGGGTCTGACCTACTCTTTCGACAGCGGGGACTCCCACTTCGCGGTACTGGACACCGTGCGCTGGGGATACGGAGACCCCGGCGACCCCGAGGACGACGGGAGGGACTGGCACCATGTGAAGAATCTCGACTGGCTCGAGAAAGACCTGGCATCCGCCCGTGCGCGGGGCGTCAGGCATATCTTCGTGTTCGGCCATGACCCGGCGTTTCCCATCTCCGGCGGCCATCTGGCGGACGGGCTGCCCAACATCGGGAGCGCGGACAACCCCGACCGGACGTTCCTGCACAAAAGGGACGCTTTTTGGAAGATCCTCTCCGAGCATCGCGTGGCCGCGTATATCTGCGGGCACGAGCACCTTTACGGGCGCCAATCGATAGACGGGGTCTATCAGATCGTGGCCGGAGGGGCGGGAGCCCCCCTGCATACGCTTAACCCCTGCCGCGGCAAGAACTCCTCTCCCCACGCGACGCGCGTCGGGCCCGACTACGAAGGGGCGGCGCCCTACTACGAGATCCTCGGATATCCCCATGGACCGGACGACAACTGCCAGGCGTCGCCCGACTTCGTGGGCGGAAGGTTCTTCAGCTACGTGGTCATGGAGGCGGGGGAGGAATCCGTCTCCGTGAAGACATGGGGTGTCGAGCCGAAAAAAGGGTCCGCGACCGAGATCGCCGAAGTCGGCGCGCTCAGGATCGTGGACGAGTTCACCATCCGGGATTGAGGCCGCGCTCAGTAGACCCGCAGGTCGTGGTCTATCTCGAGCATGCGGCGCCGGATCGCGAGGAACGCGGGCGCGTTGAGCCGCTCCAAGGGGTTCCGGTCGTCGGTGATAAGGGCCCCGTCCCCGACCTCCAGGAAGTTGTCCTGCACGCTCCAATGATACATGGCGAGCCGCGGCCGGGCGGCGCGGGGCTCGCGGCGGAATCGGAGAGGAGCGTCGGAAGCCATGAAGATCAGGTTCACGCAGCTCTCGCGCATCTCCAGGTCCCGGTTCGCGGAGAAGACCCGGACGTGCCCGAAGACCTCCTTGAGGGTGCGCCCGACCGCGCGGCGCAGCCCGGCCCGCGGCCCCATCGCGTAGCCGATCACGTTGAGCGCCAGCACGCCCTCCCCGGAAAGCCTGCGCTTGGCGGCCTGGAATGCCTCGACAGAGAACAAGTGGTACGGGTGCTGGTCGCCGCTGAAAGCGTCCACGACGATGAAATCGTACTCGCTCCCGTCCCGCTCTAGAAGCCTCCGCCCGTCCTCGATGTGGACCTTCCCCGTCGGCGCGAAGCCGAACCAGCGGCGCGCCAGCCGCTCGATCACCGGATCGATCTCGACGACGTCGGTCACGATGCCGTAGTGGCGCGCGAACCGCCCCACCAGCGACCCTCCGCCCATCCCGATCAGCAAAGCGCGCCGCCCCTCGGGCCGCATCAGCGGCAGCATCTCGAAGGCCATGATGTAGTCGGAGACGCTGTCCAGGGTGCCGAGCGACACGACCGTATTCGGAATGCCGTCGATGTAGAGAACGCGGCGAGCCTGACGCGGCCAGTCCACGACGCGGATATCCCCGTAGAACGAGGTCGCCTTCTCGCGCACCACGCCGCTCGTCCGGACCGTGCGCGACATGCCCCACACGGCCCCGGCCGCGCCCACCGCCAGCAGGACGGCCGCCTCGGCCCTCGCCACGCGGGACCCCGCCTTCCAGGAGCAGAACGCGGCGAGCGCGAAGAGGACGAAAGCGAAGCCGGCCAGGAGCCCGACCGCCGGAGCCTTCGGAACGAGCAGAAATCCCGCGATGAGCGCCCCCGCCACGCTGCCGACCGTTGAGACGGCGGTGACGCCGCCCACCTCGCGCCCGAGCCGCGAGAGCTCCGCGGTACGAAGACGGACGATCAGCGGCCCGACCATGGCCAGGCAGAACAAGGGAGGCGCCAGCAGGACGGCGGCGCCGGCCAACGCCCCGAAGCGGACGCCCAGCGCGGACGCCCCAATCAGCACGGGGCGGCGCAGAATCGGGAGGACCAGCAGCCATGCCCCCGCCCCGGCCAACGCGCGGCCGAGCCAGACGATGGGGCGGGAGCCTTCCACACCCTGGTCCCGCGAGCCTGGGCCAGCGGGGCAGGGCCGGTCGGCGAGAACGCCCCCGACCGCGTAGCCGGCCGCGAGCGCGGCGAGCGTCACGATGATCAAAGACGACCAGACGTAGAGGGCCGCTCCGTAGAAAGGCGCGATCAGCCGCGCCCCCAGGATCTCGAGGAGCAGCACCCCCGCGCCGGTGACGAACACGAGGGCGTGATGCCAGCTCGCGGCGCGCATCACGGCTCGCGGGCCTCGCGAGCCCCCGCGCGCCGCGCGCTAGTGTAGTGAGTCACAAATCCCTTGTCGTTTGGCCGGTCGATTTTGGCCTCTGGCTAGGCGCGAG
>JBDREN010000045.1:0-4860 GCA_043819795.1 Elusimicrobiota bacterium
ATATGGGTGTCCAACCTGGGGCAACTTCGTGGGGCTTATCTGCATCACAGACTCGAAAGCGGCCATATCCGACATGAGGTGCCCCCGACTCAAATGCGCGTAGCGCAGCGTCATGGTGGGCGTAGAGTGGCCCTTATGTGGCGAGTGACTCTTCCCCGGCATCCTCTCGTCGGGAGGCTGCTGCCCATGAGGAACCCTTTGGGCACACTCGCCACATAAGATAGCGCCTCGACACATAATAGTTCGTCAGCGCTCCGCTCCTCTGCCGTGGCTTTCCGGGTTTTCTCCGTCTACAGTTCCTGCAGCCAATCCAGGACATTCTTGACGGAGGCCGGCTTCTGGGGCTGCGAAGAACTCTCCACATAATTCGGCGGCCCGAACTGTTCGAGGATTCGGCGCTTATGGTTCAAATCGGTGTCGAGGTAGCGGCTTGTGGAGTTGATGGAGGCATGGCCGAGCCAGGATTTTATGACGTTGGGGTCTACGCGCGATTCAAGCAGGTGTACGGCGCAGGTGTGGCGCAGGCTGTGTGTCGAGAGACGCTTTTTCGCGATGCTTGGGCATGCCTTGGCGGCGAGGCGGAGGTATCTCTTGACGACGGTGCGTATCCCGAACCGGGTAAAGGCGCCGCCCCTTTGGTTAATGAAGAAACGGTCGGAGGCGATCCTCGTGGGTTTTCGGCGATGGCGGCCATGATAGAGCTTGAGCAGGCGCACTGTGGCAGGCCAGAGCGGGGTTATTCGGCGTCTTTGTCCCTTGCCGGTGATGGAGACGGTCCTGTTCGGGAAATCGAGCCAACTGTTGCGTACATCAGCGACTTCCTGGGCTCGGGCGCCGGTGTTGTAGAGGAAGGTCAGGATGGCCAGGTCCCGCATGCCGTCCGCACTGTCCGCGCACGGTTGTGCGAGGAGGGCCTCGAGTTCCTTGCGGGTTAGGGAGTCCGCCGCCTTGGGATGGACTCGTTTGGCGGGAATGGCGAAGATGCGCTTGGCTTGGCGCTCGATGCTCGGGGCGTGGAGAGAGAGATACTTGAAGAAGCATTGGATGGCGGCCAGCCGCAGGTTGCGGCTGTGGGGGCAGTTTCCCCGCCCCCTGACGGGGTCCTCCAGGTTTTGCAGGAAAGCGAGGACGGCCTTGGCGTCGATATCGCGGACGGCAAAGTGCCGCCGACCGCGCTTTCGGGCGCTAAGGTGGGTGACGAGGAGCTTGAAAGTGTCCCGATAGCTCTTGATCGTGTTCGGGCTCACGCTCCTCTGGTCCCGCAGATAGACTTGGAAAAAGCCTCGAAGATGGCGATCGAGACGGGCGTTCACGGCTTGCCGACGGCGCGGTGGAGCGCCTTGTCCGCGACGATCTCGAAGCCTTTCTGGAATCGCCGGTCGCCCTCCCTGAGCAGGGCTTGGGTGATGGTGAGGTAGACCTGGGTGTTCTCGATATTCACATGGCCCATGTAGACGGAAAGGAGGGGCAGCTTGTTGTGGATGTCGTGGCCTTCCTGGTACCACTTGTAGAGTCTATGGACGGCAAAGGCGTGACGAAGGTCGTGCAAGCGCGGGCCTCCTCGTCCGCTTGGTTTGGCCAGACCGCAGCGCGCGAGCAGGTGTTTGAAACGTGCCGGGATTGTACCCTTGCCGTACCTGCCTCTTGGGCTACGGAAAAGAGGTTCCTTGGGGCCAGCGCGATAGTACTTGTTTCGCCGGGCAAGGTAGGCCCTTAGCTTATCGGCGACGGCCGGCGAGAAGGGGACCAATCGCTCCTTGTGGAACTTGGTCCGCCAGAGCGAGAGAGTACCCTCCTCGAAATCGATGTCCTCGATCTTGAGATTGATCGCCTCGCCGAGCCTGAGCCCGCAGGCGTAAAGCAGGAAGACCATGGTTTCCATGGTCCAGCCGGTCAGGCGGTTGGGGTAGCGGCACTGATTGCCGCGAGCCGCCGCCATGATCCGGTCGATTTCCCGGAGGCTGTAGATGTAAGGCTGATAGGTCTTCTGCCTGAGATAGGGGATACGGCGGGCGGGGTTGTCTTTGAGCAGGTCCAAACGTACCAGGTAGCTCAAAAATCCCCTGGCGAACCGGAGCTTCCCGTTCTTGGTGGCGGCGGCATTGCTCGGGATGGCATGCATCCAGTTCGCCACGAGGACCTCATCGAGTTCCCGGATCGAGGCTACGCCGCGAAAGAGGAGGAAATGATCGAGGTCCCAGGCGGCATGGGAGTTGACGAAACTGGTGTAGCCGAGCGCTTGCTTGAAATCCAGGTAAGCCCGAAGATGGCGAGCTAATGGGCTATGGAAACCACGCTTGGCCGTTGTCATAGCCACTCGGCGTAGTTGTGCGAGACCTCACGCATGTCTTCAGTAGCGATGCGGGTATAGATGAGCGTACTGCGCAGACTTTTGTGGCCCAGCATCGCGCCGATGTCTGACAGGCGCGCGCCCTGGTCGAGGAGCGCCTTGGCGAAGGAATGGCGCAGGAGGTAGGCACCGCCTCGGCCGCCGAAGGCAGCGTGCAATCGGCGTTGGACCATATTGCTGAGGGCCAGCCCGTATAGCGGCTTGACTGGGGCCGGGGCAGTCAGGAAGAGCTCCACGTGGCCGTGGTCGCGGCGTACGGCCATGTAGTCGCGCAAAGCCTCGGCGGCTCGTTCCGAGATGGGGATGTCGACCGTGGTCCCGTTCTTCCTCTGTCGCAGGCGTATGGATTGGTTGCCGAAATCGATGTCCGCGATCTTCAAGTTCGCGGCTTCCCGGGCGCGCAGACCGTGGCAGGCGAGCAGGACGAGAATAGCGTAGTCCCTCTTGCCCGTCGGAGTGCCGCGGTCCACGCTGTCGAGAAATTTCTCGATGCGGCGCCAGGAGAGGTATTTGGGCCGCAGGTCCGCACGGAAGCGGCTTGGGGACACCACGCTGCCGGCAAGGTCGCGCGGAATGTGATCGTCGAGATGAAGATATCGCAGAAAGGAGCGCAGGGCCGAGGCGACTGATCGCAGGCCTTTGGGGCCCATTGATTTTGATCGTCGCACGAGGAATGCGTCGAGATCTGTCGGGGCCAGGTCTCGGAGATGGCGGATTCCCCTACGTCCAAGAAAAGAACGCAGCCTGAGGAGTTCCCGATGATACGCCCTCGTGGTGACAGGCCTGAGTCCTCCGTGGTCTCGGCAGAAGTCGAGGTAGGCGTTGAGGAGGCTGTCGGCAATGAGCGCGTTGCCTTTGGATCGGCCCGCTTTTTTGGGGTTGCGGCGCCGATGCCGCCAAGCGTGGGCCAAGAAGTCCCTGAGACGGGAACGGATGAGCTGCAGATAGGATTCCGGCATGGGACGCCCGTGCGATTGGCGAAATCGCCGCTGTTTATGACGAAGAAAGGCCTCCATGAGGCGCGGGGTGACGCGGCTCAATCGGCGCACGCCCCTGCCGGCCAGATAGCGGTGAAAATGAGCGTTATGCTCCATGACGATGTACAGGCTGTTCTTTGAGTAGCCCTGCTCCAAGAGCATCTCCAGGTAGCTTTCCCAATGCGGGGCGAACAGGGGGAGGTGGAACCTCAGGATGTGGGAGGGCTTTCGGAACATCCGCCGAAGAACGCCCTGGTAGCCGGGAAGACCTCCCGGGATGTCCATCCACCGGTGGGAAACGCCCTGCGTAGGATCGTCAGTGACCATTTTCCTGAATATCGCGTAGCGGAAGAAGGTCCGCAGTCTGTCCACGACGGCCTTCAAGGTCGCGGGGCGGTGCTCGGGGGTTCTGCGGTGGCAGAGATACTCGTGCATCAGGCCGGGGTCCACTTGGGACAAGATGAGCTCCTTGGCTGAGAGCCATGTCAGGAATCGTCGGGCGGCATGTATGTAGAGCTTCCAGGATCGCATACCACGCCCCTTTAGGTTGTCCGCATAGCTCATGAGCAGATCGGCGTCCATGAGAGAGATTATCGCCCGGCTCCGCCCCCGTAGGCGATATCGGTTGGTTTTGCGACGCCCTCCTTCCAAAGCAGGTAATCCACCACCTCGCCCATCCGACGGGCTATCGCGGTTGGTTTTGCGACGCCCGGAGCGACCCGGGCCCGGATTCGGCAAAGCTTCTCGACGGAGGTTTTGCGCCTCGCGGTTGGGTTTGCGACGCGTTGTGTCCGCCGGCGTTTGGCAGCCATGCGGCGCCGCTCCCGCTTCCGGTATTCGCCGTGCCCGGCGCGGTAGGCCTTCCAATAGTCCGGGTAGGTTTTTGCCCAGGCCTTCTTTTTGTTGCGCTGCGGCTCGCCTTTTCGATAGTCCGGGTGCCGTTTGTGCCAGCTTTGCCACTTCCGCCGGCGGCGTTCGCGCCGACACGCCTCACGCTTGCAGGCCTTCTGGAAGGCCGCGGTCCGGGGATCCGGCTCGAAGCGCCGGTGGCAGTACAAACAGGTCTTGAGGGGGACATTCATGGCAGGACGGCCTCCTGCCTTGAAGGTTAAGCGGATGATATCAGGAGAAAAGAGCGGCAGCCGGAACGATTCTTAAAGGACCAACGCCAAACGGCACGACAACAGCCCTACAACGACCTTTACGTCCCAAGAACGACTTGGGGGAGGGGATTGAACGGCAACGACCAACGGCAACGGCCAACGACCTCCTCAACACGGCACATAACAGAACCCAACACATAATGACCCAAGAGGGCCTGGAGGGTCGGGAGGTCGTTTGTGCGCATGATGAAGTGGGAAGCGAACGTATGGCGCAGATCGTGGAAGCGGAAGCCATGAATCCCCGCCTCTTTCAGGGCCTTCCCGAAATACCGCCTGAGCATGATATCCGGCAACTGAAAGACCGGGCCGTTCTCCCCCCGGCAGAGATTGAGCAGGGTGTCTCTCAGCTTGCCGGGAATGGATGAAATGA
>JBDREN010000046.1:0-9126 GCA_043819795.1 Elusimicrobiota bacterium
CGAAGTTCTTTGGCGCGGCATGGCGCGTTTGGCTGATATCGATATGGCTTACAACCTTTACCACTGACGCCTCCATCATGAATCTTCTCAAAAATCCCCATCTCCCCTTGTGCTCAAAATAGTTGTGGGTAAAGATTAGCCTCCGAGGGGAGAGGGCCGGGGAGTGGGGTGTTTATGAGAATCCTCCTGACCGGCGCCAGCGGGTTCGCGGGGCGCTACCTGGCGCTCCGGCTCGGACGCGAGCACGAGGTGACCGGGACGTGCCTGTCGGAAAAGGCCCCGGTCCCGGGTTGCCGGCTCGAGCGTCTCGACATCACCGACCCCGGCGCCGTGCGCCTCCTCGTGAAGAAGGCCGCTCCCGAGCTAGTCGTTCATGCCGCGGCCATCTCCCTGCCCGACCCCTGCGAGAGGCGGCCCGAGGCGGCGTGGAAGGTCAACGTCGAGGGGACGTCCGCCGTGGCGCGGGCCGCCCACGAGGCCGGCGCCCGGCTGATCCACTTCTCGACGGACCTCGTCTTCGACGGAGAGCGACCGCCCTATCGCGAGGAGGACGCGCCCCGCCCGGCGGGGGTCTACGCGCGCACGAAGCTCGAGTCCGAGCGCCGGGCGCTGGCCTTGTGTCCGCGGACCGCGGTCCTCAGGCTTTCGCTGGGCTACGGTTGGAAGCCCGCGGGCCGTCCGGGTTTCTGCGACTTCATCCATCGGGAGCTGTCGTCCGGGAGGAGAGTGTCGCTCTTCAGCGACCAGGTCCGCACGCCCACCTACCTGGAGGACGTAGCCGAGGCGGTGAGCCGCCTGGCGGGCCTTGAGCGCCGGCCCGGGAACGGGGAGGGCGTCTTCCATCTCGCGGGCCCGGAGCGCGTGAGCCGCCTTCGCTTCGGTGAGTTGTTCTGCGACGTTTTCGGGCTCGACCGCGGGCTCCTCGTCGCCAAGCGCATGGAGGAGTTCGCGCTCGACGCGCCTCGTCCCGTGGACTGCTCGCTCGACGCCTCCAAGCTTCAGCGCGCGATCGCCTTCCGGTCGCGCGGGGTCGAAGAGGGCCTACGGGCGATGCTCACGGACCCCTTGACAGAACGCGTGGGCCGCTTAAACTAATTGTGGAGGCCGGACCATGGCTGAATCGAATCCTGGCGGAGAACAGCAGGACCAGCGCAGAAGGACCAAGATCCCCCCTCCTCTCGCGGGAGTCAATGCCGGCGGCCCCGCGGGCGGATTCAGCGGCGCCGGCTCCGGCTGGTCCGCCGCGGGCGGCGGTCCGGGCACGGGCGGCCTGAGCGCGCTGCTGCGGCGAAGCGGCTTTGCCCACCTGCGCGCGGTCCTTTCCTCTCCTCCGGCCGTGGTGGCGACCCTGACGGCGGCGGCGACGATCTCCGCGATCGGCCTGAAAGACATGCACAGCCGCGGGGTCGAGGACGTCCGCGCCGCCGTTGAGCGGAGCATCGGAGCTCCGTCGGGCAGGAGGCAATTCGCCCCGGCGCTCCTCGAGGGCCTGCCGGGCGGCGGAGCGGCCGGCTCTTCTTCTTTGGCGTTGGCGGGCCGGGCCAACAAAGGCGCCTTCGGCGGGGAATCAACCGGCGTCGCGGAGACCGCCGAAGAGGAATGGTCCCACGAGGATGCGGAGGTGCTCGGCGAGGACCTCGAGGGGCGGGAGCTTCCCGGGCCGGAGGACGGCGTCGCCGAGGTCGCGGACGCGGCCGCGGCGAAGCGGGCCGCGGCTGAGAAGTCTTCCGGCAAGCGGCCGGGTCGCCTCACGGCCAGGCTCCGGCGCAGCCCTGGGACGCTGGCGAGCGGCGGCGGCATGGCCGGAGGGATCGGCCGCGGCTTCGACATGCCGCTGTCGAACAAGCAGCTCAGAAAGGCTCAGGCCTTGCGCAGCGGGCGCAAGGTCTCGGTCACCCGGGGAAAGACGGCGGTGCGCAGCCGGGGGAAGTCGGGCCTGCGCGGGGCGACGGCCAAGCGCCTCGCGGGCATGAGCAGCGCCATGGGCGCGGGTCAGGCTCAGAACCCCGAGACCGGGGCCGCCGTGCACAGCCAGCAATGGGAAGCCTCCGGACAGAAGGGCGGCTCGCTTCAGGGAGCCGGAGCCGCGGGAGACGGGATCTCGGGGCAGGGAGAGGCCGTCGGCGGGGCGGGCTCCGGAGAGGGCGGGCCGATCCTCCAGCCGTCCTCGGCCGGAAGCGCGTCGGGCGGAGGCTCGTCCGCGCCTCCGGTCGGCGAGGGAAAGAACGTGACGCCGTGGCAGGGGCTCATCGACATGGTGATGATCCTCCTGCCGATCGCCGGCCTGCTGCTGATGGGGGCGTACATCCTGGGGCGGATGAAGAAGTACATGATCGCCAAATGGCTGGCCTACGCGGCGCTGGCGGTCTCCGCGATGGTGACGGCTCTCGGGGTCGCGATCTTGGCGCACGGCCAGATGCTGCAGGGAGGGTTGATCGCCGGGGTCGGGGCGATGCTGGCCTTCCTCTCCTATACGGCCGCCGAGGGCAACAAGAAGGCGGCCAACGCGGAGCTCGAGGCCAAGACCCTGGCCGAGCAGGAGGCCGCGAAGTCTCCCATGAGGCCCTTCAACCAAAGAGAGCAGATGATCTTCGACCAGGAGGAAGTGATGGGCCCGTTCACCGAGAAAGAGATGGCCATCCAGGCGGAGGGGGCGGCACAGGCCCCCCCGAAGCCGCCTCTCAACGACCGCCTGCGTGACAGGACGAAAACGACGGACTACGCCTAGCAGTCCGTGGCAAAAGTCTTCCGGGGCCTGCAATCGCCCGAAAGCTGCCTGCGCCTGCGTTGCTCCTCGGTCACATCCCGTCGAGGGACGCTCCCTCGTCGCGCCTTGGCTCGGCTCGCCCCAGGCGATCTCGCCATCCGGAATACTTTTGCCACGGATTGCTAGCTTTTAGCCTCATCCCGCGGCGCGAGCTCAGTAGCCCAGCTCCGCCAGGTGGGTGCCCGGGTAGTAGTGCTCGAGGATCTCGCGGAAGGTCTGCGCGTCGAGCGCGCGCCCGGCCGCGCCGTACTGGCAGAGCCCCACGCCGTGGCCCCATCCCCCGCCATGGAGGTAGAACTCGGTCGGGATGCCCTTGCGGTCGCGCTCCGTCTCGATCGTGAACATCGTGCTGCGGACCGAGCCGAGGCCGAAGATGCCGCGGATCCGGTTCTCCCGGTCCAGGACGTAGCGGCCCCGCGTGCCGCGGAAGAGGACCCTGTTGACGTTGCCCGACTTGCTGCGGCGCAGGACGCGCACCTGCCTCAGCAGACCGAATCGCTTGGTCCTGAGGCGGATCCGGTCGCCGAGCTCGTTGGCGGAGATGAGGCGCGACCACCGGAAATGCGCCGGGTGCATGAGCTCGGGGACGTTGCAGTAGACCTTGGGCCGGCCCTTGAGCCATAGCTCCAGCTCCCAGGGGCTCTTGCGCTCCGCGCGCGCGTCTCGCACGTCCTTGCGGCCCCGCAGGTAGGCGACGTCCGCCCAGCCCCGCACCTCCCCCCCGCCCTGCGTGTGGCCTCCGCAGTTGGAGGAATAGGGCGTCTGGGCCAGGCGCTCCTTGTAGCGGAGCACCAGGCCCCGCGTGGCGTCGACCGCGGCGCGCCCCTTCCTGGTCTCCCCGGAAACGCCGCTGTAGACCTGGCAGTGCTGGCCGTCGCAGAGGTCGTAGCCGTAGCGCCGGTGCTTGCGAAGCACGTCCTTGGAGTATATGGCGTGGTTGCGCGCGATGACGGCCTGGGCCTTGAGCGCCTCGGTCGGGAACTTGGCGGGCATCTCCTCGTTGATGACGCCGTAGACGTAGTCCTCGAGGGGCAGACGGTTGACGAGGTAGAGTCCGCGCTGGCCTTGCGCGCGGATCTCGACGGTACCCTTGAGCTGGCGGTCCCCCTGAGCCTCCCAGGCCGTGCCGTCGGCGAGGCTGAGGCGCTGGAAGATCGTCGTGTCGCGCTCCGGGTCGAGCGGCCGCACCGCGATGACGCGCTGGAAGGTGAGCCTGCGCCGGCCCTTCTCGTCGACGAGCTCGTAGGACCGGCCGCTCGGCCGCCTGCGCGCGACCCATGCTTTGTCCGCCGGCCCGGTCGTCAGCCGGCGTCCGTTCTCGGGGTCGAGGACGGCGAAGCGTCCGCTGCACACGAAGGCCACGGCCTTCTTGGCGGCCGGGTTGCCCCCGGCCGTCGTCCCGATCGCTACGCCGATCGCCGGCATCATCCGCCGCGCCAGCGCCCGGACGACCGGCAAGTGCCGCTTGATTCGCCGCGGCGGGATGATTTCGTCCGGCCGGCGCGTGATGCGCTTGCGCAGGCGCCGCGCTTCCTTGCGGGCGAACCGGTGGCGCGGGTCCACGTTCAGGACCTTCGAGTACTGGCGCCAGGCCTGGTCGGATCGGCCGAGTCGATTATAGACCCTCGCGAGCATGAGCCTGGTCTCGGAATAGGTGGGGTCGGCTGTGAGCGCCTCCGTGAACGCATCGATGGCGGCGGGCAGCTCCTTTAGGGCCTCGTGGGCGCGGCCCGAGAGAACCCGGGCCACGGCATTGTGCGGGTGGGCCTCAAGAAGGCTCTCCAGCGTCTTGAGCGCGGCGCGCGGCTTGGCGGAATCCATATCGAGGCGCGCCAGCCCGAGCAGCGCCATCTCGTGCTTGGCCTGGACCTTCAAGGCGGCATGGAACGCGCCTCGGGCCGTCTGGCCGTCGCCGGTCCTCAGCGCGGCCCAGCCGAGGGCCGCCTGGATGTCGGGGTCCGTGGGCCGGAACTCCGCCGCGGACGCGAAGAGTTCTTGGGCGCGGCCGTGCTTCTCGATGTCGCGGTAGAGGATGGCGGCGTCCAGGTAGGGGCGCGGGTCGTCGGGAGAAGCCTGGATGGCCTTCTCGAACGAGCTGGCCGCGGACTTCAGGCGTCCGCGGTGGTAATGAATGATCCCGTCTTCGGACGGCGTTCCGGCCCAGGCCGCCGTGACGGACCAGGCTAACAGGACGCCGACGCGACAATAACCGAGCGGCATGTGTTCAGGGAATAAGTTAACAGAAAGGGGCCCGGCCCCTATGTCGAATAGGTTAACAAAGAGGCCTGGCCCCTGTGTATGCTTATTATAGGAGGAAGAGCATCCCCGGTACTTCGGGAACGGCCAGAGGTCGTGGTCCACGACCCCCTCGGCGCGGTCGCAGGCGCCGCGCAGAGCCTCGAGCGTCTCGACCCCCTCGCCGGCGAGCAGCCGGGCCCGCTTCATCGCGTCCGTCTCCGCCGCGGACCGCCCCAGCACCTCGTCCACCGCGGCCGTCCCCGCGTAGAGGTCCTCCAGGATGCTTCCGGCCTCCCTGAGCCGGTCCTTGAGGCGCCGGCGCGGGCCGTTCGCGGCGACAAGAGCCTGCCGGGCCCGCCCGAGATCATGGATCTGCCGCGCGAGCGCCGGGACCACCCCGGTCATGGCCATCTCCTTGAGCAGCCTGAGCTCGATCTCCTTGGTCTTGGAGTAGGCTTCCAGCCGGATATCCTTCTTGGCGCGGAGCTCGCCCTCGTTGAGGACGTGGTAGCGCTCGTAGAGGGCGATCGTGTCGCGGGCGGAGAGGGTCTCGAGGGCCTCGGGGGTGTCCTTGGCCGCGGGCAGGCCGCGCTCTGCGGCGTCCTTGTGCCAATCGGCCGCGTAGCAGTTTCCCTCGAAGCGCACGCGCTTGGTCTCGCGCGCGATCTCCTTGATGACGGCGAGCGCCTTCTCCGTGATGTCGCCGGAGCGGCGATCGGCGAGCCTGTCGAGGACCAGGTCGATCCCGTAGGCCACGATGAGGGCGGTCGTCGCGGCCGGTTCCGAGCAGCTCTGCGAGCCGCCAACGGCCCGGAACTCGAACTTGTTGCCGGTGAAGGCGATCGGCGCGGTCCGGTTTCGGTCCGAGTTGTCGAGCGCGATCCGCGGCAGGCGCTTGAGCCCGGAGTCGATGTCCTCGCGGACTTTGGCCGTGTCCTTGGCGCCCTTCTCGATCTCGTCGATGAGGCGCGAGAGGAACTCGCCGAGATAGACCGACATCACGGCCGGCGGGGCCTCGTTGGCCCCCAGCCGGTGGTCGTTGCCCGCGTCGGCCACCGCCGTGCGGAGCAGGTGGCCGTACTTGTCGGCGCCGGCCAGGATGGCCGCGATGAAGGTCAGGAACTGGATGTTCTTCTTGGGCGCCGCTCCCGGCTCGAGCAGGTTGTTGCCTTCCGAGTCCATGAGCGACCAGTTGAGGTGCTTGCCGTTGCCGTTGACCCCGGCATAGGGCTTCTCGTGCAGGAGGATCGCGAGGCCGTGCTCGTCCGCCACCTTGCGCATGATCTCCATCGCGTGCAGGTTGTGGTCCACGGAGAGGTTCGCCTCTTCGTATAGGGGCGCGAGCTCGAACTGGTTGGGGGCCACCTCGTTGTGGCGCGTCTTGGCGGGGATGCCCTGCTCGATGAGCGCGGCCTCCACGTCGGCCATGAAGTCGAGCACTTGGGGTTTGATGGACCCGAAGTAGTGGTCCTCCATCTGCTGGTGTTTCGCGGAGGCCGCGCCGAAGAGCGTGCGCCCCGTGCAGATGAGGTCCGGGCGCCCGTCGTAGAATTCCTTGGAGACCAGGAAGTACTCTTGCTCCGGGCCCACGGTCATGCGCACGTGCTTGGCCGAGCGGTTCCCGAAGAGCTTGATGAGCTTGTAGGCCCGGTTCTCGACGGCGTGCAGGGCCCGCAGCAGCGGCGTCTTCATGTCGAGGACCTCGCCGGTGAACGACAGGAACACCGAGGGGATGACGAGCGTCGCGGCCTTGCCCGCGCTCAGCAGGAAGGCCGGGGACGTCGGGTCCCAGGCCGTGTAGCCGCGCGCCTCGAAGGTGGAGCGCATGCCGCCGGACGGGAACGAGGAGGCGTCGGGCTCGCCCTGGATCAGCTGGCGGCCCGAGAATCGCTGGATCGGCAGGCCGGACCGGTCGATCGAGAGGAACGAGTCGTGCTTCTCCGCGGTCATGCCTCGCACGGGCTGGAACCAGTGGCAGAAGTGGGTGGCGCCCAGGGCGATGGCCCACTCCTTCATGGCGTGAGCCACCTCGTCGGCGATCTCGAGGTCGAGCTGCTCGTTGTTCTCGATCGTGTCTATGAGCTTCTCGTAGACCGACTTGCTCAGGTAGCGGGCCATGGCCCTCTTATCGAAGGTAAAAGACCCGAAGCTCTCGATCATGCCCTTGCGAGGCCTATCGCCGCCGTTGCCGCCCGGGCCGGCCGCGGCCGGCGCGAGACTCCCTATCGCGCCCCCCACAAAGCTTCCCTCAACATTGGCCATGGCATCTCCCCTCCCCCTTCAGCATCGCCCCGGTTCCATGGATGTAAGGATAGCAGGAAATATTCCAATTTGCAATACATTTGATACAAAATTACATAAAATTCGCATTCCTAAGCGCGAAATACATCTATAATGCTATTTTTAGCATAAGATTTGGAGCTTGGATGGAACGGGCTGCGGCAAGAATGGTGATGCGATGGTCCGCCGGCCCTTTTCCCGGCCACGCCGCCGGCGTCGACCACCCGCCCCTCTGCTCGCGCGAGCGCCCGATTTGACAGCGGAACGCATTCTTTCTACCATTCCGTGCCATTTCGCAGAGAGGCCCTTTCTTCCCGCTCGTGGCCGCGGCCCCTTCCGCCCGCCATCGGATAGGGGCTCCTCGTCGGTCGGGGAGCGACTATGAACCGACGTCTATCGATCCCTCTCGCCGTTTTCCTGTCGTCGGGTGTCGCGTGCTGCGGGTCGGAGGACTCCGACGGAGCCGCGGCCTATTCCATGGGGATCCAGGGCCGGGTCGTCTTCCACGGGCCGGCGCCCAAGGCCGTGGCGGTCGATATGAGCGCAGACCCCAAGTGCCAAGCCCTTCACGCAGTCCCCTTCCTCCACAGCCCCGTCGTCGTAGACGAGGACGGGGGGCTGGTCGACGTCTTCGTATACGTGAAAGAAGGCCTGGAAGGCAGGAAGTTCCCCGTCCCCAAGAAGTCCAAACCGATGCTCGACCTCAGGCGCTGCTGGTTCTATCCCCGCGTGAGCGGGATCATGGCGGGCCAGAAGCTCACGATCATGAACTCCGGCCCGACGACGCACGTCCTGAGCGCCGAGCCGGAATTCAAGGCGGATATGCCGGAGGGCGTCAACAAACTGGTGAAGAGGCTCACGACGCCCAAGGCGATGCTTGAGGTCACGTGCGACAAGCACCCGTGGAAGAGGGCGTATGTGGGCGTTCTCACGCATCCCTACTTCGCGGTCACGGGCGAGGACGGCCGCTACAAAATCCGGGGCCTGCCCCCGGGCACGTACACGCTCGAGGCCTGGCATGAGACGCTCGGGACCGTCCGCCGGGAAGTGACCTTCAAGGCGACGATCTTCATCCAGGACTTCCACTTCTCCGGAAAAGAGAATGGATAGAAGGACTGTCGCAAGAAGGCGCGTCCCGCTGTAAACATTCAACAAATCCGTTGATGCCCGTCGGTAACCTGGGAGCTTCGGGCTAGGTCCGCTCGTCGGAGCGGGAGGGGTTCAGGGGAAGTTTCTTTTCGTTTCGCTGACACAAACCTGACAAAAATAAAAAGCACTGCAATTCTATGTTAAAGTCTTGTATGTATGTCAGCCCGTTGTCATTGACAATGACCAGGGAGTCGTGTATCCTGAATATGGAAGGGCGGCATTCGGCATCAACGGACGGAAATGTCCTGCCGAAGCCGGCGCGGGCCGCTCTTGCACTTTGGACAGGAGTATTCGCGATGGGGGTAGGGATATGAAACGCAAAAGGCATTCGAAGCTGCAATCGACGATCATCCTGGTCACGGCTTGCGCGCTTCTGCACGCGCGCGCGTCGGCGCTGGAGTTCTCCTCCCCCCAGGTCCTGGGCTCCGATGGGCAGTGGGCGAGCGCGGACACCACCATACTCCCCTCTTCTCCCCCCGGGGTCAGCCATTCCGCCCGGATCACGGCGCACGACCCCGGCGTGGGGCTCAATCTTTCGGACGCGCGGCTTCGGAATATCCCAGGCACCCTGGGCCTATGGCATTTAGACGAGGGCTCCGGGACGACGGCCTCGGAGGCCTCCGGAAACGGAACGGCCTTCACCCTGCAGAACGGAACCGGCTGGGCCGCCGGCAAGGTCGGAGAGGCTCTTT
>JBDREN010000047.1:0-2008 GCA_043819795.1 Elusimicrobiota bacterium
GTCAACGGGGCCTTGGTGCGGGCCGGCATGACCAGCCCTAGGGCGAATGTCTATCCCTCGGCCGCTGTCTCCGGGTTCAGCTATTACTACGGGTACTACAAAGGGCTCCTGGACGAGGTGCGCATCCTGGACTATTCCGCCGGTGCCGAGCAGATCTACGAGGACTACGCGCGCGGGGCCGCGATCGATTCGGGCGGCCCGCTTGGGGTCGTCGCCGGAGAGACGAACGGCTTGTGGCAGTTCAACGAGGGGACCGGGGCATCGGTCTCGGACGCGTCCGGCAACAGCGGGAACGGAAGCCTAAACGGGCCTCCGGCGTGGACCGACGGCCTCTTCGGCAAGGCCCTGGATTTCGACAGTTCCTCCGACTATGTCTCCGTCCCCGAAGTCCCGATGGGCTCCGACTGGACCATCCAGGCCTGGACCAAGTTCCCGCTGGCCAACAACGGCCAATGGAGGACGTTGATCCAGTACGGGCCCGACTACCACCACATCCTGGTGAGAAACGACGGCAGCCTCGGCGTGTACAGCGCGGCGTTCTATCCCTGCAACTTCGACGTCGACTCATTGTCCGGCTGGCACCTTATGACGGCGGTCGGTAACGGCAGCCAGACCCTGTTCTACATCGACGCGGACCACGTGGGGACCTCTTCGGTCAAGCTGACGCACGGCGTGAGATACATCGGCAACTACGTGGGAGGAGGCCAGTACTGGGGGACCGTCGACAGCGTCCGCATCCTGGGCGCGGCCCGTAGCCCGGCGGAGATCGCGCAGGACTTCGCGGACTATGCGGACTTTGCGATCGAGGCCGGCGGCACGTTCTTGGCCCGCTATACCACCGACGGAGGCGCTCACTATACTGAAGTGCCGGAATCGAACCTCGGCATAGAGCCGGCTTCCGGCGGGACGACGGACAAGGATTCGTATTATATGACCGCCACGGGCATCACGGGGCTGGCGCCTTCCGAGACGCTCAACCGGATCGAGTTCACCGCGACCAACAACGACGGCCAGACGGCCATAGAGAGCTTCGCGCTCAAGGCCGGCGCCCCGCCCGAGGTCGTGACCGCCGTGAGCGCGAGCGTCCAGGGGCCCCAAGAGGCGACGGTGAGCTGGACCCCGTCGACCGGGCCGGACATCGACAAATACGCCGTCTACCGGGCGGCCGGGGACCATCCCTTCGCCACGTTGACCGACCCCGGGCTGACCCGCATCGCGCCGGACGTGCTCCACCCGGGGAGCTCTTCCAACGACGCGGGCCCGGGCCTCGCGCCCAACACCCACTACCACTGGTCCGTCGTTACCTTCGATCAGGCCGGCGTTGCCAGCCTGTTCTCGGAGGACGCGCACGCCTACACCCACGCCACCCCCCCGACGGGCCTGACGGTCGCTCCGGCCGGGTTCGTCAGCCTCTCCGTGTCGTGGAGCGCCGCATCCAACCCGGGCCACACCCGCTACGAGGTGAGCTATTCGAAAGACGGCTTCGGGTCGCACGACGTGGTGGCGATATCCTTCGACGACGCCCACACCGCCACCAGCGCCACGATCGACGGCTTGGAGACCGATACCGGATACTCCGTCCGCGTCCGGGCCGTCAATGGGGAGGGCGCCGAGACGGATCCGCGAGCGCAGGCCTCGGCCGGGGTCGCCACCACTTTCGCCACCGCCGTCGGGGCGACGCCCGCGCCTCCGGAGACGCCCACGGGACTTCAGATCACGGGCGTCTCCGCCACGTCGCTCGAGGCTCAATGGGACGCTACCCCCGGCGCGGAGACCTACACCCTCGAGGCTTCGCCGTCGGCCGGCTTCTCGAGCGGCGTGATCACCTACGTCACGGCGGTGAACCATCTTTCGGACGCGCGGCTTGGGAATATCCCAGGCACCCTGGGCCTATGGCATTTAGACGAGGGCTCCGGGACGACGGCCTCGGAGGCCTCCGGAAACGGAACGGCCTTCACCCTGCAGAACGGAACCGGCTGGGCCGCCGGCAAGGTCGGAGAGGCTCTTT
>JBDREN010000048.1:0-16613 GCA_043819795.1 Elusimicrobiota bacterium
CGGAACAGCATGCCGTTCGCGAAAACGCAATATAATCGACTTCCAGCATCGGGCACTTGCCGAATTCTTGCTTTTATTGCGTCTTTGGCCGTTCGTGTACGGGGCCATAGGCCCCGTGTACGACTCTGGGACACTATTAATAGATTTTGTCGCCCGAGGGGGCGCAGGCCATATACGCGTTGAACTGCGGCATCGTGGCGTTCTTCGTGATCAGGCGCGGGGGATTGGGGGTCTCCAGGCAGTTGTCGTGATCGTCTATGACGCCGTCATAATCCGTGTCGGGCTCGCAGGCGTCGCCGGCCCCGTCCGCGTCGGCGTCCGCTTGACCGGGATTATGGTGGTCCGGACAGTTGTCGCACGCGTCTCCCGCGCCGTCCTCGGCGGGATAGCGGGCGCCCGCCAGGCCGCTCTGGTAATGCAGCGCTATCTCTTCGGCGCTCAGGGCCCGGTCATAGACCGCGACCTCGTCGATGACGCCGTGCGCGGGGAATCTATGGGTCGACCAGGATGGCGTCCCGCCCATGCCGATCATCAGCGGGTTTGTCCCATAGTCCCGGGGAATCCCGTGAAACGCCGCCGTTCCCTGGAGCTGCCCGTTCGTGTACAAGGCCAGCACTCCGCTCACGCTGTCCACGGTCATGACGGCATGGATCCACTGCTCGGGCTCGTACGTCACGGAGCCGACCCCGAATCCCTGGTTCTCGGTATTCCAGACCGTCGCCTGGATCCTCTTGGTATGCGAGTAGTCCAGCCCCGTGTGCCAGCCGGGCTTGGTGACGATCCCATAGGCCATGTCGATGTAATCGGGGTCCACATTCGGGGGAACCGACAGGGGATAGAACCACGCCTCGAACGTATAATCCCCTTCTTCGGTGATATTCTCCAGGAACGAGGAGCCCTCGACCGTGACGTGATCGTCGACGCCGTCGAACCGCAAGGCACCGTCGACGCGGCCGCCGGTCCAGGCCGCGCCGGCGATCGTCCCGGGGCTGCCGCCGGCGGAATCGGCCGCGGTCGTCCCGGAGCCCTCATCGAGCGTCCAGAAAGAAAGCATGCCCAGCCCAATGCTGTCGGTGTCGGCTTGGTCCGGATTGGGCGCGGCGAGGCAGTTGTCGCAGGCGTCGCCCGCCCCATCGCCGTCGCCGTCCGCCTGCCCGGGATTGTGATCGTACGGGCAATTATCGACGTCTCCGCAAAGCCCGTCATCGTCCGCGTCATTCTCGGGCGACGCGGGACAGGCGTCGCATGCGTCTCCCATCCCGTCTTGATCGGCGTCGGCCTGATCATCGTTATAAACGCCGGGGCAGTTATCGAGATAATTCGGGATGCCGTCTTCATCCGCGTCGTCCGGAACACCGCAGTAATCCACGCCGGCCAGGCTATCTTGATAATGCTCCCAGATCTCGGCCGCTGATAAAGCCCTGTCGTAGATCGCGACCTCGTCAATGACGCCATGAGCGGGCCAGGTCCAATATCCGGCCGCTGGCGCGTGTATGCCGATCCGTACAGGCTGTGTTCCGTAGTCTTTTAAAGTCCCGGAATATGTCGTTGATCGTACTTTTTGCCCGTTGACATACAAAGTCAGCACTTTATTCACGCTATCCAGGGTCGAAGCGGCATGGATCCACTGCCCCGGGTCATAAGTCCTCGAATCGATGTAGATCGCGCGGTATGCCGTATCCCAGGTTTCCGCTTGTATGACACCGGAGTATTTGTACGCCAACCCCGTGTAGTATCCGGATTTAGTGATTATCCCCGCCGCATATCCATAGGTTGTGTCATCCCCGGGCCTCGACAAAGGATAGAGCCACGCCTCAAACGTATAATCTCCTTCAGTGATGTTTTCCAAAGAAGGGGAGTTGGCTATTTCAACGTAATCGTCCACGCCGTCGAAACTCAAAGCGCCGCCATGCATGCCGGTCGTCCATGCCGCTCCGGAAACGGCCCCTGGATTGGCATCAGAGGCGTCGCTCGCGGTTGTCCCGCTTATCGCGTCGAACTTCCAATAGGAGACCATGCCGGAAGGACATGTCGCCGGAGCTTGCGCCGCGACAAGAGATGCGAATGAAAACAAACAAGACAGAAGAATCGCGGAAGGGACAGGCTTCCCGGAAACACTAGGCACTTTGATCATTTTCATTACCCCTGCGGACAGAGCAGCTTTTCCGCCGCCAGAACAGACCTCGCGGCCGCTTCCAAAGACCCGTCAGCGACAAGATGCGGGAAGCGCCGGCTATTTCCCACCACCACCGAGTATTACGTCTCTTTAGAAGCATAACGCCAATTCGCTGACAAGTCAATGACAGTCGCCCGACAATGATGTTGAAATAATCCTTACTGCACAAGCATAAATTACTTTGTCAGGGAACGGCATCGGCGTCAGGCATTGAGTTTCTTGAGTTGTTTGAGTAACTCCGCCGGCCGCCCCCCCAACTTGAAATGCAGGATTGGCATTTCAAGTCGCGTCCCTCTTCTTTAAGATGCCAATTCGGCACCTTAGAGAATTATGCTCATCCCGGGTCAGGGGGCGGGTCCAAGCGGGCTTTTATCCTCCGGATTCGATAGGATATCTCCCATGGAAGAGCGTCCCGCCTCCGACGAGAAGTCCCCCAAGGCTGATCCGGAAGACCTCCGCCGGGCGACTCGCCTGCTCGAGGCGGTCGTCGAGGACCGGCGGCTTCTGGCGGCGCTTTCCGAAGATGAGGCCATCCGCCTCAAGGCGGCCGCGGGACGCCTGTCTAGGCCGGACCGGCTCGAGCAGATGAAGACATCCAAGCGCGCCCGGACGGCGCGAAAGAGGCGTTTGGTCGAAGTGGACCGCGCCGCTCGGGGAGAGAGCCGTATCAGAAAGGTCCGGTCTGAAAGCGTGTTCCGGGCGCCCGGACGGGTCGCCGGGGATGAACGTCCGCCCTATCGCAAGCTCAACATGCCGCGCGACTGCTACGTCTGCCATTCCTCTTTCGATAAGCTGCACTTCTTCTACGACTCCATGTGCCCCGAATGCGCCGAGTTCAATTACGACAAACGGTTCCAAACGGCGTCTTTAGAGGGCTGGACGGCCCTGATCACGGGCGGGCGGCTCAAGATCGGCCGGCAGGCGGCGCTGATGATGCTGCGCGCCGGCGCGCGGGTGGTGGTGACCACCCGCTTCCCGCATGACGCCGCCGTGCGCTACGCGGGGGAGGACGATTACGACGCCTGGTCGGACCGGCTGCATGTCCACGGGCTCGACCTCCGGCACGCGCCCAGCGTGGAGATATTCGCCCGGTACCTGGACGCGACGCTCGGCCGGCTGGATATCATCATCAACAACGCCGCGCAGACCGTGCGCCGCCCGCCGGGCTTCTACGCCCACCTTTTGGACCGCGAGGCGCAGGCCGCCGTCGAGCTCGGGGGCAAGGCCGCCAAGCTGCTTGAAGCTCGCGAAGCCTGCCGCGCGGCATTAGGCGGCGTCCCCGCCCTCCCCGGGGCGAAGGACGTCTCCTCGGGGAAAGGGCTCCTGGCCTGGCAGGCCGGGCTAACCGGCATCGGCATCCGCGCGGCCGCGCATCTTTCGCAGATCCCCTACTCCTATGACGACGCGGCGCTGGGCGCCGATGTCTTTCCGGCCGGCCGGCTGGACGCGGATCTCCAGCAGGTGGACAAGCGGACTCACAACACCTGGCGGATGGCTCTGGGCGAGGTCCCGACCCCGGAGCTGGTCGAAACCATGCTCATCAACGCCGTGGCGCCTTTCATCCTCAACGGCAAGCTCAAGCCCTTGATGCTTCGCAACCCTACCGGCGCTCAGCATATCGTGAATGTCTCGGCCATGGAGGGGAGCTTCTCGCGAAAGACCAAGACCGACAAGCATCCGCACACCAATATGGCCAAGGCCGCGCTCAACATGATGACGCTCACCTCCGCCCCCGACTACTTCAAAGACGGCATCCACATGAACGCGGTCGACACGGGCTGGGTCACCGATGAGGACCCCATGCGGGACTCGCTCAGGAAGCGCGATGAGCACGACTTCGAGCCGCCCCTGGACATCGTGGACGGAGCCGCGAGGGTCTGCGACCCCTTCTTCCACGGCCGGCTCACCGGCGAGCACCTTTGGGGGAAGTTCCTGAAGGACTACCGCCCTACCGGCTGGTAAGCGGCGTCCCCACGCTTAACATAATCGGAGAAAGCTTCAACAAATGGACTTTATCCCGTCCGGGGAGGGAGGCTCCGCCTTGTAGAGGAACCCTCCGCGCTTCTCGATGTAGGCGTCTTCGCCGATGGTCTCGAGCTCGCGGATCTGATCCGCCAGATGCTCGACCACGTGCCGCGTCTGCCACCGCAGATGGACGTAGAATACCGCCGTCATCGCGGCAATGGCGAAGTGCCTCGGCCCGTGGAGCAAAGCGTAGGCCGCGGTCGCCAGGAAGGGAAAGAGCGCGGAGGGACGCGCCAGATAGAGCGCGAACACCTTGATCATCGTCCAGGCCATCCCCGGCAAGAGGCGCAACGGGGGCTTGTGGCGGGTATGGGGACGATACCGGCGGATGAAAACGCGCACCCGGCCAAAGAACTCGCTCGGTGAATAGACGCGGGCCAGCATAGCGCGGTATTCCCTAAGGATCTCCTGTCGCGGACGAAGGGGAGTGAAGTTCAGGCCGGCGGTCATCTGATCGAACTCGCCGGGCCTGATGGCCGCGCCTCGCTTCCGGACCAGCAGACGGCCTTCCCGTATCAGACGGTCGTCGAGTTGAGTGCCGGGCAGCGAGGTAAGCAGTCCGATCATCGCGGTGGAGATCCCGCTCTCCTCAAGACACGACGCGATCGCTTCGGCGGCCCCGGGCCGCTCATTATCGAAGCCCAGGATGAAGCCCCCCATCACCATGATCCCGGCCTCGTTCATCCGGCGGACGCACTCGGAGATCGGGATCAGCGAGTTCTGGGACTTCCCCGCCCCTCTCAGGAGCTCGGGGTCCGGGGTCTCTATCCCGATGAAGACGTAGCGGAAATCGCAACGCCTCATCAGCTCCAAAAGTTCGGCATCCCGCGCCAGGCCCAAGGTCGCCTGGGCGGAGAAGTAGAACGGCCATCCCCGGGCTTCGGACCACTCGATGATCGCGCGCAGCAACCGCTTGACCGCGTTGCGCGGGCCGATGAGATTGTCGTCCACGAAGTCCAGGTGGCCGCGATAGCCGGACTCGTAGAGAGAGTCGAACTCCGCCAGGAGCCGCTCCGGGGTCTTGGTCCGGGGTTCGCGGCCGAAGAGCTCGATGATGTCGCAGAACTCGCAGTTGTTCGGGCATCCCCGCGAGAACTGGACTCCCAGATAGAGATAATCCTTGACCCGCGCCAGATCGAAACGCGGCTTCGGACTCCGCTCCAGATCGGGACGAACGCCGTCGGTCCCAAAGCTGCCCGACCGGGCCCCGGACTCCCAGGCCGCCACGAATTTCGGTATGGAGACTTCCCCCTCTCCCGACACGATGAAGTCCGCCTCCTGATAGACCTGGGGTTGGTGCGTCGCGTCGGGGCCTCCCACCGCCACCGGCTTGCCCTTGGCCTGCGCCCGCTTGATGATGCGTACCGTCTCCAGCTGCTGGGTGATCATCCCGCCGGTCATCACCAGATGCGCCCATTCCAGATCGGCGTCCGAGAGGTCCGAGACGTTCAGGTCCACCAAGCGGCACTCCCAGTCCGCCGGCAGCAAGGCGGCCACGGTGAGCAGGCCCAGGGGAGTGGTCTGGTACTTGAGCCCGGCCACGCGATAGGCGCTCGCGAAGTTCCAGAAACTGAACTCCGAGAACTTGGGATATATGAGAAGGCAGCGGGTCTTCGCCACGCACCAAGGATAGCTCGCGGGGGAGGTTTGCGCCATCCCTACATGCCCCCAGCTCTGGTCGGCCCTGCCCTGCTGACAAAAAAGAAATCCCATATTCCCCGATACGCCATTCCGCATTCATTCGCAGCGCTCTGTCCGCAGCAAGTCAGCGCCGCTGCCGGCCCGATGTTTTAGAGGAGTTGACGAAAGTGCGTTCGGCTCCAGGGACAACGCGCGGCTCTTCTAGACTTCCCGTACCGCCTGTCCGAAATGCAGCCGGATCCAGCCCAGCTCCCGGGGGGAGGGGCACCACAGGGTCCCCGGCTCGAGCCCGGTCCCCCGGCGCAGCGAGTAGGGGACCGTTCCCAGCCGCTCGTGCGTCGCGCGGACCTCGGCCAGGCTGGCCGTGCCGCCGCCGGGCGTGAGGAATAATGGGGCCGCTTCCAGGCTTTCCCGTTCGGGGCCGCCCGCCTTGGCCGCCGCGAGGTTCGCGGCGCACCGGTGGAGCCAGTCGGTGATGAGTCCGGCTCGGGCCAGGGGCCGCTCTTGGAGCTCTTCGGCGTCCCAGCCTTCGGGCGTTCCCAATAGGTTCTGCCATGAGCCGCGCGATGTCCAGTCGGCGAAGGCCGCCGCCGGCTCCAGCCGCTCGGGGAGGCCGGTGAAATCGCGTTCATGCCCGGCGAGGACCTTCCGAAGCAGCCGGAGCTCCTCGCGGCCGAGCAGGCGGAGCAGCTTGCCCCAGCGCGCTTCGCGCACGACATGGCTCTGCGCGATATCGAGGCTCAGCTTGGCGTCTTCGACGAGCCCGAGTACGGGCAGGGGCAGCTCGAGGGTCGTCTCCTGGACGAGCACGCCGTGGCGATAGATCCAGAGACGGCTCTCGCCGTGCTCGCTGAACGGCCAAGGGCGCTGCCAGCCGCGCGCCTTTCCCTGCGCGAAGGCCGCCGCGTCCGGGGGGCATGGGAGTCTCGGCAGCTCGGCGTCGTCGATGAGCACCGGGCACGGCGCCAAGGCGCAGACCCGTTCCCGGGCGAGGAGGCCGCGCCAATCCGGCGCCCGGGAGGCCCGTCCCCAGCGCACCGACACCACAGTGTCGGCGTCGCTCCCCTTCTCGGGGGAGACCGTCTCCCCGCCCAGCTTCGCGAGCTCCAGCCTGACGCGGGCGCCGCCTTCCCCCGAGACCACGGTGATCGACGCGGGCTCGGAGCGCAGGGCCGTGAGCAGCCCGAGCCCCAGCTCTTTGAGCCGGCCGTCGCTTCCCCCGCCGAGCACGCCGTCATAGACGCGATCGAGGTCCTCGGCGGTGAAGGCCTTTCCTTTGAAGCGGATCGAGAAGCCGCCGGCTTTTCCCGAGAGCCGGACCGACGAGGCGCCGGCGGCGATGGCGCAGCGCAGCCACGACAGCGCGAAAAAGCCGGCCTCCGGGACCCGGTAGTCCTTGAGGATCTCAAGGGCGCGCTCCCTGGCGACCCGCAGACCGCCCGATCCGACGAATACCCCCTCCTCTTCCACGCTTACATCATAGGAAAGAACGCGGCGGGCATGCCGGGATCGTTTGTGTTGACATCCCAGGAGGCGAGAGCTAGACTTACCCTTATGAGCATAATGTTCGGATGTGTCGTCGGATTCATCGCCTGGTTCCTGGTCATGTACCTTGTCGCCGGGCTCTATACCGTGGACCAGGACGAACGGGCCGTAAAGACCTCGTTCGGCCGCGCTAAGCGCATCGAGGGAAGGACCACCCTCGACGACCCCCTCTCGGAGAGCCTTCGCCCCGATGAGCGGGAACGCTATAACTATCCGGCGCTCGAGGTCATCGGCCCCGGGGGGCCGTACTTCAAATGGCCCTGGGAGCGGATCCACAAGGCCAAGATCTCCACCCAGACGATGAATATGGCCCGGGACCTCGAGGACCGCAGCGCCAACAAGAACGGCACGGAGCTCGAAGCGGTGACCAAGGACCAGCTCAACGTCGGGCTGACCGGCGACATCCGCTTCCGGATCTCCGAGAAGAACCTCTACGCGTATCTGTTCGCCGTCAAGAACCCGATCGTGCACGTCATGGGCTACTTCGTGGCGATCCTGCGCGAGCGCATCGCCAACTTCGAGGCGGAGCGCAAGCCCGCCGCCGCGGCCGACCCTTCCGACGCCGGGGAGGCCTCGGGCATCTCGATCAACGACCTGCGCAAGAACCTGCGCGCCATCAACGACCACATGGAGGCTGAGTGCGTTTCCGCCGAAGCCCGCTACGGCGTGGTCTTCGAGGCGTCGCTGATCACGGGCATCGACCCGCCCCCGGAGGTGGACTCGGCGCTGGCCGCGATCAACACGGCGCACAACGAGGTGTCCTCCGAGATCAGCCTCGCCCGCGCCGCGGCCGACCAGCGCATCGTCGAGTCCAAGCGCGCCGTCGAGATCGAGACCCTCAAGGCCCAGGCCGAGGTCGAGCCGCTCAAGACCTTGGCCGCCCAGCTCCGCGAGTTCAAGCGGGCCGGCGGCGACACGCTGAAGCTCTACCTAAGGAACCTGCGCCTCGCGCTCTACTCCAAGGCGCGGACCGTCGTCATGGAGTCACAGTCATGATCGCCCCGGGATTGATCGCCGCCGTAGCGGTGTTCGTCGGCTGCTTCATCGCGGTGCCGGTCGCCCTCGGCATCCTGCAGGCGCTGGGCGTCTACACGATCGTCCGCGAGCGCGAGAGCAAGGTGTTCATGCTCTTCGGCAAGGTCGTCGGCAAGATCGACGAGCCGGGCCTGCACTTTTTGTGGGAGGAGCTGGGCTGGAAGGCGCTGATCGTCAATCCGCTGGGCTCTGTGCGCGTCGTCGACATGCGCCTGGACCAGCAGTACCTGCGCAGCCGCCCGGTGAACTCCGAGGAGGGCGCGCCGATGGGCATCGGCGCGTGGTACGAGATGTTCGTCAGCGATCCGGTGCCGTTCCTGTTCCGCAACACGGACCCGCGCGGCTCGCTGTCCTCGAACGTCACCAGCACCGTCGTGCGTTGTCTGAGCAACATGCCGCTCGACCAGATGCTCGAGGACCGCCACCACATGAGCCAGACCGTCCGCTCGGAGGTGTCCCCCAAGTCGCACGAATGGGGCTACCAACTCGGCTCGACTTACATCCGCAAGGTCCACTTCCGCGACAAAGGCATGATCAAGCAGATCGAGGAGAAGGTCGTGAACCGTCTGCGCCAGGTCACCTCGGCGATCAAGCAGGACGGGTCCAACCAGGTGCAGGTGATCACCTCCGCCGCCGAACGCAAGGCCGCCGTGGCCTTCGCCCAGGCCTCCGCGATCCGCCCGAACCTCGTCGGCGCCGCCCTGGGCGAGATCGGCAAGGACCCCGACATCGCCGCGGCGCTCTTCGAGATCCTAGAGATCGAGCGCCTTGGCGACGGGGAAGCGTCCCTGCTGATGGTCCCTCCGGGCAATCAGCTGCTGTGGAGCCAGCTCCTCGCGGCCAAGCAGGATCCGCCGCCCAAAGCTTCCAGCCTCTTCGGTTAAAGAAGGCAGAAGCAGAAGCAGAAGGCGTCAGGTGTTAACTTTGTTAACTAACCCGGGGTGGCCGAGCTTATAGACGCCGGCGCGGGATTTGCCTAGATAGCGGGCTAGATCCTCCCAGCGGTAGCCTTGCTCCTCCGCCGCAACGACGGCCATCTTCCTGGCGGCTGTATTTGGCACATAAATTGCTCCATTTGGTTCAGGGGGGCTCATATGACTAAATGGAAAACGCTCTTTCTCGGCCCCGTGGTCTACGTCGTCGGGCTCGTGCTCATGCTCGCGGCGTTGGTGTCGGCCTGGAGGCTGATGCTGTTTCTCGAGCCCTACCTGCCTTCCCTGATCGCCGCGGCCGAGGTCATAGACGACCACTGGCTCTTCTGGTTCGTAATCGCGTCCCTGCCCGCCGTGACCGCGGGCTTGCTCGCCGCGCCCCCGGAAGGACCCGGTCGCTGGGCCGCGGCCTTCGGTTCGGGACTGCTCTCGACCGCGCTCCTCGTGCTGCCGGCGGCGGCGCTGGTGTGGGTCATGCTGCCGGGCTACCTGGATCATTCCGCCGGCTCGGACACTATGATGGGCACCGCGGTCATCGGGTTTTTCGCCGCCGGGATGACCATGTCCGGTTTGGGCGGCCTATGGCGTTATAAGCGGCGTCACGCATTGAGTTCTTCGAGTTGTTTGAGTAACTCCGCCTAACGTCTCCGGGAGGGCGCCATACTTGGCGCCACCGAATCGGCGCCGACCGGCATTCTACGACTCACCCCCCAGCAAGTCCCCTCTGGTTAATAAAGTCGGAACACATGACGCCATCTTGAAGTCACAATTTGTGACTTCAAGTCCCAGGGCCGCGCGGCGGTCTCCGCCCCAACTTGAAATGCCAGATTGGCGCTTTAAGTCGCGCCACTCTTCGGGCGTCAGCTGGAGCATGAAATCCGGAGGGAATCTCTCCTGGTTTCTTTTTACGGCCCGGTTCAGGGCCCCGGGCGCGACTCCGTACATGCCGGCCAGATGCCGATCCAGCAGGACTCTGCGTCCGCGTATTAGGAGGATGCGGCTCTCGATCCGCTCCACGGGGATGGGGGGTCTCGTGGGCATCTTTCCCTACTCCCGCATATACGAGCGGAACCCCATTCTGGTTCCGGCTTCAAGTAAATGCCGCCGGGTCTCGCTAAGCCGGGCTTGCTTGAGCCCGCGCTCAAGCTGTGCGATCTTGCGGGCCAACTCCTTATGCCCAGCAATGACCTCTCGCAGCTTAACAAAGGCCCTGACGACGAAAACGCCCACCTCGATGGCTTTGGGCGAGTTAAGGACGCTGGCCGCCATGATGGCACCGTGTTCCGTGAAGGCGAAGGGTAGGGCCTTCGCGAACTTCAGCTTCTTCAGGTGGTCGCAATTTGCGATCACCTCGGCCTTCTCGCGGGCGGAGAGCTGAAACATGAAGTCCCCGGGGAACCGGACCCGGTTGCGCTTCACCTGCTCATTCAATCGACGCGTCGGTACCCCATAGGCCTCCGCAAGGTCGGCGTCTATGATGACCTTTTCGCCCCGGATCAGCAAAATCCGTTGCTGAATCCCGCCGATTTTTACCAGAGCCTTTGAAGGGGCCACGTTTTCAGAATCCCTCACCGCGGCGCTCGGTGAACGCAAGCGGCATGCGGCTCGAGAGTTTGAGGGCCTGGAGGTGGTCACTCATTTGTGACCACCTCCTCGCGCGCCTTCTCGGCGACCATTAGCATACGCTCATCCATCCGCCAGGTTTCTAAGGTGCCAATTTGGCACCTTTAAAGAATTATGCGCCCCGCTTGTACGAATGAGAGGCTCGATCGGTTCCCGCTGACGTCTTGCCGTTCGCGGAGGACCCGAAGATGGGATTAGATGGCTTCATGAGCCGCTGCCGGCCCGATGCCTCCAGCGACTAGTTAACAAAGTTAACACCTGACGCCGGCCTAGGTCCAATAACGGCGAACAAATAGGCACTTTGGGTAATGGGAATCGGAGCGGTTTGGGGTACGATGAAGTGATGCCCGCTCTTCGGCGGCTGACGGCGCTTTCTCTGTCCATTGCGCTCATCCTGGCGCAGTGCCAGGGAGCCTTCGCCGCGATCCGCGCCGTTGTCCCGGTCAAGACCGTAGGGCCGGCGGTGCCGGCGGCCGCGATAGGCGGCATCGCCGGACTCCACCTAGTCGGGACACCCAACTCTTCGATGAGGCTCGCCCGGACCCTCGCGAGCGCTCTGCCTTCCGCCGGTATCGGGCCGCGGCCGCGGGCCGTCGGGGCCCACCTTCCCGGATCCCCGGCGCTCCCGGCCGGCATCGCCGCGCGGCGCGCCGCGTCGAAGCCGCTTATTCCGGCGCATGGGCAGCAAGACGAGCGCGGTAGACCGCGCACCCCGCTTTCGGCTCTTGAGCGTCTCGCCGTCCCGGCGCGATTGGCCCTCGCGGCGCCGAATTCCTTGAGCGGGGACCAAGTCGCGCGCATGGCCGCCGTGTTCGACGGCGGCGCGCGCAATAGCGGCCGAAGCTTCACCGCCGCCCCGCCGGCCGGTCCGCGGAACGCGCCGGCGAGCCGCCTCTCGCGCCCGAGCGCCGCGGCCCGCCGCGGCCCGGCCGAGGAGGGGGCCGCGCTCGAACTCAAGGCCCCGCCTTCCAAGAAGAAGCCGCTCTCGCTCGGGAGAATCCTCAAGGAGAACCGCTTCCTGGTCGCGGCCGTCGGGGGCGCCGCCCTCGGCTTCGCGGGCGTCAACCTCGGCGCGCTTCCGGTCCTAAGCCTCACGCCCGGGCTGTTCTTCGGCGCCTTGCCCTGGCTGGCCGCTCCGTTCATCGGCCTAAACGTGTTCAAGTCCTTCTCGCACTACAGCGTCGTGAAGGAATCCCGCACTTTGCTGGGCTTCCTCGTCATCACCACGGCGGGCCTCGTCATCTCGGCGGGCGTCACCATGTTGTTGACGGCCCTGCTGCCCGTGGTCGCCCCGGCGAAGTTCGCGGCCGCGGCCATCCCCGGCCTGGCGACCGGCGGCTTCAGCCCCATGCAGTTCATGCTCCCGATCATAGGCGCGTTCACCGGCGCGGCGCTCATCTATAAGCGCGCGCGCAACGTGAACAACGGCTCGGCGAAGCGGGATTACGGACCCGGCTGGAAGGGGGCGCTCTTGCGCGTCTTCGACAAGGCGGCCGGGCTCGTGGTCAACGGCCGCACCGCGCCTTTCCTGGAGAAAGCCGGCGAGCTGGGCGAGAAGGGGACAGCGCTCATCAATAAGGCCTTCCCGAGGTTCATCGACATCGTGGGCATCCCCGCCGTGGCGGTGCTGCTCTCGATGACCATGGCCACGGGGGGGCTCGGCCTGCTGAACTCTTTCGGGGGGTATTACATCACCGCCCTCACGGGCATGGGCATCGGCTTCGCCGCTCTGCTGGCCGCCTACGCCGCTTTCGGCGCGCGCGCCAAGGACTTCAAGGAGATCCTCAAGGCCGCGCTGGTCGGCTTCAGCATCTCGTCGAGCAGCGCGACGATGCCCACGGAGAAGGAGGCCCTCAAGGCGATGGGCGTCTCGCGCAAGACGCGCGACACCGTGGTGCCCCTGGGCGGGGTGTTCAACATGTTCGGCACCTCGCTCTACATGGGCCTGACGGCGTTCTACGCCCTATCCATGTTCGGCGCGGCGCCGACCCTGGCGCAGTATTTCAACACCGCCCTCACGGTCCTCGTCATCGCCATGGGCGCGCCCGGCATACCCGCCTCCAACATCACCCTGCTCGACCCCGTCCTCCGCCAGACGGGCCTGCAGTCCGGGCAGATCCACAAGGTCTACACGATGATCCTCCCCGGCGACCGCATCCTGGACATGGTGCAGACCGCCCTCAACGTCCTGGGCGATATGCTCCCCGCCGTGGAGCAGGACCGCAGGCGCCTGCGCTACGTCCGCGTGAAGCGCATCCGGGAGATCCGCCGGAAGCGCGCCGAATCGGGGCGTTGAGCCCCGGCCCCGGACCGGGCCCCTCTGGTTAACAAAGTTAACACCTGACGCCGCTCCTCTTGGCGCTCCGACTTGGGCTGGTCGTTCGATGGGAGCGCTTTGTATCCTTCACCCTGAAACCAAGCTTCACTCGCAGAGATTGATGCCCCGCTACCCCGATATATACGACTTACCTTCGTGTAAGTTCCCCCCGAAATCGCTTGAGTCTCGTTTTCGGGGGCTAGACCGGACCCCTCTGGTTAATAAAGTGGATCTCAGGATTGCGGGGGCGAGGCGTGGTCAAAAGTCAAACAAGTCACAAAAGTCATAGCCTGTCACCGTTACCGCGGAACCCGGCGCCGCTTAGAAAGCGGCGACCGTGACCGGAAGGACCTCGTAGGACGGCTCCCCGGTACCCAACTGTCCCATCTGGTTGTCTCCCCAGGCCCAGACGGCCCCGTCGTCCTTCAAGGCGAGCGAGTGCCGGGCCCCGCCGGCGACGGCGACGACGTCGGTCAAATCCCGCACCTGGACCGGCGCGTACCTGTGGGTAATGGTCCCGTCTCCCAGCTGGCCCAGGTGATTGTACGACCAGGTCCAGACGGTGCCGTCGGATCTGATCGCCATGGCGTGCAGCCTGCCCCGGCCGAGCGCGGTGATATCGGTCAGGTTGAGGACCTGCACCGGGCTCCATCTCTGGATGTCCGTCCCGTCGCCCGTGCGGCCGTGCTGCCCCCACGACCAGACCGTGCCGTCGGACTTCCGGGCGAAGCCGTAGTCCCAGCCGCCGGAGATCTCCTCCACATTATTCAGGCCGTCCACCGGGACCGGTCTGGCCTGGTCCCCAAGGTACCCGATCCCCAATTGGCCGTAGTCGCAGTTTCCCCAGCCCCACAGGCTACCGTCGCTCTGCTGGCCGAAGTTGTGATAATACCCGATCCCGATCATCGCGATATCGCCGAGGTAGCCGCTTCCGCCCGGCGCCAGGACCTGGACCGGCGTATGCCTGTCGGTCCGGGTGCCGTCCCCCAGCGTGGCGTAGCGATTATATCCCCAGTTCCAGACGGCCCCGTCGGATTTGAGCGCGACCGAATGATAATCCCCGCCGCCCATCGCGACGACGCCGCTTAAACCGGGCAGTTGGACCGGGGAATGTCGATTGGTGGTGGTCCCGTCGCCCACTTGCCCCCGGGTGTTCTGTCCCCAAGCCCATACGGAGCCGTCGGCCTTCGCCGCGAAAGCATGATTGGTGCCGGTGGCTAGGATGGCCGGATGGGACAGCCACGACAGCTGGACCGGCGTGAACCGGTTCTCGTTCGTGCCGTCGCCCAATTGCCCCTGGGTGTTCTGCCCCCAGCCCCAGACGGAGCCGTCGGTCTTGATGGCGAGCGAGAAATGATCTCCGCTGCGGATGGCGGCGACATCGTCGAGGCCGGGGATCCGGACGGGGAGGACCTTGGCCCCGCTCTGGCCGTTGCCCAGCTGGCCCCAGAGGTTGTTTCCCCATGCGAGGATGCCGCCGTCCTCTCCGATGGCGAGCGTATGGTAGCTGCCGGCGGCGAGCGCCGCGGCGTTGTCCACGCCGGGCACGGGGACCGGGACGCGGCGCCTCTTGGTCGTGCCGTCGCCCAGCTGCCCGTAGTTGCTCCTTCCCCATGTCCAGACGCCGCCGGCGCCGTCCAGGGCCGCGGAATGGACCGTCCCCGCGGCGATGGCGGCGACGCCCGGGAGGCCGTGCGGCTGGATGGGAGTGTTCCTGTCATCGGACGAGCCGTCGCCCAGAGCGCCCTGTGCGTTTTCGCCCCACGCCCATACGGTGCCGTCCGCTCTTAGGGCCAGGGAATGCTGGTCTCCGCAGGCGATGGAGACGATATCGGTCAGACCCGCGACCTGGACCGGAACATATCTGTCGGTGAAGGTCCCGTCGCCCAATTGTCCGCTTCTGTTCAAGCCCCACGCCCATACGGTGCCGTCCGCCTTGAGGGCCAGGGAGTGCGATTGCCCGGCCGCCACGGCCACGGCGTTGTCCAGACCGGCCACTTGGACCGGGACGTCGCTGCCGGCCGTCGAGCCGTCGCCGAGCTGCCCCCGCTGGTTGTCTCCCCAGGCCCAGACCGAGCCGTCGGCGGCCGTGGCGAGGGAGTGCAGGCGCCCCGCGGCGACTCCGACGGCATTGGAGAGGTTGGCCACACGCACCGGCACGTAGCTGGCGTCATCGGACCTGTCGCCCAATTGGCCCTGGTAGTTGTATCCCCACGCCCAGGCCGTGCCGTCGGCCTCGACGGCGAGGGAATGGTTGCGCCCGGCCGAGAACGCGGTGACCTCCGACAAGCCGCTGACCTGCACCGGCGTGACCGAAAAATCAATAGAGTCCGCTCCCAGCTGCCCCTCGCGCCCGTATCCCCAGGCCCACAGCGTGCCGTCGGACTTAAGCGCGAGGGTGAACTGCTCTCCGCCGGAGAGCGCGGTGACCTCGTTGGTGAGTATCCCGATAAGCGCGCTGGCGTCCTCCTGAGCCACCTTCTTCCCGGCCTGCGCGTTCAGGGCGCTCACAAAAGCTCCCAGGATGTCCGCCCCGGCCTTGGCCATATTCCCGCCGTGCTTGGCGTCGCCGGATTGGTAATCCGCCTCGGCGGTCTCCAGCTTCTCCCGGGCGGCCCGCAGCTTCGCGTCCAGGCTCCCGGCGGTCCCCTTGGGAATGTCCATGGAGCCCAGGGCGTCGATGAGGCGGTCCACTCTCTGGCGCAGCCGGACGACCCCCTGTTGATCCTGCGGCGGATCGACGGACTCGGTCGCGCCCATGCCGAGCACGGTCAATAAAAGTCCGGCGGACAGCCCAAGAACGATCAGGGACTTCCCCGTCTTCATCTTCTTCATCGTCGCCTCCGGTGACCGGCGGGTGGATCTCTTAAAGCTTTTGACCCTCTTGAGTTTATATAGCCGTAAATCCAGCCCCTGGCAAGGCCGGCGGCGTCATGCATTGAGTTCTGTCTCGGAGTCTCGGTGTCAGGCTATGACTTTTGTGACTTATCTCAGGATTGCGGCGGCGAGGCGTGGTCAAAAGTCAAACAAGTCACAAAAGTCATAGCCTGATAATCATATAGAGATCCCCTCCCACAGGTTGTATTGTTTCGTTGCAAGACGAACATTCCAACCCAAGGAGGGGACTGATGAAATTATACGTAGGAATCGACCTGCATTCCAACAACAGCGTGCTGGTAATCTTGGATGAACATGATCGCATCGTATACGAGCGGCGTCTACGAAATGAACTGCCGCTTATTTTGACGGAGCTGGCGCCGTACCGAGAGAAGGTCGAGGCGATAGCCGTGGAGTCAACGTACAATTGGTACTGGCTCGT
>JBDREN010000049.1:0-91408 GCA_043819795.1 Elusimicrobiota bacterium
CGTACTCGACGCCCAGGCTCCTGGAGATGAGGTAGTAGTCCCCGCCGCCCTTCACCTCGATGTTGGTGGCGATGGCCGAGATGGAAAGGCTGGTCAGCACGGAGATGGCGTTGGCGAGGACGATGACGGCCAGGCCCTGCCAGAGCCCGGCGTTTCCCACGACGTATCCCATGCGCAGGAATACGATTACGCCCAGGATCGTCAGGATGCTCGGCACGAACACCCCGTCGAAGGTCCCGAGTTGCACCCGCCGGGGCTGCTCGGGCGCGCGGGCGGAAGGAGCAACCGAAGAATCGTCCATGAGCCGTCATCGTATCATAAATCCCTCGGGGGTGCGCTGGCCCAGCCGGCCCGGGCGCGCGATGCGCGCGATTGCTGAGACGCTCGTGTAAAGTTAGAATCTCCATCTAAAGAACTCCAGAATGAGTGATTCGAAAAGGCCGATCAAGGGACTCGGGGTCTCGTCGGGAATCGCCCGCGGGACGGCTTTCGTCCTTCTCAGCGACCGGCATTTGGCCGCGCCGCGAAGGAAGCTCGAAGATGGCGAGATCGGCAAGGAGCTGGACAGGTTCGACGCCGCCTTGAAGACGGCCGAAGATGAGCTCTCCGCTTTGCGGGACATGGTGCGGCAGAGGATCGGAAAGCAGGAGGCCGAGATATTCGCCGCGCAGATGACGGTCCTGAGGGACCCGACTCTTCTTAAAGACGTGCTTCACTCGGTTTCCCACGATAGGCTCAATGTCGAGGCGGCCTTGACGGACGTGATCGGCCGGGCGGCCCGGATGCTCGCCGAGCTCAAGGACCCTTACGTCCAGGAGCGCGCGGCGGACATCCGCGACGTCGGACGCCGGGTGCTGGCGGTCCTGATGCGGGAGCACGCCGGCGAGGCGCTGGCGGTCCCCGAGGGATCGGTGGTGGTGGCCGAGGAGCTTCTTCCCTCCGTCACGGCTCATATGCAGATGCAGGGCGTTCTCGGCCTGGTCACCGAGCGGGGCGGCAAGACCTCCCACGCCGCGATCCTGGCCCGCTCCATGGGAGTGCCCTACGTCGTCGGGATCCGGGGCGCGTGCTCCGTGATACGAAGCGGCGAGATCTTGATCGTGGACGGCGATTCCGGAGAGGTCTTCGTGAACCCGGCTGCGGAGGCGGAGAGCCGTTATGGGCGGCTGGCGGCGGAGCTGGAGACGCGCAAAGAGGATCTCCAGGAGCTGGCGTCTTTCCCCTCCATCACGCGGGACGGCGTCCGGATCGTCCTCTGCGCGAACGTGGCCAAGCTGGAGGATGCCGAGGCCGCCCGCCGCTGCGGGGCCGATGGAGTCGGGCTTTTTCGCACGGAGTTCCTCTTCATGGGACGGGAGCGCTTCCCGACGGAGGACGAGCAGTTCGCCCTCTACCGTGAGCTGGCCGAGAGGATCAAGCCCGGACGGGTGACGATCCGGGTGCTCGACCTGGGCGGGGACAAGATCCTGCCGTATTTTCCGCTCGCGTCCGGGCACGATCATCCCTTGGGGCTTCGGGGCACGCGGCTGCTTCTGCGCTATCCCGATATCCTGAAGACGCAGTTGAGGGCCATCCTACGGGCGGGCGCTCACGGGCCGGTCCGGATCCTTTTTCCCATGATCGTTGACGCGCAGGAGATGGCTTCGGCCAGGCACGCGATCCAGGATGCCGCCAGATCGCTCCGGGAAGAGGGGCGCAAATTCGGCGAGGGCCTCCCGGCGGGGGCCATGATCGAGGTCCCCGCGGCGGCCGTCCTGGCCGGCAGGATCGCGCGCGAGTCCGATTTCCTGAGCGTGGGCACCAACGACCTGATCCAGTATCTGTTGACGGCGGACAGGACCAGCCAGGACATGCTCCCGTATTTCGAGTCCCTCCATCCTTCCGTGCTGGAGGTCATCAGGCAGCTCGTGAAGGCCGCCGCCGACGCGGAGAAGGAGCTCGCCGTTTGCGGCGAGATGGCCGCGGACCCGGGCTGCACGGGGCTCCTCATAGGGCTGGGCGTCAGGAGCCTGAGCGTGGTGCCGGGAAGGATCTTGGAGGTCCGGCAGGCGCTGCGCTCCGTGGACACCACCGAAGCCGCCGGCATGGCCGAGCGGTGCCTGCGCGCCGCGAGCGCGGCCGATGTCCGGGAGGCGATGGAGCGCGGAAAGATGGGGGCTGGAAGCGGCCAATGACGGCCTTCGCAGGAGAGGATAATCATGATTGAACCCGTGAACTGGCAACCCGTGGCGCATGGCATGAGCTTGGCGGCGCGCGTGCTCACGACGCCGTTCCTCAGCTTCGGAGAGACGCGATTGAGCCTCGTGTCCGTGTCCGTGGCGGGCGCGATCATCTACTTCGGGGTGGTGTCTTCAAGGATCATGCAGCGCATCGTGCTGCTGCGTTTCGAGGATAAGACCGTATTCGAGCGCGGGCCGGGCTACGCGGTCATGAGGATCGTCCATTACGTCATCATCGTCGCTTCGTCGATGGTGGCGCTGCAGACGATCGGGTTCAGGCTCACCAGCGTGGCCGTCGTCGGTGGCTTCCTGGGGGTAGGCTTGGGTTTCGGCCTGAAGAACGTCACGGAAAATTTCATATCCGGCATCATCCTGCTGCTGGAGCAGCCCATCCGCGTCGGCGACAAGGTGAGCGTCCAGGACCTCATCGGGACGGTCAAGAGGATCGGCATCCGCTCCACGGTCATCGACACCTTCGACAACATCACGCTGATCCTGCCGAACTCGGTCCTGGTCCAGGAGCAGGTCATCAACTGGTCGCACAGCGACCCGAAAATACGCATCCATGTGCCCTTCGGCGTCGCCTACGGCAGCGACATCCCCCGCCTGCGCGCCGCGGCGATCAAGACGGCCCTGGATGCGCCCCGGGTGCTCAAGAGCCCGTCGCCGGAGCTGCGCTTCCTCGGGTTCGGCGATTCCTCCCTCGACTTCGACCTGCTCGTCTGGATCGACGAGCCCCTAAACCAGTTCGTGGTCAAGAGCGACATCTACTACGCGCTGGAGAGGGCTTTGCGCGAAAGCGGGATCGAGATCCCGTTCCCCCAGCGCGACGTGCACATCAAGACCGCGCGCGGCCTTCAAGGAGCGAAGATCGGCTGAGGTGTGCGCTTCTCAAAATCCACGAGCTGTCCCGGGAGTTTGCTAGACTATTTTGAAGGCCAGGCCGGGCGGTTCAGGGGGGGGACATGAGAGTCGCAGAGAAGACGAAGTCCGCGCAGGAGGTCTGGGCCAAAGGGTACGGCGTCATCAAGCACGCGCCCGAGACCCAGAGGCGCGTGCGCGCCATGGCCAAGCACTTCAAGGCCACGGGAGACGGGACGCCTCTCTTCGAGATTCTGGCGGCGGCCGACCGGCTCGCGAGCGCGGCCATGTGGCTCACGGTGCACGACACCTACGCCAGGAACGTGTACTTGGACGGGCGCAAGCTCGGCCGCGAGGACTTCAAGAAGAGCCCCGAGGGGCACACCGGAGGCTCCCTCAACATCTGCCCGGCCTACGCGGGCTATCTCGCCGCGAACGCGATCACCGGCCATACCCGGGGCTGGCTCATGGAGCAGGGGCACACGGTCTCGGCGATCGACTCCGTGAACCTGCTCGTCGGCAACCTGACGCCGGCCCATGCGGAGCGTTACGACCTGACCAACGAGGGCCTGAGCCGTTTCGTGCGGGACTTCTACTCCTACCGGCTCAACGACAAGGGCGAGCAGGATTCCCCGCGGGGCAGCCACGTGAACGCCCACACGGCGGGGGGCATCGCCGAAGGCGGGTATCTCGGCTTCGCCGGCCTGCAGTACGCGCACCTGCCCCTGGCGGGCGAGAGGCTGGTGGCGTTCCTGAGCGACGGCGCCTTCGAGGAGCAGCGCGGCCCGGACTGGGCCCCGCGATGGTGGCGGCACGCGGACTGCGGCTTGGTCGCGCCCATCATGATCTGCAACGGCAGGCGCATCGACCAGCGCACCACCATGAGCATGTCCGGCGGCTCGGCCTGGTTCCGCAGGCATCTGGAGCTCAACAACTTCGATCCCATCGTGATCGACGGAAGGGACCCGGCGGCCTTCGCCTGGGCGATCTGGGAGACGGAGAGAAGGCTCGAGTCCGCTCCCCGGAAATATCCCGTGAGGCTTCCCTACGCGATCGCGGAGACCGTCAAGGGATACGGCTTCCCCGGGCAGGGGACGAACGCGGCCCACGGCCTGCCTATAGGCGGCAAGGCGGACGACGAGATGATCCGCGTATTCAATGACGGCGCCGGGAAGCTGCACGTGCCCGCGCAAGAGCTCAAGGAGGCGGCGGCGAGGTTCCAGCGGCACAAGGACCGGCCCAAGGAGCGGGACCACGCCATGGCGGCGCGGGACGTGAAACTCAAGAGGACGGTCGAGCCCCCCTGGCTGCGAGTGGACGAGAAGCACATTCCCATGACGATGATCGACTACATGTTCGTCGAGACCTGCCTGGCGAACAAGCACCTCCGGCCCCGCGTGGGCAACCCGGACGAGCTCCGCTCCAACCGGATGGAGCGCACCTTGGATATCCTCAAGCACCGGGTGACGCTTCCGGAGCGGGGAATGGCGGAGGCGCTCGACGGGAAGCTGTCTCCGCACGAGGTGATCCTCCGATGAGCGGCCCGGCATCCGTCGCGAGAAGACTGCTCTTTGTGGGGCTGTTGGCCGCGGTCCTGGGGCCGCTCGCCGGCTCCGCCCGCGCCGCGGTCTCCCGGGGCATGCACGTGGGCGGCTTCGCCAACGGGGCGAACTGGGGCGTGGGACGCCTCGGCCGCATAACGGACACGGGGATCAACTTCGCGCTGCTCTACAGGTATCACATCACCGGAGCGCTCTCCGCGGGAATGGAGGTGCGCCGCATCGACTACGGGGCCACCGCGGCCTCGGGCACCGAGTCCGACGTGGAGCTGGATTCCTACGCTCTGATCGGCAGGTGGGATGTCCTGCCCAAGTCCGATCTCCGGCCGCATCTGGTCTGCGGCGTGTCCAGCAACAGGTTCAAGCGGAAGGTCGTCCTCGGCCGCTCCACCTCCGAGTCGTCCTCGTATAAGCCCGGCGGAAGCGTCGCGATCGGCCTGGACAGGGACTTCGGGAAGGGCTGGACCGTGGGCGGGCAGTTCCGCTACCTGCACGTGGGCTCGGACATCAACGCCCTCGGGCTCCGCCTGGTGATCTCCTTCAGGTTCGCGTAGAGAACCGGCCCACTCGCACGCCGTCCGACCGCGCCGACTGGGGAGAATCCGTCAAAACGCCGCTAATCCTGGCCGTGGAGGGAAGACGACTTGTCGTCGTGCACGCCGCGGCGTAGCGTCTGAAAGAGCCGCTCGAAGTGATGGACGCTGACAAGGACCGTGACCGAAACAAGCGCCATCGCCAGGGCCAGGCCGAATTCCCGGAACCCGATGGCGCAGCCGATGGCGGCCAGGAGCCACACCACCGCCGCCGAGGTGATCCCCGTGACGAGACCTTGCCTGTGCATCATGAGTCCGGCGCCCAGGAACCCGACGCCGGTGGCCACCTGGCCCAGCACCCGTGTCGGGTCCCCCTGACCCATATGGCGCATGCCTATGTCAATGTAGGTGAGGGTGCCGAGGCAGATGAGGATGCTGGTCCGGATGCCGATCGGCTTGCCGCGCAGCTGCCTCTCGATGCCGATGATCACGCCGCAGGCTATGGCGGCCAGGATCTGAAGCCAGAAGATGCGATCCGCGAGAACATGTGCGCCCATCCCGGGAGTATAACTTACCCATGAACGGCCTGCAAATCGCCGAATCGCCCCACGCTCCCTTCCTCTCCCCTCACGGAGAGAATTTCGTGCACATCCGCGGCGTTTCGCCGGGCGCGCGCATCTCAGTCCGGGCCAGCTCTCCATCCCGGCAGCGTAAAAACGGGACGCCGGTGGGGAGAATATGGTTAAATTGATGCCGCTCTCATGCCCGCCGATCCTCAAACGTGGGAATCCCGGAGCCCGTTGCGGAACTTTCTATTGGAAAGCGTCACGGGGCAGGTCCTGATTTCCCTGACAAGCGGGACCTTCGTGACCGCCTTCGCCGTCAAGCTCGGAGCGTCCAACGCGCAGGTCGGGATCCTGGCATCCATCGCCGCCCTGTCCCAGCTCGTGCAAATCCCCTCGATCTATCTGATCAACCGCTTGCGGGATCGCAAGATCATCGCCATGGCCGGCTTCCTTCTCTCCAAGCTTTCCTGGCTGTTGATCGTCCTGCCCATCTTGTGGGGGGCCCGGTCCGTCCCCATGGGGCGTCTGACCGTCGCCGTGGCCTTGAGCTCCACCTTCGCGGCGGCGGCGCTCTGCAGCTGGAATTCCTGGCTTCGCGACGTGATCGGGCGCAGCCGCATGGGCGCGTTCTTCGCCAAGCGGCTGGCCTACAGCAAGGCCGTGGGCATCATCACCGGCCTGTCGGCCGGATTCTTCGTGACGGCTTGGGGGAGCTACTCCCGGGAGACGGTGCTCGCCAGCTATGCCATCCTCTTCTTGGGCGGCATCCTGTTCGGACTGATGAGCGTGTATTTCGTCTGGACCTCCCCCGAGCCGCCTCAAATCCCGATCGACGTCGGATTCCTTTCCTCGATCCTGGAGCCGTTCCGCGACAGGAATTACCGGATGCTCATCATCTTCCTCGCGATGTGGAGCTTTTCGGTCAACCTGGCCGCCCCGTTCTTCACTGTGTACATGCTCAGGCGGCTGCACTTCACCGTGGCCTTCGTGATGTCCATGTCCGTCTTGAGCAACGTCATGAACCTCATATTCTTCCGGTTCTGGGGCGCTTTCGCCGACCAGTTCTCCAACAAAGGCGTCCTCGCCGTTTGCGCGCCGCTTTGCATCGTCAGCACCTTGTCTTGGGCTTTCACGACCTTGCCCGAGCCGCACTTCCTGACCTTGCCGATGGTGATCGCGATACATATAGTGGTGGGCGCGGCCACCGCCGGTGTCATACTGGCGTCGAGCAATATCGGCATGAAATTGTCCCCGAAGGGGAAGTCGGCGTCGTTTCTGGCCGCGAGCTCCATCGTAAGCTCCTTGGCGGCCGGCATCGCCCCGGTCATCGGAGGGATGTCGGCGGACTACTTCGCCAGCCGGGAGCTGTCCCTCCTGCTGACATGGAAGAGTCCGGCGTTGGACCTCGGCTTGCGGGCGATCAGCTTCAGGCACTGGGACTTCTTCTTCGCCATCGCGTTCGCGCTCGGACTCTATGCATTGCGGCGCTTGTCCTTGGTCCGGGAGGAGGGGGAGGTGCAGCAGAGGGTCGCCCTCCGGGAATTCCTCCGGCGCCTGCGCGCGAGAATGCTGGCGTTGACCACGGTCCGCGGGATGCGGCAGTTCATCCTCATGCCCGTGGAATTCCTCCGGGACTTCACCGAGGAGGACGATATCCTGCCGCACGCGGAGTCCCGGGAAATCCCACGATGAACGAAGAGGCGGTATCCTTATGAAGCACACTGCTTGGCTGTCGATCGGCGCGATGATCCTGTTCGCGGGAGCCGGGTCCGCGGCCCCGTTTCGCCCCCTCGAGCCCAAGGAGGCCGCCGCGCTGATATCGAAGATCCAGGCCAATCCGCGCGGGCCGTACGAGCGCGTGATGTGGCACTGCCGGGACGGCTCGGTGCTGCCTCCCGCGCCCTATGCCTGCTCCGAGCGCGGCGGCGGCCGGCAATACGGCGTCCCGAACGCGGACGCGGGGAAGCTGGCTGCGGCCGGGATATACGTCGGCACGGTCTTGGCGTCATTGTCGCCCGAGGATCTGACCGCCGACGGCTATTACCGCGCGCGGGCCATTATCGTGGAGAAATTCCTCGAGATCGCGCTGGACGGGTGGGCCTTGCGTTCGGCGAAGTCGTATCGGGGCTTCAGGCAGGCCGAAGACGAGGAGAAAGCGGCCGAAACCCTTCTGGCGGTATTGGCCCGCGAGGACGGCTGGGCCCTGCGCCATCGCTACCTCGCCGTCCGGCTCGCGCGGTCCATGCCGGGCGGAGCGGACGCGAGCCTGGCCGATGAGATCCGCGCCCTCGCCGCCAAGATAGCGGACAAGGACCCCGCGTTCCAGGGCATGCGCTCCAAGATCCACTCCATCATGGAGCCCGGAGACGCCAGCGCGGTGCTGAGCTATTCGGAAACGGCGCCGGCGGCCGCGCCGGCGGCGAGGGAGCTGGCGGAGAAAATCCGGGCCTATTACGACCCGCGCCAGTTGCGCGACCGCCTCCGGAGGATCAGACGCTTCTTGCCGGACCGGGGGATCGCAGGCCTGATCGACGAGTTGGTTTCCGCGGAAGCCGATGTCTTCGAGCGGATACGGATCGTCGAGGAATTGCTGACCCTGGCGGACCGAGCGCTCGGCCAGGCCGCGTCCCGCACCGACGGGACCCGGCTCCACCTGATCCAACTCATGAGCGCCTTGGAGGATGTCCTGGCCTCGACGACCGCGCAGCTAAGAGGCGCGAGCATGTTCAGGCTTCAGGCGGTGGAGACCGCGCAGAGGCTGTCGCGGTGCGCCCGGGCGCTCGGGCTTCTCTCGCCGCGCGAGCTGGAGGCCGCCCGGCCGGTCATAGGGCGCATGCGGACCGGAGGGGGAGCGGATTACGTCGCCGGGCATCGCCAGCTGATTCGGACCGCCGAATGGGCTCGTGCCCTGGTGCTGTCGGAGCTGGGCATCCCCATCGGCCGGTACGTCCTGGCCGAAGGCCGGGCGGCGCAGGTCGTGGACGAGCTGCTTCGCAGCGGGGTGATGCTGCCGCTGGCGGCGATCATCGACCGCATCGGCGCCGACCTGTACTCCCTGCGGGGAGGGAACCATCGCGTCTACGGCGTGAAGGGGGCCGCCGTGCGGGGCGAGAACCCGGGCCTGGCGATCGGGCCGCTTCGCGTCCGAGAGCATTCCCAATCGCCCAAAGGACTCAAGCGCAACGAGGTGGCGCTCCTATATGAGCTCCCTTCGGAGCTGCCTCCGGTCGCGGGGATCATCACCGTGGGCGCGTCCGGCAGCCTATCGCATGTCGCCCTGCTGGTGCGGAATCTGGGGATTCCCTTGGTTTCCGTGGACGGGCGGACCGCCGACGCGATCAAGGCCTGGGAAGGGCGGGAGGTGGCCGTGGGCGTGAGCGCGGGCGGCCGCGTGGTCTTGGGAGAGCTTATCGCGTTCGGGGAGGAAGACCGGCGGCTGTTGGGGCGATCGTCGGCCAAGGACCAGCCTTTCCTGAGGATCCCGCGCGAGTCGCTCAACCTCCGCTTCGCGGAGGCCCTCGCGCTGGGCGAGGTGTCGGAAAAGGATTCCGGGGCGAGGGTCGGGCCCAAGGCCGCGGAGCTGGCCAGGCTCAAGCGTCTGTTCCCGGATCGCGTGAGCGACGCGGCGGTGCTGCCCTTCGGGCTGTTCGTCGAGCATGTCGACCGGCCGGGGCCGGACGGGGCTCCGTCCCCCCTGGCGAGGCTGCGGTGGGCCTATGCCCAGGCGGCCACAAAAGGCGCCGAGGAGCGGGAGCGGTTCATGCTGGAAGAGCTCGCCAGGTTCCGCAAGCGGATACTGGAGCTCCCCTTTGCGGATGGGTTCGAGCGGAAGATCGACGAGGCGCTCGCGCGCGTCGGCCGGCCGGGCGCATTCGGGGTCTTCGTCCGCAGCGACACCAACGTGGAGGACCTCAAGGAGTTCACCGGCGCCGGCCTGAACCTGACGGTACCCAACGTCGTAGCGCGCGATTCGGTCTTCTCCGCGATCCGTTCGGTCTGGGCGTCCCCCTATTCCGAACGCTCCTACGCCTGGCGGCAGCGCATACTCCTCGATCCGGAGCATGTCTATCCGTCGGTCATTCTCCACAAGACCGTTCCCTCCGAAATATCGGGGGTCCTGGTCACGATGGACATGGAGACGGGGGATCCGGGCCAGGTCACGGTGAGCGCGAGCGAGGGCGTGGCCGCGGTGGTGGACAGCGGCCTTCCGGAGACGATCGTCGTGCCCAGACAGGGAGGCGCCCCTCGGTGGCTCTCCTCGTCCCGGACCGCGACCAGGAAGGCGGTCCCCCCGTTGCCGAAAGAGGGGCTCGAGGTGCTCCCCGCCTCCGGCGGCGAGCCTCTGCTGGGACCGGCAAGGATCAAGGACATCCTCCATGTCGTTTCGCGTCTGGAGACGATCGAACGGGCCGACCCGGCCGTCCCCTGGGATGTGGAGTTCGGGTTCCTGGGGGATCGGATGTTCCTCATGCAGCTGCGGCCGCTCAAGGTGTCCCGCTCGGCCGTCCGCCAGCCCTATCTGCGGAAGCTCGATCGGGAGGTCTCGTCGAGGATCGGCGAGGTCGACATGAGCCGGCCGTTGGCAAGGTGAACGGGCGATGAGAGCAAGGGCGCCGAGACTTTTGACGCGGCTGGGGCTGGCTCTGGGCATGGCCTGCCTACGGCAGGGCGCGGCGGCGTACCCGACGGATTCCGGGGAGCGGACCGGCATCCGCCGGTTGTCCTGGCAGGCGCAGGTCGACCGGGGCGAGACGCGGGGAGTCAAGAACCCGCCTGGAGGGCGCTGGGGGGAGGATCGGATACGCCTGCGGCTGCTGAGCTCGGGCGCGCGATTCCGGCTGTCCGAGGACAGCCCCAAGGACCCGGTCCTTCAGAAGGGCCTGACGGACATACTCAAACGCGGGGGTTGGGAGTCGTACGGGGCGGCGATCGTGGACATCTCCGACCCGGAAGCCCCGAGATACGCGGCCGTCAACGAGCTCAAGCGCCAGATACCGGGCAGCACGGCCAAGGTGCTGGCGGCCGCGGGCATGCTGGAGGCGCTGCGGTCCCTTTATCCCGACGACATAGCCGCCCGGGAGAGGGCTTTGCGGACGATTCGGGTTCCGGCGGACTCCTGGGCCATGCCCAACTCTCATGATGTCCCGATCCTGACGGCCGAGGGGATGTCGATGCGCCCCATCCGCCCCGGCGACGTCTTCTCACTGTGGGAGTGGCTGGACCACGCACTCTCCCCGAGCTCCAACGCCGCGGGGACCATGGTGTGGCGCGAGGCGGCGCTGCTGCGCTTGTTGGGGCGGGAATATCCCCCGGCGGCTTGGGACGGAAAGCTCTTCGCACGGTGGAGCAGGCAGGATTTCACCAAGGCCGCGTTCGATGCGGTCGACGCTCCGCAGGCCGGGGCCGGGCTCGATACGGACCTGTTGCGGATACGTACATTCTTCACGGCGGGCGCTTCCCGCCACATCCTTTCGTCGAGCAGCGTCGGGACTCCCTTGGGCCTGGCGCAATGGCTGCTCAGCATGGAGCAGGGCAGGATCGTGGACCCTTGGTCCAGCCTCGAGCTCAAGCGCCTCCTCTACGTCACGCGCAGGCGCATCCGGTCCGCCGCGGCCCCGGAGCTGGCGGAATGCGCCGTATACTTCAAGAGCGGAAGTCTCTACAAGTGCAGACCCGAGGAGGGCTTCGTCTGCAAGAAGTATATGGGCAACGATCAGAACCTGCTCAACTCGCTGGCCTTGGTCGAAGTCCCGTCCGCGGAGCCCGATGAGGGCGGTCGACACCGCATTTCAGGGGCGTATATCGTGGCCGTGACGTCGAACGTGCTCAAGCGGAACTCGGCCGACGATCACGCGCGCCTCGCGGGCGCCATCCATCGCTTGCTGACGGGCCGGCAAAAAAAGAAATGACCAAAAATGGCGCCGTGCTCGCCGTGTCCGCCTTTCTGCTGAGCGTCTTCCCGCATGCCTCGCCGGCGGGAGAGGAAGCCCCGCCGCCCGTCGAGCTGGACTCCAACGGCAATCCCATCGGAGAGGCGGCCCTCAACTGCAGGGCGAACTATCCTCTTTTGCGCAAGAACGCGGACCTCATGGCCGCGCTCGCGGCGGCGCTGGAGAAGGCCGGATACAGCGAGGCGATACGGAAAAGGAAGATGGCGGTTTCCATCGTCGATCTGACGGCCAAGAACCGCGTCTATTACGCGGGCATCAACGGCAACCACATGATGTACGCCGCCAGCCTCCCGAAGATAGCCGCGCTTCTGGCGTACGTCGAGGCGGTCAAGGACGGCCGGCTGCCCTGGAATGACGATGTCCGGAGGCGGCTCTCGCGCATGATCAACGCATCGAGCAACAAGGACGCCACGTGGGCCATCGAGCAGGTGGGCCTCGATTACATCGAAAAGGTCCTGCGCAAGCAGGGCCGGTGTTTCTACGGCGACCGGTATGGAGGGCAATGGCTGGGCAAGCCGTACCGGAAGGAAAGCAAGGCGAAGAGGGACCCTTTGCGGGGATTGTCTCACGGCGCCACGACCCGCCAGACCGCGAGATGGTTCGTTCTGCTGGACAAGGGTTTGCTCGCGGATCCGGTGGGGAGCAGGCGGATGATGGGGGTGATGAGTCCCCCGCAAAAGCGCCACAAATTCGTCAAAGGGCTGAAGCCTCTCGGGGACGTCCGTATTCTGGCCAGAAAAAGCGGGACTTGGCGGACCTACCACTCCGACAGCATCCTGGTGGAGCATGAGAGCGGCGTCCGCTATGTGGCCGTCGGGATGCTGGACCACCCAAGGGGCGGGAGAATCCTCGTCGATCTGATAAGGATCGTCGACCGGCTGATGGTGGGAGGGAAACACCGCGTTCCTCGGGCGGAGCCCGGCGGGGGCGCCGGATCGCCCGAGATCCCGCGGTGAGGGTCCGTCCCCGTCCGGACCGGTAGCTTTTCAGCTCGACCGGCGACGATCCTTCATCGGAGCTCGGTCAGTCGGTCCATTCCCGCGACCGAAGGGCCCGGACCTCGTCCTCGAGCTCGGACACCCGGTCTCTGAGGGTCAGCATCAAGTGGGCTATCCCGACGTCGACGCCGAGGGCGCGGCAGACGCGCTCTATGCGCCGCAGGCGCGGGAGGGCCCGCCGGTCCAGCTCGACCCCCTCATCGGTCTCGCGGACCTCGATGACGGACTCTTCGATGGACCGCTGCAGGAAATCCGGCTCGATGAGCAGCGTCTCCGAAAGTCTGAGGATCTGCGACCGCCTAACCCGCCGCATTCTGGTGCTCCTTCTTCAGCTCCCCCATCAGAGCCTCCGCCTTGTGCGACAGCTCGGACGGGATGTCGACCTCGATGCGGGCGTAGAGGTCACCGCGGCCCCGCCGCCCGCCGCCGAGTCCCTTGCCCGGGATGCGAAGCCGCGTACCGGCTCTGGTCCCTTTGGGAACGCGGATGCGCACCCGGCCGAGAGGAGTGGGGACCAGGACCTCCGCTCCGAGCGCGGCGTCCCACGGCATCACCCGGACGGCGGTCTCGATGTCGGAGCCGCTCACCTTGAACCTCGGATCGGGCTTGAGCCGGACGGTCAAATAAAGATCGCCCGGAGGCTGGCCGTCCCCCGACTTGTTGCCCTGGCCTTTGAGCCTGATCCTGCTGCCGTCGCGCAGGTCGGAAGGAAGGCGCGAGCGTATCTCCCGAGCGCTTCGCGTCTCTCCCGCGCCCCCGCAGGCCGGGCAGAACGCCTTCCCGGCGTGCCCCGCGCCCAGGCATTTCGGGCACACTCCCGTGACGGACATTGAAAAAGAGCGCTCTCCTCCCCGGACAGCCTCTTCCAGGGAAAGCTCGATGACCGCCTCGATGTCCAGCGAGGCGGGCGGCGCGCTCCATCGCCCCCCAGCGTGGCCGCCGCCGAAGAAGCTTCGGAAGAAGTCGCTGAATATCTCGTCTCCCGAAGCGCCCGTCTCGAACCTGAAGGAGTCCCGGGCTCTCTCCTGGGCCGGCGGCGGGCGGAAGGCCTGCCCGTCCTTCCAGTGCTCGCCGAGCTGATCGTACTTCGCCCGGTTCTCGGCGCTGCCCAGGACCTCGTACGCCTCGTTGATCACCTGGAACGCCTTGGTGTGCTCGGCCTTGTCCTTGTCGGGATGAAGGTCGGGATGATGCTCCCGGGCAAGACGCCGGTAAGCCTGCTTGATCTCGTCGGAGCTCGCGCCGCGCGGCACGCCCAGGATCTTGTAGTAGTCCTTGTATTTCACCAGTACCTGCGATGGTATCAAAACCTGCACGACTCCGCCACCAGAAGGACATGCTCCTGGGCGCGGCTCTCCAAGCGAAATGCTAGAGTATCCGCGTCCCCGCGGATACCCGCGTCGGATCGGATCGAAAAGTCTTAAGGAGGCGGCGATGGAAATAACCTTCTGGGGATGTCGCGGATCGATCGCGTCTCCGGGGCAGGACACTCTTCGCTATGGGGGCAACAGCACCTGCCTGGAGATCCGTCCCCGCGAGGGCGGGGTCATCATCCTGGATGCGGGTTCCGGGATGCGTCATCTCGGCAAGAAGTTGGCGAAGGACGCGGGGATCAACGAGCTCTATCTGTTGCTGACGCACTCGCATTGGGACCATCTGTCGGGCTTCCCGTTCTTCGCGCCCGCCTACATGGAGCGGTTCAAGATCAACGTCTATGGGGGGCCCAAGGCTCGGGAATCCCTTAAGCGCTATCTATCGCACCAGATGAGCGCGCCGTACTTCCCCATCGAATTCCGCCACTTGAAGGCGACGTTCAACTTCGGCGACGAGTGCCCCCGCATGGAGGAAATAGGCCTCGTGGAGTTCAGCGCGATCCCTCTCAACCATCCCAACGGCGGTTATGGATTCAAGCTTTCGAAGCTCGGCAAGAGCCTCGTCTTTCTCACGGACAACGAGCTCGATGGCCGGCATCCCGGCGGGCTCGGATGGAAGGACTACCTGGACTTCTGCCGCGGGACCGATTTGCTGATCCACGACGCCCAATACACGGACCAGGAGTACGAGAAGACCAGGGGGTGGGGCCACTCCTCATATTCCAGCGCCACGCGCTTCGCCATCGAGTCCGGGGCGAGGAGATTCTGCATTTTCCATCACGATCCCGACAGGACCGACGACGACCTTGACCGCCAGGTGGAATACTGCGCTCGCCTAATACGGGAGGCAGGCGCATCCGTAGAGTGTTTCGCCGCCAGGGAGGGGATGTCGATCCGTCTCTAGGACGGATCTTCCGCCTCGGCGTCGCCGCGCTCGGGCTCCGCCCGGCGGTCGGCTCGCGCCCTTCGTGGCCGAGAGCGGGCGGAAAGGCTTCCCATGCGGCGACGGCCCGGCCAGGAAGCCCGCCTACCTGGACCCGGGCCTCTCCGTCACTTCCCGGTCTTCGGGAAAATTCGAGTTGAAGGAATACGACTTGACCGTCCCATCCGCGCTGAATCGGACGTAGAGATCCCGGGTGTCGCGGGCTCCGAGCAGCCGCAGTCTATAGTGGACCCAAGTCGCCGTGGCGTCCCCGTCATCGAGGCCTCTGCGGTATGGTCCGCCGAGCTCGCGCAGGAGATCCTGCTCCGTGGTCTTCCCCGTCCGGATCTCCGGGACGCGGGAAACATCGAAGGGCCGCCCGATGGTCACGCATCCGACGGACATGAATGGAATCGCCAGCAATATCAAGAGCGCGCGCATACCGCCTCCCGGTCGGCTTCCCGCCGTTGTGCAGAGCCTCCCGCAGCTATCCCCGTCTGCGCCAAGATGGTACACTTTTGCGCAAGGCTCTTCCAGCTCACCGACGACGGCGCCATCGACGGCGGGAAGAGCGACGGCGTTCTCGCGGCGGAGATCCCGATAGCGCCGGGGAGCCGGCGACGCGGGGCAAGCCTTGCGGCGCCGGGTTGACCCGCCGCAGGGGCGCGCGGCCGGCCGGAGAGACTCCATTAAAAGAAGCGGCCGGAACCGGCGGATTGTGCGCTATGCTGCGGCCCGCGGCGCCCCCCGGCCTATCGACGCGCGGGAGCGGCGCGGGCTAATAGGAGACGTGACTCCCGTGGATAGGCGACGCGGCGCCCTTCCGCCCAAAGGCGAATGACTTTCCGGCGCGTCGGGCGATTGCTTCTCGTCGCTCTCGGCCTTGCCATGCTCTTGACCGCGGGAGGCATCGCCCTCCGCCTTCGCGATATGGCCGCCGAGCTCCGCCCCCGGCTGGAGAAAGCCGCATCCAAGCATCTGCGCAGGGAATTGACCATCGGGGCCCTGGAGTGGCGCGCGTTTCCAGGGCCCGCCTTGATCGGCAGGAACGTCCTGCTGTTCGAGAAGGACGGCTCCCTTCTGGCGTCGAGCCCCGAGGTCGTCCTGGAGGCGGCCGTTGGGGAACTGTTGGGCGGGATGGTCGAGATCGAACAGATGACGATCTCTCGGCTGCAGACGCATCTGCTCCGCCGTTCGGACGGTCTCTGTCCGGTGGCCGAGATGGTGGGGGAGATCGCGCAGGGAGATGCGCCTTCCGGGGCCGACTCCGCGCTCTTCGGGGTCGGGTTCGGGATCCGCCGGATCGAGCTCACAACGGCGGACATACGCGCTTGGAAGGAAGACGCGCCGCTCGCGCGCACCAGGCTTCTGGCCGACGGCTTCGTCGTGCTCGGCGGATCGATGCCGTTCCGGCTGGCCGGTCGTTTGGAGCGGGCCGAATCGGGCGGCGACTTGGAGCTGGCGGGGACGTTCGTCCCCGGCCTGGCCGTCCACGCGAGATCGGAGGGGATGCCGCTGGACGCGCTCCGTGAGATCGCTCCCTCCATCGAGGGATGGACGGGAATGGCCGCGGGCGAGGCCGGCTTGCGGGACGACGGCGCGGGGCTTCGCTGGGATGCGGCCGGCACCGTCAAGGGCCTTCGTCCGCCGGGGGAGGCCTCCCTCCCGGAGCTGACCGGCTCCTACGCGCTGTCGTCCCGTTCGACGTCCACGCTCGTGCTGGCCGCTTCGCATCCTGCGATCCGCGGATCGGCGCGGATGACGTGGGGGGACCCGGCTCGTCCGGGAGTGCGTGTGGATGTCGACGCGGACCACGTCGACGTCGGGGCGATCCGGGAGATGCTGCTTCGGCCGGCGGGCGAGGCCGGCGTCCCGAGCGACGCGTCGTTCAGGCCCCCTCCATGGAGACTGTCCGCGCGGATCGGCGGTCTCAGATGGGGCGAGGAGGTCTTGAGACATGCCGTCTTCGAGGGGGCGGGCGCTTCCGACGGCTCGCTGAAGGCGGGGCCGATCAGCGCCGAGGGATTCGGAGGGCGGTTGCGGGCGGAGATATCGGTCCAGCCGTCCTCCGGACCGGCCGCGGGCTGGAGCGCGCGCCATGCGCGGCTGGAATGGAGAGCGCGGGACATGCGGCTCGAGCGGGTCCTCCGCGCGCGCGGGTGGCCGCTGAGGGCTTCAGGCACGGTCTCCGGAAGGGGACGATGGGAGGGGCCGCTGGGGGGACTGCCCGATCTCCATGGCTCGGGACGGGCCGAGCTGATTCTGCGAGAGATCTTTTCCGCGGATATAAGCAGCACCACCCCCTTGCTGCCTGAGGTGCGGGGCAAGATCGCGTGGGAGCCGCGGGAGCCCTGGAGCATCGAGCTGAATGCGGGCGACGACTGGTCGGTCCGGGCCCATGCGCACCCGCCCCCCCTGCGTCGTCTCTCGGCCGAGATCGAGGGGAAGACGCTGGACTTCGAACGCCTCTCCGGATGGACCGCGCTTGTGCGCGAGGCCGAGGCGCCGGACCCCGGCCGCCCCGCCGATGACGGGTGGGCCATAGACGCTCAGGTGAAGTTCCAGCAGGCCCGATTTCGCGAGGTCCAGCTCGAGGAGCTGGCCTTGGTGCTGGAGAAGAGGCCGGAGGGACCTGTCCGCATCTCGGGCTTGCGCGCCCGGGGTATGGGAGGCGTTCTGGAGGCCGATCTGGAGCTATCCCTCCCCGCGCGGGGAGACCCGCCTGGGCCCGCGTTCTACGGCATCCGATGGAGCACCGATGGAATGGACGTGGAGAGACTCCTGCGCTCTTTCGGCGCGAAATACATGATATCGGGCGTCGGACGGACCAGCGGCCGCCTGAGAGGGCCCTTGGATCGGCTGAAATGGGGGCATGCAACGGGGACTATCGACATCGAGGTCGGGGATGGGAACGTCTGGCAGGCTCCCGCCCTCGTCAAAGCCCTATCGACGCTGAGCGTCACATCGGCCTTGCGCAGAATAGGACGAAAGGCCGATGTCGGCTTCCCTTTCCGCACTGGGCGGGCTCAGATCGAGCTGGGCGGCGGCAAAGCGGTCATCCGCGCTCCTGCGCACCTTGAGAACCCCAGCCTCAAGATCGCCTTCATCGGAACCTACGACCTGGCTGAAGAGACGATAGACGGACGCTTTGTGATCTATTTCCTCACGGTCGTGGACGAGGTCCTGCGCGTAGTCCCCGGCGTACGCAGACTGCTGTTCAACAAGCGCATGGGGCTGGTGCCCATCTGGGTCGAGGTGAAGGGTCCCCGCCAGGACCCGAAAGTCACGATCCTCCCGGCAAGGTCGATCTCCGATGCTCTCTGGCAGCCGGTGAGCAGCGTCTTCCACCTCCCGCTGGACCTCATCAAGAAAGCCGAATAGAATCGGATCGCCGGGGATCGTGTCGCCTGCGCGCTCCCCGCGGTCCGCGCCGCCGCGCAGTGGTCAAGACAGGACCCGTTCCCGGCTCGTTGGAATTCCCGCTGCGCGGCAGACCCATGGGATTTCCGGGCGCGTCAATCGCCCCGGAACCGCCAATGGAAAGCGCGGCACCGCGGGACGATGAGACAGGTGCGGCTTGATACGATGACGCAGGAGATGCCGGCTCCCGCGCTTCGCAAGGGGTTTTTCAGCACCCTGCTGGCGGGCCGGAGAATTCGGGCGCCGGCCGTGCGGCTCAGAGATAGGGGGAGAGCAGCCGGACGGCGGCGTCCCTGAGCCTCGCGGCGCGATTGCGCAGCATAAGATCCGCGAGTTTGAGCTCCCTCGCGGAGCGGCGTTTGCGGGCCGCGATCCGCTCCAGCGCGGCGGCCAGGCCCGGGCTGTAGCATTCCAGGTTGAATTCGAAGTTCAGAGCCAGGCTCCTGGGGTCCCAGTTCCCCGATCCGAGAAGGGCCCAGGACGAATCAACGAGCATCAGCTTGCTGTGGTCGAACGGAGGCGGCGAAAGCCATATCCTGCACCCGCGGGCGAGCAGCTCCGGCAGCAGGGGGTAGGAGGCCCACTGGACCAGCCGCAGGTTGGAGCGCTCCGGCAGGAGGATGTCCACGCGTACGCCGGCCATGGCCGCCACGCACAGCGCCGTGACCAGCGCCTCGTCCGGGAGGAAATAGGGCGTCACGACGATCACCGAGCGCCCGGCGCACTCGATCGCGCCCAAGAGCGTCCAGCGCAGCTTGTCGAAATCCTCGTCGGGGCCGTCGGCGATGCCGCGGGCGAGGACTCCCCCGGCCTCGGCGAGCGGCGGGAACCAGGCCTCTTCCGAAAGACGCTCGCCCGTGCAGAAGAACCAGTCCTCCGCGAAGACCTCCTGCAGGTCGGCCACCACCGGCCCCTCGACCCGGAAGTGCAGGTCTCGGATCCGCGGGGGCTCCGCGTCCCGCCCTTGGTAGGACTGGCCGATGTTCAGGCCGCCCGTGAAGCCGGTCCGTCCGTCGGCGACCAGGATCTTCCTGTGGCTGCGCAGGTTCACGTAGGGCATGCCCCACGGGATCATCGTGGGCATGAAATGCGCGACCCGCACGCCGGCGCGGCGGAGCGAGGACGTGATGGGAGGGACCGAGTAGCGCGCGCCCACGTCGTCTATCAGGACGCGGACCTGGACCCCGCGCCGCACGGCGCGGCCGAGGGCCTCCCGGAACGTCGCCCCGACCGCGTCGTTGGAGAAGATATAGGAAGCCAGCGATACGGACCGTTCGGCCTCGTCGACGGCGCGCAACATCGCCGGGTAGGCCTGCGAGCCGTCTTGAAGCGGGAGTATCCGGTTTCCCGCGAGCAGCGGCCTTCGCGTCACATTGTCCATCACCCTCGCCAACGGAAGAAGGTGGCGCCGATCGGGCCCCAGGACGGCTCGCAGCGCTTCCGTCCCGGCGGCCTCGCGGCGGCGCGCGAACCGGAGCTTGCTCGCCCCCTTGCGCAGGCGCACGGCCTTCCTGCGGATCCGGTTGATGCCGAGCAGCATATAGACGCCGGCTCCGATCACCGGGGCGAGCCAGATGAGGCCGATCCATCCCGTCGCCGCCCTGGAGTCCCGTTTGTTGACGAGGACGTGGACGGACGCCGCCACGGTGATCGCGAGGGTGAGGGCCCCGGCGATGTGGGGCTGAAACTGCCGGATCGTCTCGAGAATCGTCGCCGCGATGAGACCTGAGTTCATCCGGATGGCGAAGGCTGCGGGCTCATGGTCTTCTCCAGGAAAAGTATATCTCTTTTCATCGAGGCGGCCGCACGCATGGCCGGGCCCGGGAACTTCCGCCCGGCGGCCGCGTAGTGAAGGACGGGGAGGGTGGCAGCCAGTCCATCGTCATCGATGAGCCTTTCTTTGGGCCGCATCACGGCCGGCCTTCGCGTCCGCGATCGCTCTCACGACGCGCTGCGCCGGCGCGTGCTCCGGCTTTCATCCCCGTTCAGTATCCGGCGTCAGTTGCGCCGCCTGGCCCAAGCGCGCGCGGATCCCGGCAAGACCGTCCGGTTCGCGGTCCTGGGAGACTGCGAGCCGGGGCGGTTCCGGGTCACGCGGGCCCTGTTCGGCTCGCCGGGGGCCTTTCAGCGGCTGATGGCCGCGATCGCCGAGAGGGAGCCGGAGTTCCTCCTACAGCTCGGCGACATGGTCAGCCGGGGCACCCTGCGCAACTATGAGCGCCTTTTCGAGACCCTCGCGGAGCTCGATCCGGCCTTCCCGTTCCTCCCCGTGCCCGGGAACCACGAACGGAGGTCTCCGCATCTGCGGTCGGATTCGCGGCTGTTCCGCGCCTGCTTCGGGAAGAGCAACTACGCGTTCGACCACGGTCCGGCGCGCTTCGTGGCGGTCGATACCAGCGACCGGCGGCTGACGCGATTGCAGCTGTCCTGGCTGGACCGCGTTCTGCGCACCCCCCTTCGAAAGCTCGTCTTCACCCACTTCCCGCCGCGTCCCCTGAGGGAATGGACTTCCGTGCTCCGCGTCCCGATGGCGGCCGGCTTCCGCAAGGGGGCGGAGGCGTTCGTCAGGCTCGCGTCCGCTCATCGGGTGGACCGGGTGTACGTCGGCCACATCCACGCGCTGGCCTCGACGCGCCACGGGGGCGTGGGATACGTCCTCTCCGGCGCCGGGGGTTCCCCGCTCTATCCCTGGCCGGTGGGCGAGAGAAGGCATCACTTTCTGATCGTACGAGCCGGTCCGCGCGGGATCCGGGAGGAGGTCCGCTACCTCGACGGAAGCTCGAAGCCGCTGGTCCCGTCCTGAGCGTCACTTCCATCTGGCGCGCCAGCCCCGGGCGTCTATATGGACGAAGGGCGGGTGGCCGGGGTTTCTACGGTAGCGCGCCAGGCCGCCCGTCAGGCGGCTCAAGACCGGCTTCCCGAACAGCTCGTCGACCAGGCGGTGAAGGACGTCCGCGTCCCTCCAGTCGGACCTGCCGTCTCCGTTGAGATCGTCCATGTCGCCGTCTTTCGGCGACTGGTCGACGAAGATGTCCGCGCCCCCGCCCCAGAGATGCCTGCTGTGCTTGACCCGGCCGATCGCGCGGTTGTGGTGGGGGGTGCGGTAGCCGCTCATGATGTGGAAGGTGTCGGCCCGGTGCCCCTTTTTGTTGAGGGCTTCGAGCAGGAGCTCGAGCTTGAGCAATAGACGCTCCCGCAGCACGAGGTACTTGGGGAAACCGGACTTCTGCTTGCAGAGGAACTGTCCGAGCGAGAAGTGCGGCGAGACGGGGCGCGCCATGTTCTCGGCGGTCACCTCCACGAAGCCCGCGGGGGGCTTGTAGATGGGAAGGCCCCGGAAAGGCTTGGCCGGATACTCCCCGATGCGGTATCCGTTCAGGACTCCTTTGCTGACGCGTGAGTAAGGGACCATCACGAAGGCGTTCAGGAGGATGTCGTCCCCGGACTTCACGCGCGACACGCGGAGCGCGAAGGAGCCGTGCGTCGATGGGGCCTTCCAGACCCACTTCCGCGGCTCTTTGCGGACCACGTCCCCGGCCTCCGCCCACAGCGTGAACTCCTGCGCGTCCTCCCCGTCCAGCGCCTCGACGTCCAGACTCTCTCCCGGCAGCACGAATACCGCGAAGACCCGGTATGGGACCGGCTCGCCTTTGACCCTGACCACGAACCCGGCCCGGCCCGGATCGAAGGGGGGATCGGAGCCGGCCGAGATCGGCGCAGGACGAGACAGGGATGCGAGGACGCATACGACAGGCAGAAGCGGAAGCAGCCGCGAGCTTCGGCCGAGGCGGATGCTCATGGCTCAGGCGGCGTCGAGAGTAGAGCCAGCGCGACGGCTTCGTCCCGTTCGTAGACGTCGCGCCGGAAGTGGACCGCGCCATCGCCTTCGGCCCACGCGGTCCAGTAGAGGAGATGGACCGGTATGGGCCGTGGAAGCCGCACCGTCCGCTCCTCGCCGGCCTCGATGGCGGCAAGGATGCTCTCGCGGCTCCACGCGGGATCGTCCTCGAGCGCCCGCACGGCGAGCTCCAGGGGTCTCTCCACGCGGATGCAGCCCGAGCTGAACGTGCGCGTCCCTTCGGCGAACAGGCGTCTATCCGGCGTGTCGTGCAGGTAGACGCTGAACTCGTTCGGGAGCATGAATTTGATGCGGCCGAGGGCGTTGAGCGGGCCGGGCTCCTGCACGAGGCGGTACGGGAAGTCCTCCTCATTGAGGGAGGCCCAGCCGACGGAGTCCGGGTCCACCTCCACCGTCTCGCCCCCGCGGCTTTCATAGACCCGCATCCGTTGGCGCTTCAGATAGCGAGGATCCCTTTGGATCTCCGGGAGCTTGTCCGCCACCGCGATGCTGCGCGGGACGTTCCATGAGGGGTTGAGCACCAGGTACGTCATCCTGTCGCTGAACATGGGAGTGCGCCGGTAGGCGCGGCCGATGATGACGCTCATCCTCAGCGCCTCACGGCCGTCTTCCTGCATGCGCAGGCTGAAATCCGGGACATTGACCAGGATGTGCCGGTCCCCGAAGTCCTGCGGCATCCATCGCCACCGCTCCATGTTCACGACGATCTGCTGCGCCCGGCGCGCCGGGGATACGTTGATCTCCGCGATCGTCCGGGCGCCCGCCACCCCGTCCGCGTCGAGCCCGTGGCGCGCTTGGAAGCGGCGGACCGCCCGTTCCAGCTCTTCGTCATACAGTTCCGGCGCGGCCGTGCCGGTCCGCTCGATGTCGCCCAAGACCGCCAGCCTGCGGCGCAGCAGAGCGACCGCCGCCCGGCGGGCGCCGGGGCGCAGGACGGGCGCGGAGGGGATGGCCGTCCACTTGGTCCGCGAGCCCAGACTCCGGTAATGCGCCAGAGCCTCGCGCAGCTTCCAGTATCCCGGATCCCTCGGCAGAAGGCCTCTAAGGGCGGCGGAGACCTCCCCCGACGCGAGCGCGTCCTCGAGCACCCTCTCGACGTCGCCTTCCCGCCCGTGGACATGCCACTCGGCGTCCAGGGACTGCGGGTTCAGCCGGCCGGACAGGAGGTGCGACGCGTAGACCAGAAAGGCGTCCGTCATGAGGATGTCCGCTTCGGCCGCCATGTCCCGTGCCCGAGGGGATGCCGGGAGATTTTCGGGCGGCAAAGCCTCGATGGCGCTCAGGTGGTAGTCCTCGGGACGCAGCCCTTCCCGATCCGCATCGCGCAGGGCCGCGAGCAGCCGGCGTCCGCCCGCATTGAGGCCTCCCTCGGCGACCCACGCCGGCAGGAAGCCTCGCCGCTCATAGAAGGCGGGCAGGGCAAGCCTGGCGTGCACGCGCTCGTGCCGGGAGGATATCCTCGCGGGCAGGCCCGCGGTCTCGATACGGCGCCTTATCCCCTCGGCGACGCGCTGCTCCCGATCCGCCTGGGCGGCGGCCGGGACGCGGATCGCGCAGAGCGCGCCGAGGCACAGGCCGGCGAGGATGGCGCGGCGGCGCCCCATCTTCGAGGAGATCCCGGGGCAGGGAAGACGCCGCCGCCCGTCGGCGGGGTCACTGCGCGCGGCGGGCATGGCTCCTTTTGGGCCTCCGGATCACGCCGCCGGCGGCTCAGGAGGCGGATCGGGGCTTGAGCAAAAACTCGATCCGTGTCGTCAGATCGGCCGGGGAGAACGGCTTGGTGATCCAGGAGTCGCACCCGGCTGAGAGCCCTTTGATGTATTCCTCGTCGTCGTGGAGCGCGGTCAAAAACAGGATGGGGATGTCCCGGCTCGACGCCCTGGCCCGGAGCTGCCGGCAGACGGATATGCCGTCCGGCCCCGGCATCATGACGTCGAGGATGATGAGGTCGGGCTCGAAATCCGAGACCGCCTCGTCGATGTCGTCCGCCATGTCGAGCGTGCTGACATCGTAGCGTCTTCCCAGGCATTCCTGGAGCATCGCGCGGACGCCGGGGTCGTCGTCCACGGCAAGTATTCTCTGTTTTGTCGCCACCGGGTGAGGACCTCCTCTCTGGATATGTATACTACGGGGAGCTCAGAAGAAAGTTCCCGAAGGCGGGGCCCGAAAGCGACCAGGAGAGGGGCCCGTCGGGAAAGCGATGCCGGGAGGGGCCCATGCCGGATAGGCGCTCCGCCCGTCTTGGAGAGGGAGATTAAGACATGGAAGCCGTAAACGCTTTGTTCGCCGGGCCGTGGGGACCCCTCATCATCTTCGCGCTCCGCATCTGCGACGTGTCGATCGCGACCATCCGGATGCTATTGATGATGCGGAGCGCGAAAATGATCGTGCCGATCCTCGCGTTCTTCGAGATCCTCATCTGGATATTCGCGATAGGCAGCGCCATCAAGAACCTCAACAGCCCCTGGCATATCCTGGGCTACGCCGGAGGCTTCGCCACAGGGACCGTCGTGGGGATGTGGATCGAGGAGAAGCTCGCCTACGGCTATGCCACGGCCCGCTTCATCTCGAAGAAATCCGGAGCCGAGCTGGGCGCGATCCTCAGGGAGAGGGGGTTCGGCGTCACCGAGCTCTCGGGCCGGGGCCGCGAGGGCGAGGTGGCCGTCTTCGTCAGCGTTGTCCGGCGCAAAGAGCTTGAGGACCTCGTAGCGGCGGCTCAGCAGGCGGACCCGGACATCTTCGTGACGGTCGAGGAAACGCGGTCGATCGCCCGGGGATGGCTGTTTCCCAGGAGACGGAAGTAACGCGTGAAGGCGGTGAGGAAAGGGCGAATGCCTCTCAGGCTCGGGAACTATCTTGCCGGCGCTCCGTAATGTAAGGGACGACATATGAGGGCCGTTGCCGTGGCGAGAACAGCGGGGATACTGTCCGCGGGGGAGCGCTCCGATATGGGTGCGGCTCTCCCGCTGAGCCTCGCCGGGCGCTACGGGCGCGGCTGGTCCGGGACAAGATGACGGACCCCGGCCAGCCGGCGCAGGGCGACCCCGCCGCCTTCAACCCCCTCGACGGGGCCGAGGGGGATCCTTCCGTCTTCTGGGAGGAGGTCGCCGGACTCCGGAGAGTGGCCGCGGATCGCGCCGAGCCGCTGGAGCGCCGCCTCGAAGCCTTCGAGGACATTATGGAGTCCGAGGTCGGGGACACGTCGTTCTTGCGCGCCCGCAAGCTGGAGAGCGAGTTCTCCCTGCGCCAGATCTACCTCAAGTTCGAGGGGGGCAACCCCACCGGCACGCAGAAGGACCGCATCGCTTTCTCCCAGGTGCTCGACGCCATGCGCCGGGGCTTCGACGCCATCACCCTCGCCACCTGCGGGAACTACGGCGTCGCGGCCGCCCTCGCCGCCTCCATGTGCCGGCTGCGCTGCATCGTGTACGTCCCGGAGACCTACCGCCCGAGCCGGCTGGGCGAGATCCAGGATCTCGGCGCGGAGGTCGTGCGCGCCGGCGGGGACTACGAGGCGGCGGTGGCCCTTTCCAGCGAGCGCGCCGCCAAGGAGGAGCTCTACGACGCCAATCCAGGAGGCCAGAACACCCTGCTCCAGCTGCGGGCCTACGGGGAGATCTCCTATGAGATCTACGACGAGCTGCGCGACGCTCCCGCCGCCGTGGCCGTGCCCGTGTCCAACGGCACCACCCTCGCCGGGATCTACAAGGGCTTCCTGAGCCTTTACCGCCGGGGCAAGACCTCCCGGATGCCCAGGCTCGTGGCCGGCTCGGCTTTCAACAAGAATCCCATCGTCCTGGCCTTCCGGAGGGGCAGGCCCGTCTGCGAGGACCTTCCTCCCCATGTGGTCCGGGAGTCCCGGGTCAACGAGCCGCTGATCAACTGGCATTCCAGCGACGGCGACCACGCGCTGGAAGCCCTCAGGAAGAGCCATGGCTGGGCGCACAACGCCACGGACCGGATGATGACCGACTTCTGCCGCCTGCTCCGCGAGAAGGAGGGCTACCACGTGCTGCCCGCCTCCACCGCGGGCCTCATCGCCCTGCTGGAGAGGAACAAAAGCGAGCGGCTCCCGAGCGACCGCTACGTGGCCGTCCTGACGGGTAAGAAGGCATGACCGGGTTTCCCGAGGGCCGCGCGGTCGTCTACTGCCAGGGAGCCTTCGCCACCCCCAACGGGAAGACGGCGCACGGGCTGGTCCGCTTCACGCGGCGCTACGAGGTCCTCTCCGTCGTGGACGGTTCCTGCGCGGGGCGGGACGCCGGCGTGGTGCTGGACGGCAGGCATCGGGGCATCCCCGTCCTGGCGACCCTGGAGGAGGCCCTGAAGCACGGCAAAGACGCCGGCCGGCCGGCCACCCACCTGGTGGTCGGGCTCGCGCCCGACGGAGGCCGCCTGCCCCCTTCCGCCAAAGATGACATGGCGGCGGCCATCCGGGCCGGGCTGCACGTGGACAGCGGGCTGCACGACTTCCTGAGCGAGGACCCGCTGCTGAGCCGGCTGGCCGCGGAGCGGGGGGTGCGGATCCGCGACGTGCGCAAGCCCCCGTCGCGCAACGAGCTGAGCTCCTTCAGCGGCCGCATCCGCCAAGTCCGCGCCCCGCGGCTCGCGGTGCTCGGCACGGACTCGGCGCTCGGCAAACGCACGACAGCCGTGCTCCTGACGGAGGCCCTCCGGGGGCTCGGCTGCAACGCGGAGTTCATCGGGACGGGGCAGACGTCGTGGCTGCAGGGGGCGCGCCACTGCATCGTGCTGGATTCCATCATCAACGATTTCGTCGCGGGGGAGATCGAGCGCGTCGTCTGCCTCGCGGACGAGCGCGAGAACCCCGACGTGATCGTCATCGAGGGCCAGGGCAGCCTGCTCAACCCCGCCTATCCGGGGGGCTTCGAGATACTGGCCGCCGCGCGTCCGGAGCTGATCGTCCTGCAGCACGCCCCGGCCAGGACGCACTACGACGGCTTCCCGGACTGTCCGATGGACCCGCTCGACCGGCAGATCCAGGCGGTCGAGCTCATCGGCAGGAGGCCGCCGGCGGCGATCACGCTCAACCACGAGGGATTGGACGAAGGCCGGATCCCGGCCGTCTGCGAGGATATCTCCCGGAGGACCGGCCTCCCCGTGTTCGACGTCCTGCTCCAGGGCGCGCAGCCGCTCGCCCGGAGGATCCTCTCCGAAGCCAAGTCGCTATGCCGGCCGTCCGCATGACGGGGCAGGAGGTTTTAAGATGACTTCTAGGGACGCGGCCGGCGACGCCCCTAAGCCGCGCCGCAGGGCCGGCGCCGAGCCTTCGAGCCATCTCGCCGCCCTGCTCTGTCTCGACGAGCTCCGGGTGGGCCCCCCCAGGCTCGAGCCCCGGAGACTGACGGTGCCCTATGCCGCGACCCGCGACGGCCGCGCCGAGAGCCTGGAGCTCGTCTACAAGTACGACGAGGACGTCTTCGACCCCGAGGACGAAGGCCACCGCAACCTGGCTTCCATGATCGGCGCCCAGGTGGCGCTGAACTACGGCCTGTTCTGCCGGGGCATCCGCTTCGACGGGACCTACTCGGAGGCGGACCGCCGGTTCATCGTGGAGATGGCCGAGAACACGGCGCGGGAGATCCTGGTAAAGAAGCTGCTCCAGCCGAACCCGTTCCTCGTGCCGGACTTCGCCCCGCTGCGGCCGGGGAAGCTCGATACGTACTCCCAGGCCCGAATCCGGTTCTCCTCCCCCGTGACGGGGGACCGTCAGGTGCCCTGGCAATCCTGGGAGACGAGCCACGAGCGGCTCGCGGTGCTCTCCAGCGGCGGCAAGGACAGCCTCCTGAGCTTCGGCCTGCTCCAGGAGCTCGGCCGGGAGACGCATCCCATCTTCATCAACGAGTCCGGCCGGCACTGGTTCACCGCGTTCAACGCCTTCAAGCGGTTCAAGGAGGATGTGCCCCTCACGGCCAAGGTCTGGACCAACGCGGACCAGATGTTCTCCTGGATGCTGCGGCGGCTGCCGTTCATCCGCCGGGACTTCTCCGAGGTGCGCTCCGACGACTACCCGATCCGTCTGTGGACGGTGGCCGTATTCCTGTTCGGCGCCCTTCCGCTCTTGCGCCGGCGCGGCATCGGCCGCCTCGTCATCGGCGACGAGTACGACACGACGCGCCGCAGGCGGCATCTCGGCATCCGGCACTACGACGGCCTTTTCGACCAGAGCCGCTACTTCGACAATTATGTGTCGCGCTACTTCCTGGGCAAGGGCTGGGCCGTGAGCCAGTTCTCCCTGCTGCGCCCCTTGTCCGAGCTTCTGGTCCAGAAGACGCTGGTCGAGCGCTATCCCGATCTCCAGAGGCTGCAGGTCTCCTGCCACGCCGCCCACATGCGGGAGGGGGCGGCGCGGCCCTGCGGCGGCTGCGAGAAGTGCCGCCGCGTGGTCGGGATGCTCCTGGCCGCGGACGCGGACCCCTCGCGCTGCGGCTACACCCCGGCGCAGGTCGAAAGCTGTCTCTCCCAGATGGGCAGCAAGGGCGTGCATCAGGAGGAAGCCTGCTGGCGGCACGTGCTGTTCCTGCTGCGATCCAAGGGGCTCCTCCGCCGGGAAGGGCCCCTGATCGCGCGGGCGGAGGAGAAGCCCGAGGCGCTCAGCCTGCGCTTCGACGGCGAACGCGCGCCCCTGGACGCCGTCCCCGTGGACCTGCGCCGCCCCCTCTACCGCATCCTCCTGGGCCACGCCGCGGGCGCGATGAGGCGGGTGGAGCGGCGCTGGGCGCCCTTCGACCTGCTGGCCGACCGCGGTCTCGCGAAGACCTACCCCTTCGAGTTCGAGACCAAGCGTCAGCCGGGGGAAGGCGCTCCCCGCAGCTATCTTTACGGCGAGCTGACCTGGCCCGAGATGACGGAGAGGCTGCGGAAGGTCGACCTCGCCCTCCTCCCCGTGGGCGCGATCGAGCAGCACGGGCCGCACCTGCCGCTCGACACCGACGCATTCGACGCCGCCTACCTGGCGAGCCGGGTCGCCGAGGCGTGCGGCAAGCCCCAGCCCCTGGTCCTTCCGGGCATCCCATACGGCGTCTCGTATCACCACGACGAATTCAAGGGCACCGTGAGCATCCGGAACGGCACGCTCTCCGGCCTCGTCTACGACGTCGGCATGAGCCTGGCCCGCAACGGCATCCGGAAGCTCGTCATCATCAACGGCCACGGCGGGAACAGCCCGGCGCTCAACTACGCCGCGCAGATGATCAACCGCGACGCCCGCATCTTCGTCTGCGTCGATACCGGCGAGACCAGCGACGTGGACATCAACGAGCTGATCGAGACGCCCAACGACGTGCACGCCGGCGAGATCGAGACCAGCACGGCCCTGGCGGTCCGGCCGGAGCTGGTCCGGATGCGCCTGGCCAAGCGCTCCGTCCCGAGGTTCTCCAGCCGCTATCTCGACTTCAGCTCGAAGCGCAGCATCTCCTGGCACGCCCACACCAAAAGGATCTCCGAGAGCGGCGTGATGGGCGACCCCACGCGCGCGAGCCGGGAGAAGGGCCGGCGTATCTGGGAGATCATGGTCGCCCACCTGGTCAACCTGGTGGAGGAGCTGAAATCCTTGAGCCTCGAAGAGATATGCCAGCGCCGCTACTGAGCCGGCCGGGGCCGCGATGAGGATCGCCCGCTGCGAGGCCTGGCTCGTGGAGATGCCCCTGTCCGAGCCCTACGAGATCGCCTATGAGAAGGTCGACAAGGCTCGAAACGTGTTCCTGCGCGTCGAGACCACCCGGGGGACCTCGGGCTTCGGCTGCGCGGCGCCGGACCCGAACATCACCGGCGAGACCGTCGAGCAGGCGCTGGCCGCTCTGCGGGACGCGGCCCCGCCCGTCCTGAAAGGGCTCGATCCCCTGCGCCCGGTCATGGTCATGGAGCGGTTCAAGGTGTCTCTTCAGGCCTTCCCCTCCGCTCGCGCTGCGATCGACATGGCGCTCCACGACATCTTGGGAAAGGAAGCGGGGCTCCCCCTGTGGAAGCTCCTGGGCGGGTTCCGTTCATCCTTCCGGACCACCGTCACGCTGGGGATCATGGGCGTCCGCGAGTCCGTCGATAGGTCCCTGGAGATGGCGGCCCGCGGCTTCAAGGCGCTGAAGATCAAGGGGGGGCTGGACGCGGAGCAGGACGTCGAGCGGCTGGTCCGTATCCGGGAAGCGGTGGGGCCCAGGATCGAGCTGCGATTCGACGCCAACCAGGGCTATACGGCCGAGCAGACGGCGCGGTTCCTCCGCCGGACGCGCCCGGTCAAGCTGGAGCTCATCGAGCAGCCCACGCCGAGCAAGGACCTCGACCAGCTGGAGCGCGCGACCCGGATGGCCTCGATCCCCGTGATGGCCGACGAGAGCCTCATCAACCTCCGGGACGCCTTCCGCCTCGTCCGCAGGGGCATCGCGGACATGGTGAACATCAAGCTGATGAAGTGCGGCGGCATCACGGAGGCTCTCAACATCAACTCGGTGGCCAAGGCCGGGGGCTACGAGGCGATGGTCGGCTGCATGGACGAGTCGGCCCTTGCGATCGCGGCCGGCCTGGCTTTCGCCCTGTGCCGGCCGAACGTCGCCTATGCGGACCTGGACGGACACCTGGGCCTGGCGGGCGATCCGTTCGAGGGGTCGGTCGTGCTGAAGGAAGGAGTGCTCTATCCCACCGGGGCTCCGGGCCTGGGCTGCAAGGCGCCGCGGTCATGAAGAAACACGACACCTCCTCCTGCCCGCGCCGCGCGGCCTAATCCTTTCGATCCAGATCCTCTTCGGCCACGTCCTTCTCCTGCGCCCCCTCGTCCTCCTCGGCGGCATATTCGTCCGCCGTCTGCTCCTCCTCCTGCGGCGTGTCGTCGTACGCTTCCTCCGCCGGGCCGCGCGCGCAGCCCCAGGAGGCGGACATCAAGACCCACATCGCGAACAACACTCCAAGCTTCCTCATCCTCGATTCTCCTCCTCCTTCAGAGGGGGGCTCTGGCGCCGTGCTTGCGGCGCGGCGCGGGCCGGCCGCCCTTCTTGTTTCTCGCCGGCCCGGCATCCGAGACGGTCCCGACGCGGAAATACCTCGACTTAGTCCTGCATGATCGGCCGTCTCCGCCTCCGGCCATCCGGGCCGCCAGCTTGTGCCTTCCGGGCCGCCCCGCCATCCAGTCGAACCACCAGTAGCCCACGGAAGGCCGGCAGTCCTGCCACGGCCCGTCATCGATAGATACCTCCACCGGCTTCCCGCCGGGGGAGTCGATGCGGACGGTGTAGTCGCCCGGGGCCACCATCTCGTTGAACCTCGGATAATCCACGCGGATCGTCCCGCGCGCCGCTACCTCTTCCATCGGCATCCTCCTCGCCTCCTTATGCGGCCTTGCGCGACGGCTTCCGCCGTCCCTGAAATCACGTCGCGGTCCGGCTCCCCTGATTCACAGCGTCCTCTCCGGAGGTCCCTCTTTGCCCTCCTCTTGGGGCGGAGGCTCTCGGTCCTGGCCGCCGCGCGGCTGGCGTTTCTTGACGGGGACGGGCGGACGGTCCCGCGGGCGGTCATCGGGAGCCGGTTGCGCGGAAGACGGCGCCGCGGGCTTTAAGGGGATCCTTTGGTGGTCCGCCCCGTAGCCGAATCGTTCCTCGCCGTCCACGCTGAAGAGCGCCTTGTCGGCCACGCGCCATGCCCCGTCCGTCCGGGCCAACGTGAAGTCCACCACCGCGCGGACGGGACGGTCGTCCAGCTCCAGGTCGCTGGGCTCCATGAACTCCGCGCGGAGGATGTACTTGTCCGCGCTTACCCGGCGCATCCCCGCGGGATCGATCCTCTTGAACTCCAGGAAGTACGTCTGATCGAAGGCGCCATCGTCGACGGGGAATAGTCCGCTGCCCTCGTCGACGGCATTCCGGATATGGGCGAGAAGTTCTTTGCGCAGGCTTCGCCGCAATTCCGAGTCCTCCGCGTTCGGCATCGGCGCGGGCTCTTTGACCGGGCTCCGTCCGGCGCCGCCGTCCGGCGCGGGCGCCGGACTCCGGGCGTCACCGTCGCGGGCTCGGGCATCGCCGCCGGGGAGCGCCTGCTGCCCCGCCACGGCGGCCGCGAGCACGGCGATCACGACGAGGCGATTCTTCATTGCGCGCCGCTGTTTCCCGATGTGCATATTTACACTACGCGGTTGACGGCGGGAAGTTCCGGAGCGGCCTGCCGGTCAGCCTGCCGGTCAGGCCTGCCGGTCAGGGCGCAGGGCACAGGGTTGCCAAGCCGCTCCCGCAAGGTTAGAATCCGGGGGACGGCGAACGGGGTCTATGGCGAGCCCTGAGCCCGCGCCTTCCGGCGCAGGAGGAATACGATGTTCATGAAGTTCAAGAAAGCCCTCTATAAAAATTTCATGGCCGGACTGCTGGTGGTCGTGCCGATCGGCGCGACCTGGATGATCCTGCGGTTCGTGGCGCGCAGGCTGGACGCCGTGCTGCCCCTGCCCGTCCCGGGCCTGGGCGTGGTGGTCGTCCTGGTCGTGATCGTGCTCGTCGGCGCGCTCGGCAGGCTGTTCGCCGTGCGCAGGGCGATCGACCTTGGCAACCGCTTCCTGGCCAGCGTGCCGCTGGTCAATAAGATATACGAGCCCTTGCGGCAGATCCTGCACTTTCTGCTGGCCAAGAAGCCCCATGCCTTCGGGCAGCCGGCCCTCATCGAGTTCCCGCGCAGGGGCATGCGCAGCCTGTGCTTCGTGACCGGGGCCGCTTCCGGGTCCGTCCGGGAAGCCATGGGCGAGGACTCCGTGCACGTGTTCTGTCCGACCTCGCCCAATCCCACCTCGGGCTTTCTCCTCGTCGTCCCCCGTAGGGACGTGGTCCTTCTGAGGATGGGCGTGGAGGAGGCGCTGCGCCTGATCCTCTCCGGGGGCATGGTCGGCGCCCAAGCCGCGCAGCCCAGGGCTCAAGCCGCAGGCGAGGAGCGCTCGCACGAGAAGCCCGATTGACGGGCCCGTGGTTGGGCCGGCTCGTCCGTTGTCCGCCCGTCGGGAACTTCTTCACCGAGGCTCCGTAGTGCAGGCAGGACGCCTTCGGAGCGGGATGATTATCAGGGAGGATCCATATGCCCACGCGCACGTTGGCCGTTGCCGCCGTCCGGCAGCTGATCGAAGCCGATCCTAGACGGGCCGCGTTCTTCCTAGAGGGCCTCGACATCAATGATGCGGGAGCCATGCTGGCCGCCTTGCCGCCGTCCTCCGCGCGCCGCCTCTTCAAGCACCTCCAGCCCGCCTTCGCGGGCAGGATGCTGAGCGCCTTGCGGCCGGACAGTGTCGCCGCGGTCCTGGAGAGTGTCGAGCCCGAAGCCGCGGTCGATGCCTTCCGCTCCATGGAGAACGGGGTCCGTCAGACGGTGCTGGGCGCTCTTTCCGAGCAGAGGAAGATCGCGCTTCAGGAGCTGTTGGCCTATCCGGAAGGGAGCGCGGGCAGGCTCATGAGCACCGACGTCGTGTCCTTCATCCAGGGGACCAAGGTGCGCGAAGTCATCCAGAGGCTGCGCGCGGCCGTCAGGAAGGGCTCGTCGCCGACGTACGCCTACGTCGTCGATGAGGACCGGAAGCTCAAGGGGGTCCTGGTGATGCGGGACCTGCTCTTCGCGGATTCGGGCGCGCCGATCGAGAGCGTGATGAGCCCGGGGGTCAAGGCCGTATCCGGCTTCACGGACCGCGAGGATTTGGTCCAGCTGGCCAAGGAGAGACGCTACCTCTCGGTGCCGGTGGTGGACGCGGACGGACGGATCCTCGGCTCGGTGCGCATGGCCGAGCTCCTGGAGTCCAGCCAGGAGGAGGCCGGCGAGGACATCCAGCTCATGTTCGGCGGGAGCGCGGACGAGAGGCCGTTCTCTCCGGTCTCGTTCAAGCTGGCGCGAAGGCTGCCGTGGCTCCATGTGAACCTCGTTACGGCCTTCATGGCCGGGGCGGTGGTGGCCCTCTTCGAGGGACTGATCAGCCAGCTGGCCGTGCTCGCGGTGTTCCTGCCGATCATCGCGGGGCAGGGGGGCAACGCCGGGACCCAGACGCTGTCCGTGGTCCTGCGCGGCCTCATCATGCGGGAGATCCGGCCCCGGGACGCTTGGCGCGCGATCGTCAGGGAGTCGGGGGTGGGCGCGATCACCGGCCTGGTCACGGGCGTGGTGACCGCAGGCGTGGCGTGGCTGTGGAAGGGGAACCTGTTTCTGGGGCTCGTCGTGGGGCTCGCCATGATCGTGAACCTGGTCGCGGCGGGGGCCGCGGGCGCGGTCATACCGCTGGCCATGAAGAGGCTCGGCTTCGACCCGGCCCAATCCTCGGGCATCATCCTTACCACGGTGACGGACGTCGTCGGTTTCTTCGCCTTCCTGGGCTTCGCGTTCCTGTTCCGGAGCCGGCTCATCGGATGAGCGCGCGCCGCGATCACCGGAAGGCGAAGTTGAGCAGGATGTCGATGACGTACGTGCCGTCGCTCGAGTCGCGGCCCTCCAGGCTCCAGCGGGGCGAGAGCGTGTAACGCGCCTCGACGCGCCTCTGCCCCGCGGGTCCCAGCGTCTGGCCGTAGGTCACGAAGAGCCGCTTCGTGAGATACTTCCCGGCGGTCACGTCCGCTTCCCGCGCCCCCCTGGCACGCACCTGGAAGGTGTCGATCTTGGCCTTGCGGATGACGTGCCGATGGAGGCTCCGGGAGACGTACTCGGTGAACAGCCGGGCCGCTTCCTCCCGCTTCTTCTTGGAGTCGCTCTCCGATCCCAGATCGTAGACGGGCTTTCCCAGGGTGAGCATGGAGATGATGTCGCGCTGCTCCATGGGGGGCTCCGAGCTCAGAGACACGACGGGCCGGCTGGCCGTGCCGCTCAGGTCAAGGAAGACCTTGGCCCGCGTGCCCTGGTCCACGTAGACGGCTCGGACGTCGATGGTGGGATCCGGGGGAGCCGCGCCCGAGAACTCGGCGCGCCCTTCCCGGATATCGAACGGCCGGCCGTAGATGACGTAGCGGCCCTGCAGGGTCCGCACCGCGCCCAGGATCCGGGCGGGCTCGCTTTGCTCTTTCTTCACGAGGAGCTCGCCTTTGGTCTCTATGTCGCTCGCGCCCTGCCGGAACCAGGCGTTCCTGTCGAAGCGCACGCGCAGGTCGAGCTGCAGCGGGGACATCTCCGCCCGCGCGGAAGCCTTCAACTCCCGGGCCCCGCGCGCGGGGGCGCGCGGGGAGGCCGGAGCCTCGGGCTTCTTGGGGGGCGGCATGAATTCGGCCTCGGAGAGCGCGATCGTCCCTCCCACCCGGAGGGCTTTCCAGGCTCCTTTCAGGCCGACGTCGAGGTCCGCCTCTCCCGAGAGGCCGGCCTCGGAGCGGAAAGGAAGGTTCCGCGCCGAGACGAGTAGATCAGGCCCGTCCAGCCCGGCCTCGCCGGACAGCGTCAGGGTCCCGCGCGGCTCCTCTATCTTCCGTTCGAATATCCCGGAGAGCCTTCGGGCGACGCGCCGCAGCAGGCCGGCCAGCGGCGGCTCCTGTCCCAGAGGGACCGCCGATCCCCGCAACGACAGGGCCGGTCGTCCTTCTCCAACGGCGCTTAGGGTCACGCCGGTCAGCGTTATCCCGGCCGCGGGGATGCGGACGGCTTCCGCGCGCAGAGCCGCCTCGCCGTCGCAGAACGGCGCGCCGGCGCGCCGGCCGACGCGCATCCGCCCCGAGAGCCGGCTTGACTCCGGAACGATCGCGTCGGACCAAGCGGCCAGGGGAGCGGGATCGAACCCGTCCGCTTCCAGGTCCACGAGGAAGTCGGGGGTCTCGCCCCCGCCGAAAGCCAGCGGCGCCGTGCCGCGGAGGGTCAGCGTTCCCCCTCCGGATTCCCAGAGCAGAGTCTCGACGCGCAGGGTCTTCCCGTCGGAGGAGAGCCTGCCAGAAATGTCGCCCAGCGGCCGTCTCCGCCAATGCCCGTCTCGGAGCCGGAAGGCCGCCTTCCCCGACGGCGCGGACAGCGCGCCTTTCAGCTCGATCGCGGCGTCCACCTCTCCGTCCAATGGGACCGTGCGGACGCCTATGTGCCGCAGAAAGGCGGGGTCGAAGCCGGACGCGGTCATCCGGAGGCGCTCGAAGATGGTCCCCCTCGCGGCCGCGTCGACCGCGAGCCGCGCCTTCCCATCCGAGACCGCGAGGCTCGAGACCGACCAGGCGCCGGACCCGATCTCGGTCTTGAACGGCGTCGAGCTGCGGTATACCCGCCCCGCGTATGCTTGAAGCTCTTTCCAACGCACGGTCCAGACGCCGCCGGCGAGCGCGCCGCTCCCTCTCGCCGCCAAAGTACCGCCGGAGACCGCCGCCTCCCAATCGGTCGTGTGCGAGGAGGTCGAGCCTGAGAGGGATACCCGCGCCTCATCCAGGGAGACCGCCCCGGCGCGCAGTCCCGCCGCGACCACCCGCACGTCCATGACGGCCGGCCGCAAGCCGCGGCCCGCGGCGGTGAATGCCGCGCTGGAGAGGCGGATGGTTTCGTGGTCCAGGCCTTCCATCCGGCCTTCGGCCCGCCATCGCAAGGCCGGCCACGTTCCGGAGACCGATCCCGCGGCCCGCATCCCCGCCGCCCAGGTCCCGGCCAGGCGTCGGATCGCGGCCGCGTCCGCCTCCAGCGTCCAGGTCGCCCGAACGACGCCGGACTCGAAGGAGCCTAGGGAGGAGGCGGAGGCTCCCGCCGTGGAGAGCTCCACGCGCCAGTCCGTTCTTCCCTCCGCCGTATGTCCCTTCGCCTGGAGGCGGAGGCCTCCCTCCTCTTGCAGATCGAACAGGCCCGCGGATATTCCTCCCGGACCGGGACCGCCGCCCTTTGCCTGGAGGTCGCCGGAGACGGGCGCGATCCGGAAAGGCAGGGCGATCATCAAGTCGGCCGGGTCCAGCCGGGCCAGGTTCCCCTGGAAATGCCAGGCGTTCTCCTTGTCCGAGCGGGCGGCGACAGAGAGCGACGGTTTCCGTCGCTTCTTGATCTCGGCGTTGGCCTTCCAGCCTTCCGCATCGCGGGTCCACCGGAAGGACCCCTCGATGTCGCGGTCCCAGCGCAGGGTCGTGTTCACGGAGAGAGGGGCAAAACCGACCGTGCCTGTGGCATTCATCTCCCGCCCCGCCATGCGCCACGTGGCTGATTCGAGGTGAACGCGCTCTTCGTCCACGCGCAGGCGGGCGTCCAGACGTTCGATCCGGCCGGGCAGGATCGCGGAAGGGGGCTCCCATATGATGGCCCCCTCCTGGATGCTGGCTCGGAGGAGGGATATGATCCAGGCCGGCTTCTTGCGCGCGGAAGAATCCGGCAGGGATGTTTCCCCGGGCGGTTTGAGCCGCAGGGTCGGCCGGGTCAGCGCCAGCGATGTCACGATCACGCGCTTGCGCAACAAAGACTTCGCGTCTACCTTCATGGCCAAGCGGGGAACCGCGAGGACGCCTGCGGGCCAGCTCAGCTCGACGTCGTGGAGCACGAGGCCTTCGGCGGGGCTTCCCGATACGCCGCCGACTTCCACGCGCACGCCCGTCCGGGCCTCGAGCCAGGAGGCCGCTTTTTCGACGAACGGTCCCGGAATCCTGAGCGCCGCGGTCGCCGGCCCGGCGACGGCCGCCATCGCCGCCGCGAGGAGCGCAAAGTGAAGGGGCTTGCGGCCCATCAGAAGGCCTCCCCCAGGCTGAAGTGGACGCGCCAGTCCGAGCCGTCGGCGGGCTGCCGGCTGAGCTTGTAGCCCGCGTCCAGCCGCAGCGGGCCGACCGGCGTCCTCAGGCGCAGCCCGAAGCCCGTCCCGTAGCGCCACTGGCCCGGGACCGCGAGGTCCTCGTGCGCGGCTACTTGGCCGCCGTCCACGAACACCGCCCCCCAGAACCGCCATGCGAGGGGGAAGCGCAGCTCCGCGTTGGCGCCCGTCATCACGTTCCCGCCCAGGGGCGCGCCCAGGCTGTCCACGGGCCCCACGCCGCGCTCGCGGTAGCCGCGGACCGTGTTCGCGCCCCCCATGAAGAAGCGCTCGTAGACCGGGACCTCCGACGCGCGTCCGAACTGACGTACGACTCCGGCGCGAGCCGAGAAGGCGGCGGTGAGCCTCTTCCATGGCGTCCAGTAACGGGACGCTTCCAGGCTCGCCCGGTTGAGGTGGACGTCGCCGCCCAGCACGCCGCCGGAGCGCTCGATGCGTCCCTGCAGGAGAGCCCCCTTGGTCGGGAAGAAGGGATCGTCGGTCGTGTCCCGGTTGGCGAGCAGGGCGACGGAGCTGGCCAGGTCGTGACGCCGCGCGGACGCGGCGGTTTCCGGGTTCAGGTTGAAGAGCGCCGAGCGCTGGAGCTTGTACAGGAAGGTCCCCCGGAGCCGGTAAGGCAGCGCCCGGCCCAGGCTGCACTGCCCCCCGGCCCTTTCGATGTCGTAGCCGCGGCGGTCTTCCCTGCGCCAGGAGGCCTGAAGGCGGTTCTCGATATCGGTTCCGAGGAGGTGGCGGTTGACGAACTCGCCGCGGTACTCCAGCCAGATGCGGGAGTAGAGGGCGCCGAACTCGGTCCGGTAGGCGCGTCCCAGGAAGTTGCCGTGCGTGAGCCGGGCCGAGAAGCGCTCCTGCTCTTCGGACCCGTAACCGACGCCGGTGTTGACCGACTTCATCGGCTTCTCTTGAAGCCCGATGAGGACCTCCGCCGTTTTCGCCGCCGTCGTGGAGGCGCGGATGCTCAGGTCCTCGAAGAAGCCGAGGCCGTAGAGACGGCTCTGGGCCGTGAAGAGGAGCGGCCTCTCGTACGGGTCGCCCGGGCGGTAGGGCAGTTCCCTGCGGACATGCTTCTCCTTGACGGCGCTGAGCCCTTCGATGCGTGTCTCCCCGAAGCGGTAGAGGGGGCCTTCCGTCGACCGGAGCGTCAGCTCGAACGCTCCCTCCCGCCGGACCACCCGGCTCTCCACCGAGGCCTCCAGGTATCCGCTGTTCTGCAGAAGAGAGAGGAGGCTCTCGGTCGCGAAGTCCACCTTGGCGGGTTCGTAGGGATCGCCCGCGTGGACCGCGACCGCCGCGTCCACTCTGGACCGCGGGAGCGAAGGCGCGCCTTCGATCAGGACCGACGAGAAGGTGGTGGTGGATGCGGGAGCGGCGTCGGCGCCGGCCCAGGAAGGACTCCGTGCCGAGAGAGCGCCGATGACGGCCGCGGCTAGGAAGAGAGAGCGCGTCATGAAGGGCAACCCTTTGGATCCTCCGCTCGGGCCGTGGGCCGAGATCGCGCGCTTCAGGACCTTTCGGCCCCGGCGCCGAATGCGTGCATCTTGTCCACGACCGCGGGGATCTCCTCCGCCGACACGTTTCCCAGGGCTAACCGGACGCAGCGCTCTTGTCCGGGACCGAAGAAGGTCCCCGGCAGCATGATGATGTTCTCTTTCCGGAGGAAGCCGCGGCAGATCTCGTCGGCCGAGGCGCACATGTCGGACTCCAGGTAGACGAAGAAGGCGCCGGCGGCGCGCAGGCGGAAGCGCGATGGCCGGCTCGCGAAAGCGTCTTGGAAGGCCTTCAGCCGGGCGCGCATCATCTCGATCTTCCCCTCGAGCCAGGCCCTGGAGGCGCGCAAGCCCCCGAGCGCCGCGGCCTGGCCTATGCTCGGGGCGCAGATGACGTTGGTGTCGTGGACCTTCATGAACTCGCGGAGGAACCGCGTGGAGGCCGCTACGAAGCCCACGCGCAAGCCCGTCAGGCTGAAGGTCTTGGAGTAGGAATGGACGGCGACCGCGTGCTCCTCGAAGCCCTCGATGTTCAGTACCGAGGCGGGCCGAGGATAGGCGTCGTGGAAGTAGTTGTAGACCTCGTCGGAGATGAGGACGACCCCGCGCTCGCGGCACAGCGCGAAGAGGGCGTCGACCTCCTCCTGAGCGCTGGACCTCCCGGTGGGGTTGCAGGGATTGACCAGGACGACGGCCCGGGTTCTGGGGCCCAGGGCCCTCTCGATCTCAGCCAAGGGCAGGGGGAAGCCGGCCGCGGGGTCCCGCACGATCTCCACCGGCTTGAGGCCGCGGATGACCGCCGCCATGTAGTAGTTGAAATAGTAAGGCGCCAGGAATACGATCTCGTCGCCCGCCTCGGCCAGGGTGTTCAGGACGGAGAAGAACGCGTTATTGGCTCCGGCCGTGAGGCAGATGCTCTCCGCCGCGGGGGGGCGGGCGTAGAGCCTTCCTAGCTCCTGGGCGATGGCCTCTCTGAGCTCTCGCGTGCCCTCGTCCGCGGTGTAGTGCGAGTAGTCGTCCGTGTTCAGGAACCTCTTGAGAGCGAGGCGGATCTCTTCGGGAGGGGGGTAGTCGGGTACGGCCTGGCTCAGGTCGTAGACCTTCTTGGCCGGGTCCGTCGTCTTCTCGGCCAGGTCCTTGAAGTCGCAGATGGGAGGATAGTATAGGTCTCGGATGGCTTTGGGCAGGTCCATAGCTGATGGCCAGTATATTAAAAAAACGCGGCCATAGCTCAGCTTCTCGTCGCACGGTTTTGTATTATGCTGGACCGACGCATCGCAGTCCGGAGGCGTGCCCATGACCGCAGCGATCAGCCGTTTTTTCGAGCTCGAGGAGCGGAACACGAACGTCCGCACGGAGCTGGCCGCGGGGCTGACCACGTTCATGACCATGGCCTATATCATCTTCGTCCAGCCCCAGGTCTTGGGAGCGGCCGGGATGGACAAGGGGGCGGTCCTGGTGGCCACGTGCCTCTCCAGCGCCTTGGCGTGCTTTCTGATGGGCATCCTGGCCAACTATCCCATCGCCCAGGCCCCGCTGATGGGCGAGAACTTCTTCTTCGCCTACACGGTGATCCTGGGTATGGGGATACCCTGGGAGAAGGCCCTGGGGCTGGTATTCCTGTCGGGCGTGCTTTTCTTGGCCCTGACGCTGACCCAGGTGCGCGAGATGATCGTGAACTCCGTGCCGGAGGGGCTCAAGTACGGGATCGCGGTGGGGATAGGCTTCTTCGTCACGCTGATCGGCTTGAAAGAGGCCGGAGTGGTGGTGTTCACCGAGGCCGCCCCGAAGCTGGGGCCCGTCACGAGCCTTCCCGTGGCCCTCTCCTTGGCGGGCTTCACGCTGATGGCCGTCTTGACGGCCCGGCGGGTGAAGGGCGCCGTGCTCATCGGGATCCTGGCCACTGGAGTCGCGGCCTGGGCCTGCGGCCTGGTCGTCTACGAGGGGCTCGTCAGCGCGCCTCCCTCGCTGTCCCCGACGTTCCTGAAGTTCGATCTCGCGGGGCTGTGGCGCTGGGAGTACCTCTCCCTGATCATCGTATTCCTCTACATGACCCTCTTCGATACCGTGGGCACCCTCCTCGGCGTGAGCATTCAGGCGGACCTCCTCAAGGACGGCAAGCTCCCCCGGGCCTCCCGGGCGCTCATGGCGGACGCCGTGGCCACCACCGTGGGCGCGTGTCTGGGGACCTCCACGGTCTCGAGCTACATCGAGAGCAGCACGGGGGTAAGGGTGGGAGGCAGGACGGGGCTCACCGCCGTGACGGTCGGAGGCTTGTTCCTGGCGGCGCTCTTCGCGTTCCCGCTGGTGCGCATGATCAGCGGGGGCGTTGAGATCGCGGGCGGCCACATGATCCATCCCATCACGGCCCCGGCGTTGATCCTCGTCGGAGCCTTCATGGTGGAGGGCCTGCGGCGCATCGACTGGAAGGACTTCACCGAGTCCATGCCCGCCTTCCTGACGATCGTATGCATCCCCTTCACGTTCAGCATCGCCGAGGGCATCGCGATCGGGTTCATCTCCTATCCGATCCTCAAGGCCGCCGCCGGCCGGCCGCGGGACGCCAGCCCCCTGGTCTGGGTCATGGCGACGTTGTTCGTGCTGCGCTACGTCTTTCTTGATTAGGCGGGGCGGATGTACTTCGCGGGGACTTCGCCGGTGAGCCAGGTCCCGCTCGCGTTGAAGAATCGGTAGCGGTCCTTGAACATCCCCCCGGAGTCCACCCTCAGCACCGCCGGTGTGCCGCGCCTGCGTCCGACACTGCGGGCGGTCTTCGTATCCGGTGAGAGATGCACGTACTGCCTGCGCATGGGCTTGATGCCGTGCGCCAGGATCGAGGCCACGCTGGACTGCGCGGTTCCATGGAAGAGCGTCGAAGGAGGGCGCGCGGGCTCGTATTGGAGGTCCACCGGCGCCGAGTGGCCGTAGTTGGCCCTGATATGCCTGCCGTCCATCGACAGGGAGAGCCTAGGCTTATCCCCGTCGACGACCACTCCCTCGACGTCCCGCCCGGTGAGAGGGAAATCGTGGCGCTTACAGGCATCGAGCAAGGCCTTGAGTTCCACCCAGCCGCCCGGAGCCAGACGGAGCCCCAGGCGCTCCGGGTGATGCCTCAGGTGCCTGCTCAGGTACTTGCTTATCTTGACGAGGCGTGAGCTGCGCAGAGACTACCTCTTCTTGTGTCCGCAGTCCGACCGGCCGGCCTCGCCGTCGCATTCGTTGTCCGAGCCGTCGCAGGCTTCGGCGGACGGCGCCACGGGAAATTGTACATTGTCCGGAGCGCGGGGCTCAAGGCCGCCGGGAGGGGCCGCCGGGAGGGGCGCTCAAGGTGGCGGGTGGTTTGCGGGCCCGGCATTTTCTGGTATAGTTTCAAGTATACACCCCGTTTCTGGAGGCGGATATGGCTGACATCAGGCTGATAAGACTCGCGAAGATACTTGTCGAATATTCGCTTGGGATCAAGAAGGGCGATTATCTGGCGATCCAGGGCGCGGTCGTGGCGCAGCCCCTCATGAAAGAGGTGACGCGCCTTGCCGCGCGCAAGGGCGCCATGGTCGACGTCTACACCAATCTGCCCGAGATCAAGAGGGTCTTCCTGGAGAACGCCGGTCCCGACCAGCTGAAGCGGACGCCGCTTCTGATGAAGACGTTCCTCGGGGACTACGACAAGAACCTGACGCTCTTCGGCGAGACGAACACCCGGGAGCTCAACAGCCTCCCGCCCCAGAAGCTGAAGGCGTCCATGCAGGGGGTCAAGAAGATCCGCGAGAAGTTCTTCAAGCGGATGGGGGAGAACAAGGTCAGCTGGTGCGGCAGCATATTCCCCACCAACCCGCTCGCCCAGGAGGCGGGGATGGCGCTCGAGGAGTACGAGGATTTCGTCTATGGCGCGTGCTTCTGCGATAAGCCGGATCCCGTGGCCCTCTGGAAGAAGATGTCCCGGAAGCAGGAGAAGGTGGCGGCTTTCCTCAACAGGGCCAAAGAGATCCATATCATGGCCCCGGGCACCGATCTCAGGGCGAGCGTCAAAGGGCGCAGGTGGGTGAACTGCGACGGCAAAGTAAACCTGCCCGACGGAGAGGTCTTCACCGGCCCGGTCGAGACGAGCATCAACGGGCATATCCGGTTCTCTTTCCCGGGGATCTATATGTCCAAAGAGGTCGACGACATCTACCTGGAGTTCAAGGACGGCAAGGTGGTCAAGGCCCGGGCCGCGAAGGGAGAGGGACTGCTGCACCAGCTTCTGAAGACCGACGCGGGCGCGCCGTTCGTGGGCGAGCTGGCCGTCGGGACGAACCACGGGATCCAGACCTTCACGCGCAACATGCTCTTCGACGAAAAGATCGGGGGCACGGTCCACCTCGCCATCGGCGCCGGGTTCCCCGAGACCGGCTCGAAGAACAGGTCCTCGCTCCACTGGGACATGCTCTGCGACATGCGCAAGGGCGGGAGGCTCTCCGTCGACGGCAAGCTCGCCTACAAGAACGGCAAGTTCGTCGACAATCGTTTGAACTGAGGCGCGGAGGAATACCGCCGTCCGCCGTCCGTTCGTCGGCGGGGCGCTCTGCTCGGCATCTCCACCTTCCGGAAATCCCGGCGGCGTTCTCGCGACTTTAATGCCAAAATAGAACGTCATCCGCACGGTTGGCGGCGGCGCTTGATGACAAGCGGGGACGTAACTTCTTACACTACATCAAGGACATGAGAGCGGGAAGAGCGGGCAGCGAAAAGGCCAGGCTCGCGGCCGCGGCCGAGTCGGGGCTGCTCGATACGCCGCCGGAGGAGCGTTTCGACCGCATCACGCGGATCGCCCGGCGGCATTTCGGGACCTCGGTGGCCTACATCTCCCTGGTGGACGCCGACCGCGAGTGGTTCAAGTCCCGGCAGGGACTGCGCCTGCGGTCCGTCCCGCGGGAAGTCTCGTTCGGCGCGCGGGTCGTCCGGAAGAGCGGGGTATTCTCTCTCGTGGACGCCCGCAAGGACCCGAAGTTCTCCGAGCATCCCCTGGTGGCCGGAGGGCCGCGCGTCCGGTTCGTGGCGGCATGCCCGCTTTCCACATCGGACGGAAGCCGGGTCGGCGCTCTGGCGATCGCGGACCGGAAGCCCAGACGGCTGGGGAAAGGGGATCTCGGCGCGCTGCGCGACCTGGCCCGGATCGCCGAGGCGGAGCTGCGCGCTTCCGGGGCTCATGATCCGGCCGCCGGGACGCTCCGGCGGGTCCGGGACCTGCAGGACTTCGTGGACAACGTGCCCGAGCTCATCCAAAGCGTCGCTCCCGACGGGAGTTTCCGGTACGTGAACCGGGCCTGGCGCCGGGCCCTGGGCTACGACGAGGATGATGTCGCGCGGCTCAACCTCTTCGACATCATCGCCCCGGAGAGTTTCGCGCATTGCCAGGACGTCTTTAAAAGGGTGATGTCCGGGGAGTACGTCCAAGACATGGAGGCGGTGTTCCTCGCCAAGGGCGGGGGCAAGGTATTCCTTTCCGGGAGCGCGAACTGCCACATGGAAAGCGGCAAGCCCACGCACACCCGGGCCATTTTCAGAGACGTCACGGAGCAGAAGCGCGCGGAGGCCGAGTTGCGGAAGCGGACGTATGAGCTCGGCGAACGGGTCAAGGAGCTGAACTGCCTCTACGGGATCTCGGCTCTGTCCGAGAGGGCGGATATCTCGTTGGAGGAGTTCCTCCAGGAGACCGCGGAGCTCATCCTCCGTTCGTGGCAGTATCCGGAGGTCACCTGCGCGCGCATCACTTTGGAGGGCCGGGAGTTCAGGACGAGGAACTTCCGCGAGAGTCCCTGGAAACAAACCGCGGACCTCCAGGCGCGCGGCGCGCGGTTCGGCTCCGTCGAGGTGTATTACCTCGAGAAACGGCCGCGGCGCTACGAAGGCCCCTTTCTCAAGGAGGAGCGGAGGCTGCTCAACGCTATCGCGGAGCGGTTGGGGAAGATCGCGCAGCGCCGGCGAGTGGAGGACGCTCTCAGGAAGGGCGAGGCCGGTTACAGGACGCTCGTGGACAACCTGCCGCAGAAGGTTTTCCTGAAGGACGAAAATTCCGTCTACCTGTCCTGCAATGAGAGGTACGCGCGCGACCTGAAGATCCGTCCCGAGGAGATCCTGGGAAGGACGGACTACGAGTTCTTCCCCCGGGAGCTCGCCGAGAAATACAGGACCGACGACAAGAGGATCATGGAGTCGGGCAGGATCGAGGATCTGGAGGAGGAGTACATAGAGGACGGCCGGCGGGCGATCATCCAGACCGTAAAGACGCCGATCAAGGACGACTCGGGCGTCGTCGTCGGGGTGCTGGGCATCTTCTGGGACATCACGGAGCGCAAGCGGGCGGAGCAGAAGCTGCGCCAGCTGTCGCTCGCCGTCGAGCACAGCCCGAACATCGTGATGATCACCGATCCCGAGGGCAAGATCGAATACGTCAATCCGGCGTTCTCCTCGGTGGCCGGATACGCGCCCGAGGACGTGCTCGGGCGGGGCGCGGGGGAGCTGGGCGAGCAGTCCGCCGAGGAGCAGGGGCGGATGTGGGCCGCCATCAGGTCCGGCACGGTATGGCGGGGAGAGTTCCCGAACAAGACCAAGTCCGGCGGGTCCTACTGGGAGCTGGCCTCGATCGCTCCGATCAAGGACGAGGACGGGAATATCACTCATTTCGTCAAGGTCGCGCAGGACATCACCGAGCGCAAGCGCATGGAGGCCGAGCTGGCCAAGGCCCGGGACCAGGCCCTGGCGGCGGCCAAGGCCAAGGCCCAGTTCCTGGCCAAGATGAGCCACGAGCTTCGCACGCCCCTCAACGCCATCATCGGCATGAGCGACCTGCTCTTGGATACCCCGCTCAAGCACCAGCAGCGGGAATACGCGTCCACGGTCCACGATTCCGGCGAGGTGCTGCTGTCCTTGATCAACGACGTCCTGGACTTCTCCAAGCTCGAGGTCGGGAAGCTCCAGCTGGAAAGCGTCGAGTTCGACCTTCGCTTGCTCTTAGAGGAGGCGGCCCAGCTCTGCTCGTTCCAGGCCCACGCGAAGGGGCTGGAGGTGCTGCTCGCCATGCCCGACGACGTGCCGAGCGCCCTGCGCGGGGATTCGGGCCGGCTGCGCCAGATCCTGATGAATTTCCTGGGCAACGCCGTGAAGTTCACGGAGAAGGGCCAGGTGGTCCTGCTCGCGTCCAAGGAAGAGGAGGACGAGCGGCGCGCGATGCTGCGGCTGGCGGTGGCGGATACGGGCCTCGGGATCGAGCCCGAGACGCAGGCCCGCCTGTTCGAGGCCTTCACCCAGGCGGACGCCTCGACCACCAGGAGGTTCGGCGGGACGGGTCTCGGGCTGGCCATCTCGCGGCAGATCATCGAGCGGATGGGAGGAGAGTTCGGGGTCGAGAGTTCTCCGGGCATCGGCTCGACCTTCTGGTGCCGGGTTCCTTTCGAGAAGGCGCCGGGCGAGGGCTCCGCCGAGGCCGCGCGCAAGCCGGATTTCTCGGGCGCGCGGGTGCTCGTGGTCGACGACAACGCGGCCAACCGCGAGATCATGCGCGAGCGGCTCTCGGGCTGGGGGATGCGGCCGGATGTGGCCGCGGGAGCCCCCGAGGCGCTGGACAGGCTGCGGCGGGAGGCGGCGGGACCGGACCCGCACCGTCTCCTGCTCACGGACATGCGGATGCCGGAGACGGACGGCGCGGACCTGGCGCGGGAGGTGCGCCGGGACCCGGCCTTGGCGGACGTTCCGATCGTGGTGATGACCTCGCTGGGGCAGTCGCTTCCCGCGGACCAGGCGCGCGAGGCCGGGATCGTGGGCTGGCTCTACAAGCCGGTCCGGTCGGCGGAGCTTCTCGCCTGTCTCGCCTTGGTCCTGGGCAAGGGCGGGCGGGAGCCCGCGGGGCCGGCGCCCGCACCTCCTCGATGGCGCGCGCGACGCAGACAGCGTCTTCGCGTGCTTCTCGTCGAGGATAACCCCGTGAACCGGAAAGTAGCCCTGATCCAGCTCGACAGGCTGGGGTACCAGGCCGACGCGGCGGCCAACGGCCTGGAGGCGCTCCGCGCGTTCGAGAAGGGCTCCTATGACCTGGTGCTCATGGACTGCGAGATGCCGGAGATGGACGGCTATCAGGCGACCGCGGAGATCCGCCGCCGCGAGGGGGCCCAGGATCGCGTCCCCATCATCGCCATGACGGCGCACGCGCTGAAAGGGGACCGCGAGAAGTGTCTGGCGGCCGGGATGGACGACTACGTCTCCAAGCCGGTCCGGTTCAAGGACCTGTCGGCGGCGCTGGCGCGCTGGGAGGATCCGCTGGACCGTTCCGTCGTGGACGATCTGCGCGAGGTCGCCGGCGATGTGAGCGAGGTGGCCGGCGTCTTCCTGGAGGACGCCCCGAAGCGGATCGCGGCGATGCGCGGAGCCGTCTCGGCGGGCGATTCCCATAAGCTCGCTTTCGAGAGCCACCAGCTCAAGGGCGCGAGCGGCAGCATTGGCGCGAGGCGTCTGCGCCGGCTCTGCGCCCGGATCGAGGCGATCGCCAAGTCGGGCGCCGTCTCCGAGGTCGAGGGGCTCCTCAGCGGGCTGGAGGACGAGTTCCAGGAGGTTCAGGCGGGGCTCGAGAGGAATACTAGATAGTATAAGGCGCAGTTTCCGGAGGAGGCCGCCATATGACATCCGAAACCCGTGGGTACGCGATCGTCTTGAGCGCGCTCCTGCTTCTGGCCGGGGGAGCCGGGGCCGGTCATGCGGCGCCGGACAAGCTGGGGAAGGTCAACGTCCTGGGCGTCTGGAAAGGCGAGGAGCTGCGCAGCTTCCGGGCCGTGGTGAAGCCGTGGGAAAAGGAGACGGGCGGCAAGATGCGTTTCGAGGGCAGCCGGGACCTGTCGGCCGTCTTGACGGCTCGGGCGGCGAAGGGCGACGCGCCCGACGTCGCCATCCTGCCCAATCCCGGCCTCATGGTCCAGCTGGCGAAGACGAAGAAGCTCGTCCCCCTCGACGGGATGCTGGATATGACGCATTTCGAGGCGGAGTACGCGCGGACCTGGATCGAGCTGGGATCGGTGGAGGGCAGCCTCTACGGCGTCTTCTACAAGGCCGCCAACAAGAGCACGCTTTGGTACAGCCCCCAGCAGTTCTCCGACCACCAGTGGCCGATCCCGCGGACCTGGAAGAGCCTCCTGGCGGTGTCGGAAAGGATCCACGAGGAGGGCAAGACCCCCTGGGCCCTGGGCCTGGAAAGCGGGGATGCGAGCGGCTGGCCGGCCACCGACTGGATCGGCGAGATCCTGCTCAAGGAGTACGGCCCGGAGAAATACGACGCGTGGGTCGCGCATGAGATCCCCTGGACCGACGAAGCCGTGCGCTCGGCGTGGGAGAATTTCGGGCGGATCGCGCACGGCGAGGGATACGTGGCGGGAGGCGCTTCCGGGATATTGACCACCGGCTTCCGGGAAGCGGCGTACCGGGTCTTCCGGAAGCCACCGAAGGCGTATCTCTACTTCCTCGGGAGCTTTACCAAGAAATTCATCACCGAGCGGTTCTCCGGCCTGATGCCGGCGAAGGACTATTCCTTCATCCCGTTCCCGGCCTTGAACCCCGCATACAGCGGGGCCGTGACCGGCGGGGCGGACGTGGTCGTCGTGTTCAAGGACAACGCGACCACGCGCTCGTTCATCAACTATCTCGCCTCGGCCGAGGCTCAGGAGATCTGGGTCGAGCGCGGGGGCTTCACGGCCGTCAACCGGAAGGTCAGGCTCCACAGCTATCCCGACTGGGTCTCCGCGCGGATCGCCTTGCAGCTGTCGAACGCCAAGGTCTTCCGCTTCGACGCCGACGACCAGATGCCGGCCGAGGTCCAGAAGGCCTTCTGGAAGGGAGCGCTCGACTACGTCCGTGATCAGGCGAGCCTGGACCGCGTCCTCGAAGACATCGAAGCCGTCGCCCGGAAGGCCTACCGGTAGCGTTGAAGCGGCCCGCTCGTAATGGGAAGGCCGTTCCCAAGCGAATCCGCGAGAGAGTGAGCGTCCTGGCCGGGTCGCCGCGTCTGTGTCTCCCCGGAAGGAACGAATGAATGCGTAGGCCGCGGGGCGAGCTTGCGGCGCTGGAAAGAATCCGCCGGTGTTGAACGCCGGTCCGCACGGCTGGGGATAGATCGGGAAAGTCCCCAGCCGTGCGGTGCTTTGAGGCCTGCCCGAGTATCCTAGCCCGAATTCCCCGTCTGGATCGCTGGATTCGACGCAAGATGCCGGGACTTTTCTGTGCGAAATGTCTCGACCGCACGGTTTCCTGACAGGGAGTGGAAGCGGCATTTCCTCGTGGTGACGCTTGGTCATGCCGCAGCGGGTACGCTCTCCAAATTCCGCGTTGAACTGGCCTCGGCCTCTTGCATCTCGGTCCCACGCGCCCAACTGGGGAATCCGGGCCAGGTGTAGTGAACCATAAATCCCTTGACATTCGGGCGATCGATTTCGGCCTCCGGCTAGGCGCGGGGAGCGCGCATGCCCGCAGGTATGTAAGCGACGAGCAACGACGCCGGAAGCCAAAAGCGCCCGCCCCCTCCTCCTTGACGCGGACAGCGGCGAAATTCTATGGAAAGGGGAGGCCCGATCCCGGCCGATTCCCACGTTGCTCCTCGGTTGCATAGCTTAAGCCATGCGCCCTCATCGCGCCTCGAAATCGACTCGGGCTCGGGCCTCCAAATGACAAGGGATTTATGATTCACTACACTAGCGATGGCCACTTACTGATTCGGATGGGGCAAATCCTTTCTATAGCGCAGTATTGTTAAATATGAAACATGTGGCGCTGCTAAACGTTGCAAAAGAGAAACTAGAAGCAGTTTGGAGGCATTCTGAACTGGTCAAAAAGAACGAAAAAAACGCAACTATTGGTGGCTATTGCAAAATGGAACGATATCTGCTATAATAGAACCATAGCATACGTTTCCAGCCGCCGGGAGTTGATATATGCAGTTTGAAGGCCAAGGTCGTTTTTTCGAGACCATCCTCCGTTGTGTCGCTGACGGCGTGTTCACGGTGGACCGCGACTGGCGTATCACCTCCTTCAATAAGGCGGCCGAGCGCATCACGGGCATGAGCGCCCGGCAGGCCATGGGCAAGAGATGCTCCGAAGTCTTTCACGCGGACCTCTGCGGTGACGGCTGCGCCATCAGGCGGGCTCTCGAGACCAAACGCGAGGTCATCGAGCAGCCGGCCAATATCCGCGACCAGCGCGGCAGGGCGATCCCGATAAGCATCAGCGCGGCCGTGCTTCGGGGGGAGGACGGGACCGTCCTCGGCGGGGTCGAGACGTTCCGCGACCTGTCGGCCATCGAGCAGCTCAGGCGCGAGATCCGGAGCCAGTACACCTTCGAGGAGATCGTCGGCAAGAGCGAGGCTTTCCAGAAGGTGTTCTCCATCCTGCCGGACGTCGCCGCCAGCGAGAGCACGGTCCTCATCGAAGGCCCGAGCGGCTCCGGCAAACAGCTCCTGGCGCGGACCATACACAACCTGAGCCCCCGCCGGGATCGGCCTTACGTCGTGGCGAACTGCGGGATGATGCCGTCCGGCCGCTGCGCGTCCGAGCTTTTCGGCCACGTGCGAGGCGCCTTCAAGGACGCCAAGGGGGACCGGCTCGGCCGCATCGCGCAGGCCGAAGGGGGGACCATCTTCCTGGACGAGATCGGCGACCTGTCGATGGAGAGCCAGGTCAGGCTCCTCAAGGTCCTTCGGGACGGAGAATACGAGCCGCTGGGCGGCGTCAGTCCCCGGCGCGCCGATGTGCGCGTGGTCGCTGCCACGAGCAAGAGCCTGCCGGATCTGGTCGGGCGGGGGCTTTTCCGCGACGATCTCTACTTCCGCCTGGCGGTGGTGCGGCTGAGCATACCGCCCCTGTCCGAGCGGCGCGAGGACATCCCCTGCCTGGTCGAGCACTTCGTCCAGCGCTTCAACGCCAAGCGCGGCAAGAGCATCCAGGGGGTGACGCCCGCGGCCATGGAGCTTCTCATGCGCCATGGTTTTCCCGGGAACGTGCGCGAGCTGGAGAACCTGATCGAATGCGGCTTCGCTCTATGCCACGGCGGATGGATGGACGTCGGCCATCTGCCCGAGGATCTGAGGCCGTCGCGGCGGCCGGGCGCCGCCGGGCGCCGCCTCGAGGGCGCGTCCCTGCTCCGGCACATCGAGGCGGACGCGGTCCGCGCCTCCTTGGGGCGGAACGCGGGCCATCTCGGCCGCACGGCCGAGGAGCTGGGCATCAGCCGGACCACGTTGTGGCGCAAGATGAACAAGTACGCCATCGAAGCGGACGAGTTCCGGGCCGGTTGACCCGGGGGGAGAGAACGCGGTGAGCACCCAAAGGAAATACAGCTACTTCGTCGAGCCCAAGGCGCTCGAGGTCGCGGAGCGTCCGCGAAAATTCCTCATGGCATTCGCGGCCGTGCTGAAGAACGCCAGCTACGGGCTGGCGCTCGATACGTACGCGCGCCTGAGCACCAAATGCGGGCGTTGCGTGGCCTCCTGTCAGCTCTATCAGACCACGCGCGAGGAGCGGGACATCCCCTGCCATCGCTCCGAGCTCCTGCTGCGGGTGTACCGGCGGTACTTCACGCATTCGGGCCGCCTCAAGGCCAAGATATTCAGCGGTTTCGAGTTGACGGACGCCTACTTGGACGAGATGGGCGAGGCCTACTACCGCTGCACCGCCTGCCGGCGGTGCAAGGCCACCTGCCCCATGGGCATCGACCACGCCCTGGTCACTCATCTGGCCCGGTGGCTGCTCTCGGAGATCGACGTCATCCCCAAGGCGCTGTTGGTGGCGACGCGCGAGCAGCTCGAGGGCGTCGGCAATACCTCGGCCATCCCGGTCCCCGCGCTCAAGGACACCTGCGAGTTTCTGGAGGAGGAGCTCAAGGAGATCACCGGCGTGGACATCAAGTTCCCCATGGATGTCGAGGGCGCCGAGTACGTCTTCTTCCCGGCGGTCTCGGACTATCTGCTCGAGGCGGACACCCTCATGGGCAACGCGGCCGTCATGCACGTCACCGGCGGGTCGTGGACCATCGGCACGGGCAACTACGACGGCATCAACTACGGCCTGTTCTACAGCGATCGCATGATGGAGCGGATCGTCAACAACGTCGTCAAGGAGGTCCGCCGCCTCAAGGGGAGGAAGGTCCTCGTCGGCGAATGCGGCCACGCCACTCGCAGCGCCTGGTACGTGCCGGCCTTCGGCGGCCCGGACGCGCCGCCGGTGGTCAATTGCTTGCAGTACGCCCACCGGATGCTCGAGGCCGGGAAGCTCCCCCTGAAGAAAGAGCTTATCAAGGAGCGGGTCACCTATCACGATCCGTGCAATATCGCCAGGAGCGGGCGGATCACCGAGGAGCCTCGGGAGCTCCTTAAGGCTATCTGCGGGGACTTCGTGGAGATGACGCCGAACCGCGCGGAGAACTACTGCTGCGGCGGAGGCGGCGGCACGGTCTCCATCGACGAGATCCGGGCTTTCCGCACGGGTCTCATGGGAAAGCGCAAGGCGGATCAGATCCGCGCGACCGGCGCCAAATACGTCGTGTCGCCCTGCGCCAACTGCAAGAAACAGCTCCGCGAGGTCTGCGAGGACAACGGCCTCAACGAGGTCGAGGTCGTGGGCCTGCACGACCTGCTGCTGAAGGCGATCGACTTCGGGGTCCCCGAGAAGAAAGGAGAGGACGATGGGTGAGCTAGAGATCTGGACCGAGTGGGCGCGCGGGCCGCTGTTCAGGGCCGCGCTGGCGTTCATGATCCTGGGCCTTCTGCGTCACGCGGCGTTGACCATATGGGAGCTGGCGGGGATCATGTACCGCGCCGGCGACAAGGCCTTCCCGTGGAGGCGGGCATTCTCCGCCACGCTAAAATGGCTTTTCCCGGTGGGGCAGATCAAGAACCGTGTCCTCTACAGCCTGACCACGCTCGGCTTCCATGCCGCCGTCATCATCGTTCCCGTTTTTCTCGCGGGCCACGTCGCGCTCTGGGAGCGGGGCACGGGCCTGTGCTGGCCGACCATCCCCAACGGCGTGGCGGACGTGCTGACGATCATGGCCGTGCTCGCGGCGGCCTTGCTCGTGGCGGAGCGCGCGGCCGCGCGGGACTCCCGGGCGCTGAGCCGCTTCCAGGACTACGCCTTGCCCCTGCTCGTGGCCGCGCCCTTCGCGACCGGCTTCCTGGTCATGCATCCGGCTTTAAACCCGTTCGGCCATGAAGCGACGATTCTGGTCCACGTGTTGAGCGCGGATATTCTGTTCATCCTCATCCCGCTGACCAAGCTGAGCCACATGATCCTGCTCCCGGGCACGCAGATCATCTCCGAGCTGTCCTGGCATTTCCCGCCGGACGCCGGCAGGAAAGTGGGCGTCGATCTCGGGAAGGAGAAGCAACCCATATGAAGAAGCCCGTCGCCATCCTTACGGACACGACGCTCTGCACCGGCTGCGAGGAATGCGTCGCGGCGTGCAAGAAGGAGAACGGCCTGGGCGAGGATCGCCGGTGGCGCTGGCAAAGCTCCGTGAGCGAGCTTTCCGCGTCGCGCTTCACCGCAATCATCCGTCGGCCCGGCAACCGCTACGTCCGCCAGCAGTGCCGGCACTGCGTGGACCCGGCGTGCGTGAGCGCCTGCATCGTGGGCGCGCTGCGGAAGACGGAAGAAGGCGCGGTGGTCTACGACCAGGATAAGTGCATCGGCTGCCGTTACTGCATGCTGGCCTGCCCCTACGGGATCCCGCGCTACGATTGGGAGAAGCCGATCCCGTACATCAGGAAGTGCACGCTCTGCTATGACAGGCTTGAGGAGGGAAAGGCCCCCGCCTGCGTGGAGGCCTGCCCCGAGAAGGCGACGATATTCGGCTCCCGCTCCGATATGCTGGCCGAGGCCCATCGGCGCCTGAAACGGCATCCCGGGAAGTACGTCCAGAAGGTCTACGGGGAACGCGAGGTGGGGGGGACGTCGGTCCTCTACATCTCGGACATACCCCTTGATTTCCTCGGCTGGCAGACCGATCCCGGCGAGCGGCCGCTGCCGGACCTCACGTGGGCCGCCCAAAGGAAGATCCCGGCCGCGGCTCTGGGGGTGTTCGGGCTCATGGGCGGCACCTACTGGGTCATCGGCCGGAGGATGCAGGCCGCGGCGCGGGCGGGCCTGAAAGACGCGCCCCGGGAAGGGGACGCCCCGTCCGTGGGGCACGGGCATCCGGAGCAGGGAGGGGCCCTCTCCGGCCTGAAGACGGCCCTGTGGATGCCTCTCGGCGTGGTGGCGGCCGTGACCATCGTGCGTTTCGCGCGGAATCTGGACGCGGCCGCGAGCCTCGGGGACGGAGCCCTCTGGACCCTGTGGCTCGCCCTCGGCGTGGCGGGAGGCACCGGTCTCGGGGCGGGGATCCATTGGCTCGCCGCCCGCCGCAAGAAGGCGCCGGAGGAGGACGCGGAGCCCGAGGAAGGAACTCCCACCCCGCCCGTCCAGGCGTCGAAGACTTCCGTTCCCAAGCAGATCGCGGGCGACGGCGGCCCGAAGGAGCGATAGGGCGATGATGCCTCTGAGAAGAATCAAGAGCCTGCTCTGGTTCGTCCTGGGCGCGGGCATGGTGACCATCGCCGCGCGGCTGCTCACCGGGCTCGGCGCGGTCACCAACCTGTCCCACAACGTTTCCTGGGGCCTGTGGAACGCGGTCAAGATCAGCATCGTGCCCCTCTCGGCCGGAGGGTTCGTTTTGGCTGCGATCGTCTACGTCTTCCATATGGAGAGGTTCCGTCCCGTGCTCCGTTTGGCCATCCTTACGGGGTTTTTGGGCTACTCGACCTTCGCCACGATGCTCATGTTCGATATCGGGGTGCCCTACCGGATATGGCATCCCATGGTCTACTGGCAGCACCATTCCGTGCTCTTCGAAGTGGCGTGGTGCGTGATGCTGTATCTGACCGTGCTGGCCCTCGAGTTCTTGCCCAACGTGCTGGAGCATCCTCTGCTGAAGCACCCCCTGCTCCAGAAGGGATACAAGCTCCTGAAGAGCGCGACCGTACCCCTGGTGACCGCGGGGATCGTGCTGTCCACGCTGCACCAGTCGTCGTTGGGCTCGCTGTTTTTGATCGTCCCCCACCGTCTCGATCCCTTATGGTACAGCCCGCTGATACACGCGCTCTTCCTGGTCTCCGCCGTCGGGATGGGGCTTCTGGTGATCGCCGTGGAGGCGGTCCTGATCGAGCGTCTCTACGGCGTCAAGGCGCCGCTGGACGTCCTCGCCCCTTTGGCCCGCGCGGGCGCGGTGGTGATGGCCCTCTTCTTGGCCGTCAGGCTGGCCGACCAGGTCGCTCGCGGGGTGCTCCCGGGTGCTCTGAGCACATCTCCGATGGCGGCGGCATTCGTCCTTGAGACTCTGATCGCCTCGATCGTGCCGCTGCTGCTTCTGCGCAGGAGCGTCCGCGAGAGCCGCGGGGGCCTGTTCGCCTGCTCTCTTTCCGCGGTGCTGGGAGTCGTCTGGTACAGGTCGAACGTCGCCTTGCTGGCCATCGACTGGGGCGAGGCGGCCTATTTCCCGGCGTGGACCGAGTTCGCCCTGTGCTTCGGCATACTGGCCGGGTCGGGCTTGGTGTTCTTCTTGCTGCTGGAGAACCTGGACATTTATTACGGGCCGGCCGCATCCGGCCGTGACCGCGAGCCGCAGGTGCCGGGGTTGGCGTTCGAGGCTTGGCTGGCGGACGCGAGGATCACCGCGGCCAGGCGCTATTCCCTGTTCATCGTGGCGGGCGCGGCGGCGGCCGTCTTGTTTCTCCCCGAGGGCACGGTGTTCGGAGCCAGGCCCGCGGACACGCCGGCGGCGCAGGCCCGGCGGGTCCGGGGCTTGTCGGTCCGGACCGGCGGCGGACGCGTCAGCACGCTGCGCCTCGGCGAGAGGCCGGTCCCCGCTAAGGGCCGAGTGAAGCGCCTGCCGCTTTACCTGATTGACGGCGACCGCGATGAGGACGCGGTCCTCTTCGATCACGCGGGCCATGTCAAGCGGGCGGGCGGCGAGAAGCGCTGCGGGGTGTGCCATCACCTGAACATGCCGCTCGACGAGAACACCTCCTGCCATGAATGTCATCGCGACATGTACGAGCCCGCCTCCGTGTTCAGCCACGCATCGCATGTGCGCGAACTCGGGGGGAACGCGGGCTGCGTCAAGTGCCATGAGGATCCTCTCGTGGTGAAGGACCGCCGGACGGCCGTCGCTTGCGGGGAATGCCACTCCGATTCGGCGGCAAAGGGCTCCTTCGTCGAGGCGCCGGGGCCGAGGTGGGGGGCCGCGCCGGGCTACGCGGACGCGATGCACGGCCTCTGCGAGAGTTGTCATAAGAAGAAGGCGAAAGAAGAGCCGGGCCGTTATCCCGCGGCGCTGGGGCGTTGCGCCGCCTGCCACGATACGGACCGCCCCATGGATATCCGTCGGATGGCGCCGCGAAGTGATAGAATGCGGGCCATGCGCGCCGAGGAACGCGGGCTCTCGGGCGGCTGAAACCATGGCCCCCAAAGAGATAGAAAGCTGGCTTCGATCGAGCCTCTTTAACGAGGTCCCGGTGAGCATCTGCGTGATCGACCGGGGTTTCCGGATCATCGAGGCGAACCGGAGGTTCAGGGAGGAATACGGCCCCTGGAAGGACCGGGCGTGCCACGAGGTCTGCAAGGGTCTGGAGGAGCCCTGCGAGCGTTGCGGCGCGGTCAAGACCTTCTCGGACGGGCGCGTGCGCAACCGGGAGGAGACGGGAGCGGGCGGGAAGCACTACCTGGTGCACATGGTCCCCATCACCACCGACGGCGGGGATATCTCCTACGTCATCGAGACGTTCACGGATATCACGCAGGTGAAGCAGCTGGAGGGCGAGAAGCGCGAAGCCGAGCGTCTGGCCGCCGTCGGCGAGACCGTGGCCGGCATCGCCCACGGCATGAAGAACGTGCTTACCGGGCTCGAAGGCGGCGTCTATGCCGTCAATACGGGCATCCAGCATGGCGACGACGAGAGGATCACCGAAGGCTGGGCCATGCTCGAGGAGAATATCGCGCGCATCTCGGAGTTTGTCAAGGAGTTCCTGGCTTTCTCCAAGGGGCGCATCGCGCGGGTGGCCTTCGTGGACCCCAACGCCCCGGCGCGGGCGGTCTTTGAGCTCTTCCGGGAGAAGGCCGCGCAGGCGGGCATCGAGCTGAAGGCGGACCTGCAAGAGGGGATTCCTCCCGCGCCCCTGGACGAGCAGGGGATCCACGCCTGCCTGGCCAACCTCGTATCGAACGCCCTGGACGCCTGCTCCATGGGCGAGCAGCGGCGCGCGTGCGTGGTGACGATTCGCTCCCGGGAGCGCAGCGGGACGCTAGTGTACGAGGTTGCGGACAACGGCCGCGGGATGGACTACGAGATCAGTAGGAAAGTGTTTTCGAGGTTCTTCAGCACGAAGGGCTCGGACCGGGGCACGGGTCTGGGGCTGCTCACCACTAAGAAGACCATCCACCAGCACGGCGGCCGGGTCTCGTTCAGCTCCGAGGAGAGCAGGGGCTCGGTGTTCCGCATCGAGCTTCCCCGGGAAAGACTGCCCAAGCCGGGCGGGAAGCCCGCCCAACGACAGGCCGCGGAAGGAGACGCCTGATGGACAAAGAGAACGCCAAAGGACGCGCCGAGGATAAGACCGTACTCGTGGTCGATGACGAGCCGAACGTGCGCCGCCACCTGGCCCACATCCTAGAGGACGCCGGCTTCAAGGTCCTTACGGCCTCCGATGGGGATGAGGCCCTGAAGACCATCCGGGAGCGGCGCCCGGACATCATCTCGCTCGACCTGGTCATGCCGCGCAAGAGCGGGCGCCGGCTGCTCTACGAGCTGAAGAAGGATAAGGAGCTCTCCCGCATCCCGGTGGTCATCGTCACCGCGCACGCCCAGGACGAGCTGGGCCAGAGCGACATGGAAGCCATCAGGGAGAGCATGATCATATCGGGCCCGGGCTTCTATCTGGAGAAGCCGGTTAGGCCCATGGACTACGTGCGCTGCATCCAGGAAGCCCTGGGCATCGAAGTGGCGGATCAAGCCGCGGACAAAGTCAGCCTCAAGGACGAGCTGAAGCGGCAGATGCAGGGGGCGGAGCCGCACGCGCTGCGCCGCGCCCTCGAGGCGTTGAGAAAGAAAGGCCCGCCGCGCTAGAGGGCCGAGGAGACCTGCGATGGCGAAGAAGATCCTGATCGTCGAAGACGAGCCGCACGTCGTGAAGTATCTCGAGATGTTCCTCCACGACGCGGGCTTCCAGACGGTATCCGCGAGCGACGGTCAGACGGGTCTGGAGCTGGCCAAGCGCGAGAAGCCGGACCTGGTGATCCTGGACCTTATGATGCCGAAGAAGACGGGGACGGACTTCTACCGGAAGCTCTCCAGGGACAAGGAGCTCGGCGATACCCCCGTCATCGTGGTCAGCGGTCTGGCCGGCCGAGATCTCGTCGTCAGGAAGCCTGCGGCGGTGTTCGACAAGCCCCCGGACCGCGAGGGGCTCATCGCCGCCATCAAGAAAGCCCTCCCGTAGAGCCCCGGCTTCTGGAGCTTGCCCGGAGCAGGTATCCGGGCGACCGCCCCGGCAGGAACGTTGCGTGCTATAATCCTGTGAGAACGCGGCGCCGGGGGGAAGTCCGATGCTGTACAAGGTGATCACGAAGGCCGAGTTTCGGAAGTTCGTCGACGGCCTGATCCAGGACAACCAGACTATAGGCCCCAAGCGGGTCGCCACGGACGCGAAAGGCAAGCCCGTCTACCAGTTTGTCGAGGTCCGCTCCTTCGACGAGTTGGACCTCGACTACACGATCACCTACTCCTCGGTGAAGAATTTCTTCCACCCCTTCCGCGAGGAGCTGTCTCGTTTCAAGCTGAAAGATGACGATTGGGAGCAGGAGATCGAATACCGCGTCAATCCGAGGGTCATCATCGGCGTGCGGCCGTGCGACATCAACGCCTTGGCGATCCTGGACAAGGTGTTCTTGAGCGGGAGATTCCCCTCGCCGTACTACATCGCCCGGCGCCGGAACACCTTCCTGATCGGAATGGACCATCTGCCCCTGGATGACTGCTTCTGCGAGTCCCTGAACCGGCACGCCCCGCGCGAGGGGTTCAACCTCTACTGCTCGGACATCGGGGACAGATACTATCTCTCGATCCTTTCCTCAAAGGCCTTCAGCTTCCTCAAGAACGTGAGGACGAGCGAGCCCTCCAAGGCGGACAACAAAAGATACATCGAGAGAAGAAAGCTCATCAAACGGAGCTTCAAGACCAAGGTGGAGGTCTCGGGCCTGCCGAGCTTCCTGGACATCGAGTTCAAGTCCCCGATATGGGATAAATGGGGGGACAAGTGCCTGAACTGCGGGACATGCGCCATGGTCTGCCCCACGTGCTACTGCTACGGGGTGGAGCAGTCCGTGGACGTGGACCTGAAGACCGCCCGCAAGGAGCGCATGCTGTACTCCTGCAACGTCGTGGATTTCGCGGAGGTGGCCGGAGGGCACAACTTCAGGCCGAAGAAGGCGGACAGGCTGAAGTACCGGTTCTATCACCATTACAGGGGTTTCGAGGAGAACGCCGACGAGCAGATCTGCGTTGGCTGCAACCGGTGCGGCAGGGCCTGCCTGGCGGGGATCAACCCGAAGGACGTGATCAACGACTTGAGGCTGGAGACCGGAGAATGAAGGCGGGATTCAAAATACCCAGGCAGGACATCAATCTCGAGCCGTTCATGACGGCGCCTCCCCAGTTCAACCGCAAGACCATCGTCATGCGCACGGACAAGGTCTACAAGTGCGAGCTCATCAACATCGTCGAGCTGACCTCCATGGAGAAGCTCTTCCATCTCAAGATCATCGACCCCCGCGAGAGGAAGCTGTTCTCCTTCCGGCCGGGACAGTTCGTGATGGTCCAGGTGCCCGGCTCCGGGGAGGTCCCGGTCTCCATATCGAGCTCGAGCAACAACCGGGAGTTCCTGGAGCTGTGCGTCCGCAGGGCGGGGCGCACCACCGGCATGCTGCACCGGGCCCGGATCGGCGCGAAGGTGGGGATCCGCGGGCCCTTCGGCTCGTCTTTCCCCATGGAGGAGATGGCTGGCCACAACGTCCTGCTGATCGCCGGAGGGCTCGGCCTGGCCCCCCTGCGCGCCCCCATCTGCTGGGTCAACGAGCGCCGGGACCAGTACGGCGACGTCCACATCCTCTACGGCGCCAAAGAGCCTTCCCAGATGCTCTTCACGTACGAATTCAAGGAATGGGAACGGGTGAACCACATCAATCTGCTGACCATCGTCGAGAAGGCGGACAAGGCCTGGAAGGGCGGGACGGGCCTCATCACCGAGCTCTTCAGGGATTTCTCCATCAAGCCGCTCGACACCTACGCGATCGTGTGCGGGCCGCCCGTCATGTTCAAGTTCGTGTGCGGGCATCTGGACTCCATCGGGGTTCCCATGAACCGCATGTTCGTCTCCCTGGAGCGGCGGATGCACTGCGGCATGGGCAAGTGCTGCCGGTGCATGGTGGGCTCGACGTTCACCTGCGTGGAAGGCCCCGTGTTCGACTACTGGAGCGTCATGAATTTGAAGGAGGCGATTTGAGATACCTCGGCATCGAGCTCAAGAAGCCCAGGATCGCCGTCTTCGACTTCACCTGCTGCGAGGGCTGCGAGCTGCAGCTGGCGAACAAGGAGGAGACCCTGGTCGATTTCCTCTCCCTTGTCGAGGTCGTGAACTTCCGGGAGGTGTCCTCGGACAAGAGCGAGGACTACGAGATCGCCTTCGTGGAGGGGGCGGTCTCGAGGGAGGATGAGGTCGCTCGCCTGAAGAAGATCAGGGTGAACGCGAAGGTCCTCGTGGCTTTCGGCGCCTGCGCCTGCTTCGGCGGCGTGAACCAGATCAAGAACAAGTTCCCGCTCAAGTCGGTCGTCCGAGAGGTGTACGGCAGGCACCGCGTGGCCACGTCCAAGGTGCGGAAGATCAGCGAAGTGGTCAAAGTGGATCTCGAGATCCCGGGCTGTCCGGTCTCCAAGAAAGAGGTGGAAAGGATCGTCGTCGCTCTGGTCACGGGCGCGGGCATCAGCCTGCCGAAGTACCCCGTCTGCCTCGAGTGCAAGGCGAAGTGCAACGTCTGCGTCCTGGACCTCGGGCAGATCTGCCTGGGTCCGATCACGCGCGCGGGCTGCGATTCGCCCTGCCCATCCGGGGGGACCGCGTGCCTGGGCTGCAGGGGGCCGGCGCCCGAGGCCAATTACGAGTCGTTCCTGCGGATATTGAAAGACCGGGGCTTCAAGGCCCCGGAGATCAAGGAGAGGCTCGAGTTCTACGGCGCCTTCAACGGGGTCATGAGATGAAGCGCGCCAGGGAGATCACCGTACGCCATGTGACCCGGGTCGAGGGCCACGGCGACATCCATATCAAGGTGAAAGACGGCCGGCTCGTGGATGCGCGGTGGGCCGTGGTGGAGACCCCGCGTTTCTTCGAGGCCATGCTCAAGGGCATGTCCCATGATCTGGCGCCCATACTGACGGCCAGGATCTGCGGCATCTGCTCCATAGGCCACTGCCTGGCGAGCCTGAGGGCGGTGGAGAGGGCCATGGACGTCAAGGTCCCGGAGACCGCGCGGCTGTTGCGCCTGCTCGCCAAGCACGGCGAGACCCTTCAGAGCCACGCGCTCCACGTGTTCTTCCTGTCCGCGCCCGATCTCTTCAAGGTGGGGAGCGTCATCCCCCTGATCAAGTCCCATCCCGAGGTCGTCGGCATCGCGGCCAGGCTCAAGAAGCTGGGAAACGACGCTTGCGACCTGATCGCGGGGCGGACCACGCACCCGGTGAGCCTGGTGGTGGGCGGGCTCAGCAGGCTGCCCACGGACAAGCAGATCGAGGAGCTGAGGGGCGCGTTCCTTGCGAGGCTGCCGGACATGCGCGCGGCCGTCGACCTCTTCAAGACGCTTCCCATGCCGGACTTCCAGCGGGAGACGGAGTTCGTGTCATTGAAGGGCCAGGGGGACTATCCCTGGATCGGGGGGGATCTCGTGTCGTCCGACGGCGTCCGCAGGCCGGAGGACGGCTACCTGGCCATGACGAACGAATACAAAGTGGAGTTCAGCACCTCGAAGTTCGCCAAGCTGAGTAGGGAGTCCTTCGCGGTCGGCGCCCTGGCGAGGTTCAACAACAATCACAAGCATCTGCGGCCGGAGGCGAAGGGAGCCGCCAAGGCGCTGGGCTTGAGTCCCCTGAGCCACAACCCTTTCATGAACAACGTGGCCCAGCTCGTGGAATGCTATCACGTGATGCTGGAGTCCATCGAGTTGCTGGACGGGCTTCTGGGCCGCCGGGGAAAGACCGCGTCCCGTCCTTATAAAGTGAAGGCCGGCCGGGGCGTCGCCGCCGTGGAGGTGCCCCGGGGCATCCTCTACCACGAATACGAGCTCGACAAGAAGGGCAAGGTCGTCAGGGCGAACTGCGTCATCCCCACCACGCAGAACCACGCCAACATCCACCACGATCTCCGGGCGCTCGCCGCGCGGCTGGTGCGGGAAGGCAAAAGCGACGGGGAGATCACTTTGCTGAGCGAGATGCTGGTCCGGTCCTACGACCCCTGCATCTCCTGCTCCGTCCACTAGAGCAGATCTTTCGCCTCGGGGAAGCTCGTCTGGGTGCCGGACGAGCGCACGCTGAGGGCGGCCACGCGGTTGGCCCGCCGTACCGCTTCGGGCAGCGCCGTGCCGGAGGCCAGGAAGAAGGCCAGGCTGCCCACGAACGCGTCCCCGGCTCCGGTCGTGTCGACGGCCTTCACGGGCTCGACGGGCACGTGCTCGGCGCCGCCGCCGGCGACTAGCAGGCTGCCCCGCTCTCCCAGGGTCAGGATCACCGTCCCCGCTCCGCGCTCCACGAGGACGCGCGCCGCGGCCTCGGCCTCCTTTGGGGTCCCCACCGGCATGCCGGTCAGGAGCTCGGTCTCGCTCTCGTTGGGGCAGAAGACGTCGCTCAGCCGGTAGAGCTCCTCCGGCAGGTCCGGACGGGCCGGCGCCGGATTGAAGATGGTCCTTACTCCTTCCTGGCGGGCGATGCGCAGGGCGGCCAAGGAGACCTCCAGGGGGATCTCCAGCTGGCAGACCAGTATCCGGGCGGCGGCGATCGACCGGCGCCCGGCCTCGATCTCACCCTCGGTCAGCAGATCGTTGGCTCCGGTCACGATGATGATGGAGTTGCGCCCTTCCGGGTCCACGGCGATCGGGGCCACTCCCGAGAACGCCCGGTCGGTGAGATGCACATGCCGGGTGTCCACTCCCAGGGACTCGAAGTTCTTCAAGGTGTCCTTGCCGAAGACGTCGTCTCCCAGCTTGGCCACCATGGCGACGTCGCCTCCCAGTTTGGCGGCCATGACCGCCTGGTTGGCGCCCTTGCCCCCGAATCCCATGTGGAAGCGGGTCCCATGCAGAGTCTCGCCCACGCGGGGCAGCCTCGGCACGTAACTGATCAGATCGAGATTGCATGCCCCCACGACGCAGATCTTCGGTCTATCCATGTGGCTTCCTCCTGAGCGTGCGGCCGGCCAGCTCGTAGATGGTATGAAAAAAAGCGGGCGGCGGACCCGGGCCCGAGTCCCGCCGGAAGCATCCTACATGTGTTCGGTCAGGTTATTGATTTGGGAGTACAGTTAAGCTATACTATATAGAGTAGCTTTGTAATAATGGTAGACCCTGCAAAGGCTTTTACCGAACCTGTGATTGCGATCGGGACGCTGGCTGAGAAGAGCGGCCTTTCCGTATCCGCGATCCGGAAGTACGAGGCGGAGGGCCTGCTCATTCCCTTTCGGACGCCTTCCGGCCATCGCCTGTTTTCTCACGAGGACATGGACCGGGTGAAGATCATCCGCCACATGATCCAGGAGCTGGGCCTGAACATCGAGGGCATCAGGAGGCTGCAGGCGCTGCTTCCGTGCTGGGAGCTGGTCCGGTGCTCGGAGGATAAGCGAAGCGAGTGCCCGGCCTACAAAGACAACTCCAAGCCGTGCTGGATGGTCCGGGGAGGGGACTGCAGCGCGCGCGGGAACGAATGCCGCAGCTGCGCGGTGTACCGGTTCGGCTCGCAGTGCACCGAGGACATCAAGCGCGTGGTGCACAACCGGGCGGCTCCGGAGGAGCTGAGCGAGGAAGTGCGGAAGGCTTTGAACAGGCTGGAACAACCTGAGAAGGGGGATAGATGATAGTCATACTCACCTATGTCGCGTTGATCGTGTTCGGGGCGGGATTCCTTTATAGAGGCTTAAGCATCGCGATGATGCCGGTGCATCTGCGATGGGAGCTCGCGCCCGTGCCGCACGAAAAAGGAAGAGCCCATTACGGGGGGTCTTACCTGGAGGAGTTCGAGTGGTGGACCAAGCCCAGGGAGAAGTCGCTTGTGGGCGAAGCCTTCTACATGTTCCAGGAGATCGTCTTCCTCAAGGGAGTCTGGGAGCACAACCGCTCTTTGTGGGTGTTCTCCTTCCCGTTCCATTTCGGTTTGTACCTGCTCGTCGGCATGGGGGGGTGCCTCATCCTGGCGTCTTTCGGCGTCCCATTCTTCGGCCCGGCGGCTTTGGCCCTCGGAGGAGCGGGCTACGTGCTGGGCAGCGTCGGGACCTTGGGGCTCCTTGCCAGGCGCGCCTTCGACCCCAAGCTCAAGCCCTTCACCAGCATGGCGTCGTATTTCAACCTCCTGTTCCTGGCGGCGGTGTTCGTGACCGGCTGCGTCGCGTTGTTCTCGGGGGGCTTTCTGGCGGACATGACCTCCTACCTCAAGGCCGTCGCCTTCGCCGAGGCGGGGCCGGCGCTGGGCGCCGCGATCTCGACGCACATCGCCGTGGGGATGCTCTTCCTCGTCTACCTGCCGTTCACCTACATGATGCATTTCGTGGCCAAGTACTTCACCTACCACGAAGTGCGGTGGAACGGCGAGCCCATGTCGGGCAATGACGCCATGCAGGAAGAGGTCAAGAAGCTGCTCGGGCAGACCGTGACGTGGTCCGCTCCACACATCGGCGCCGACGGCAAGAAGAACTGGGTCGATATCGCCACCGCGGGGACAGCCAAGGAGAAAAAAGATGCCTAAGCCCCTGAGAGTCGAGGATTTCGGGAAGAACGAAGGGCAGCAGCTGACCAGCGTCGACATGAGCGACCTGGTCCCCCTGCCGCCCCCTTACGACAAGATCGAGGAGCAGCCGGTATGGAAGGAGATCAAGCCGGAGGCGAAGGAGAAGATGGCCTGCAACCTCGACGGGGTGGTCGCCTGCAGCCTGCCCAAGCCCAAGGACGCCGCCGAGGAGCAGGAGATCGTCGACAAGTTCGTCTCGGGCCTTAGGAAAATCCTGACGAAAGAGAACAATTGGACCTTCCTCCAGCCGCTTATGCTGTCTTTGGAGTACTGCGCCAAGTGCCAGACCTGCAACGACGCCTGCCCGGTCTACGAATTCAGCGGCAAGAACGACCTCTACCGGCCCACTTACCGTTCCGAGGTGTGGCGGCGCCTGGTCAACAAGTACGTCAAGTCCGGCCCCAAGTGGCTGGCGAAGTTCAAGCACGGGGATATCGACCTTAACTGGACGACGGTCTCGAGGCTCTACGAGCTTGCCTACCGCTGCACCTTGTGCCGCCGCTGCGCGCAGGCCTGCCCCATGGGAGTCGACAACGGGCTCATCACCCACGAGCTGCGCAAGATCTTCAGCCAGGAGCTGGGCTGGGCCCCGAAGGAGCTCCATGAGAAGGGCACCGTGCTGCAGCTCGATGTCGGCTCCTCGACGGGCATGAGCCCCCTGGTGGTCAAGGACAACATCGAGTTCGTGGACGAGGACTTCTCCGAGGAGTCCGGCCTGGACGCCAAGACTCCGTGGGACAAGGAGGGCGCGGAGGTCCTGCTCATCCATAACGCGGGCGAGATCATGACCTGGCCGGAGAACCCCGCAGCCTTCGCCATCATCTTCAACGCCGCGGGCGTGGACTGGACGCTGGCCTCGGAGGAGCCGTCCTATGACGGCGTGAACTACGGCCTCTTCTACGACGACGTGCAGCTGGCGCGCATCGCCCTCAAGCACGCGGGCACCGCCAAGAAGCTGAAGGTCAAGAAGATCGTGATGGGGGAGTGCGGCCATCAGCACAAGGCCACGATCACCATCGCGGACCGGGTCCTGGTCGGCGACATGAACGTCAGGAGGGAGAGCTGCCTGCCGCTCCTGGAGAAGATCGTGTTCAGCGGCAAGATCAAGTTCGATCCCTCGAAGAACGACTTCCCGGTCACACTGCACGACCCGTGCAACATCACGCGCAACCTGGGGATCATCGAGCCCCAGCGGCGGATCCTGAGATACCTGTGCCCCCAGTTCCGGGAGATGACGCCCCACGGCGCGGAGAACTACTGCTGCGGCGGGGGCAGCGGGTTCGCCGTGATGAGCCCCAATAACTTCACCGACTGGCGCGTGTCGGTGGGCGGCCGGAAGAAGTTCAAGCAGATCATCGACGCTTTCGGCGACCATCCGGGCCCGGAGGTCAAGAAGTATCTCTGCGCGCCCTGCTCCAACTGCAAGGGGCAGTTCCGGGACATGCTGAAGTACTACAACGCCCTGGAGAGGTCCGGCATCACCTACGGCGGTCTCGTCGAGCTGATCGTCAACGCCATGGTGGACATCAAGCAGCCCTTCATCAAGTGGGAAGATCATTGATGGGCGGCCGCTAGCGTACGGATGGGATCAGGCGGCCTCCGCGGTCCCGGCGGCTCGTCAGCCGGCCGCCAGATGCTCGAGCAGTATCTTCGTCCCGATGGCGACGAGGATAAGGCCGCCCAGTATCCCCACCCGTCTCTCGAAGCCGTGTCCCAGGCGCCGGCCGGCCAGGACCCCGATCAGCGATAGGACCGCCGTCACCGCGCCGATCGTCAGGACCGGGCGCAGGATGCCGATGCCGAGGAAGGCGAAGGAGAGGCCGACGGCCAGCGCGTCGATGCTGGTGGCCACCGAGAGCGTCAGCAGCACCCCGATCCGCCGCAGGTCCATCGTGTGCCTCTCCGGGCCCTTGGTCGCGGCGTCGTAGATCATCTTCCCGCCTATGAGGGCGAGCAGTCCGAACGCCACCCAGTGGTCGGCCGCCGTTATCAGGTCGGCGAGGCGCCGGCCCGCGATCCAGCCCGCCACGGGCATGAGGGCCTGAAAGAGGCCGAACGCGAGCGCGACGCGCAGGGCGTCCCGGAGCCTGGCCCCCCGCATCACCATCCCGCCGCAGATGGAGACCGTGAACGCGTCCATGGCCAGGCCGAAGGCTATCAGTAGGGTGGTCAGAAAGCTCATGATTCCGGGGTGCCTGGGGAGATTCTAGCTATCCTGCGGGGTCTCTGTGAATCCGACCGGTCAGGATTCGCGCGCGGGATTTGACTCCGCCTACCTTGAGATATAGAATATCACTGCATAAACCGTAGCATTTTATACGGTATTTGCCGTTTATTCGGGAAGGTCCTAAGAAATGCCTCTAGCGTGCGATTGGAAGAGCAGGGAAGACCTCCTGCTCGACCTCAAGGCCCTCAAAGAGAGATATACGAGGTGCCATGAGCCCATCGTCAGCCCCGACGGCAAGACGGTCGCCGTGCCCGTCGAGACCGAGGATGGGGATTGGACCATGTGCGTCAATGGAAAGCTGTGGGAAGGCGCCTTCGAGAGGATCTGGGCCGCGCGGTTCGGGAGCTCGGGGCAATTGGTCGCCCTCGTAAAGTCGGACGACCAGTGGGCCGTGGCCGTGGACGGCAAATCCTGGGATCAGTCCTTCGAGTTCATCTGGAACCTTGAGATAAGCCCCGATGGCTCTCATATCGCGGCTCAGGTCAAGAAGGGCGACGAGTACACGATCATCGTCAACGGCAAGCCGTGGGAGAGGTCATTTGTATCGATGCGCGAGTTCTGCGTCGATGACCAAGGGAACGTCGCGGCCACGGTGCAGCTCGAGCCTGTGAAGGAGGCCGATATCTTCGCTTTTGCGAAGGGCTCTTGGGGCGTGGCGTATAACGGGAAGCCGTGGGGCGGGACGTACATCAACGCGTACAGCCCCGCCGTCAGCCCGGACGGCAAAGGGGCGTCGGCGCAGGTGCGCGTCGGAAGGTGCGAGTACACGATCGCCGAAGACGGGATCGTATGGAACGAGAGGTTCGGATGCACATGGGAGCAGGTCTATCACCCTAAGAGGGGGACCGTGATAGCTCCGGCGACGCTCCCGGGCGGCGGCTGGTCGCTGGTGGAGAACGGCAAGCCTCTCTGGAGCCGGAGATACGTGCAGCTTTGGCGGCCGGTGGTGTCCGGAGGCGCCGGGAGGATCGCGGCGATCGCGTCGCCTTCGTTCGGGAGATGGACCATCGCGGTGGACGATGAACCGTGGGCGGTGACCTTCGGCGACGTGGTGCTCAAGCCCGTATTCAGTCCGGACGGCGGCCGCGTGGCCGCCGTCGTGAAGGACGACGGCCGATGGACGATCGCGGCCGACGGGGCGCCCTGGGACGAGAGTTTTGACATGGTTTGGGATCCCGTATTCGACCCGAGCGGCGGCATGGTCGCCGCGAAGGTGGAAAGAGGCGGGAAGTACACCATAGCGCTTGACGGGACCGCGTGGAAGAGGTGGTTCGACGGGATCTGCGACCCGGTATTCAGCCCTGACGGCAAGGATGTCCTCATCCGATGCCTTGAGGACGGAAAGTTCTACAGGCGGATCATCCCGGTCTCTGAGCTCGCCGGATAAGGTAAGGCGCATGCACGAAATCGCGACAGGCCCGCTGCTCTGGATCAGCTTCGCGGTCTGCATCGGGGGGAGCCTTTTCAGGCTGGCGGAGATGTTCCGGCTGGCCGGCAAGGAGAAGGTCATCTACCCCTTCATGACGCTCAGGCACTCTTTGAGGTCCATCGCCCATTGGATCGTCCCGTTCGCCAGCCGCAACATGAGGCTCAGGCCGGCGATGACGATCGCCACCTTCTCCTTTCACCTGTCTCTTTTGACCGTACCGGTATTCCTCGTGGCCCACAACGTCCTGCTGTCCGATGCTTGGGGGGTAAGCCTGTGGACCATTCCGGAGATCGCGGCCGACGTCATGTCGCTCGTCGCGATCGCCGGCTGCGCGCTGTTTGTCCTGCGAAGGGCGCTCGTCCCCGAGGTCCGTTATGTCACGACGACGGGCGACTACGCTCTGCTGCTGATCATAGCCTTGCCGTTCGTCACCGGCTTCATAGCGCACCACCAATTCTTCGCCTATAAGACCATGCTGACCCTCCATATCCTGTGCGGAGAGGTCATGCTGATCGCGATACCGTTCACGCGGCTGAGCCACATGTTCTATTTCTTTTTCACCAGGGCATGGATGGGATGCGAGTTTGGGGCGGTAAGGCACGCCAGGGACTGGTAGGCTGGGAGCCCATGAATGCATAGGGAGCGAGAAGCCGTAGCCGACCCCGGGATCGACGAGCGCGTGAAGAGCCTCCGCCCGGAGGAGATCGAAGAGGCCATCGGGAAGGTCCTGGACCCGAAGGCTTCCGCCCGCTTCCGGGCATACCTCGACTCCTGCGTGCACTGCGCCCTTTGCGCGAATGCCTGCCATTTCTTCAACTCACACGACAAGGACCCCAAGTACTCGCCCGTCGCGAAGGTCAAGCAGACCATATGGGAGATCGTGAGGCGCAAGGGGAAGGTCGGTCCCGACTTTATGAAGCTGGCCGCGAGGATCGCCTACACCGAGTGCAACGGGTGCCGCCGGTGCAGCATGTACTGCCCTTTCGGGATCGACATAGCCTTCTTCATGATGGCCATCAGGAGGATCTGCCACATCCTCGGGCTCGTGCCGCAGTACCTGCAGGACACCGTGAACAGCCACTCCACGACGATGAACCAGATGTGGGTGCAGCAGGACGAGTGGGTGGACACCCTCCAGTGGCAGGAGGACGAGGCGGGCCTGGAATACGCGGGCGCGCGCATCCCCCTGGATGTGGAAGGCGCCGATTTCATGTATTCGGTGATCGCGCCGGAGCCGAAGATCCTCGCGCAGCTTCTTGCCAATATGGCGATCATCGCCAAGGCCGCCGGCCTTAACTGGACCATGCCCGGCACGGACGGGTGGGACAACAGCAATATGGCGATGTACTCGGGCGACTTCGAGAGCATGGCCCGGGTGGAGAGGCTCCACTGGGAGACTGCGCTCAGGCTCAAGGTCAAGAAGGTCGTGATGGGGGAATGCGGCCACGCGTACCGGGGAGCCGTGTACGACGGGCCCAAGTGGCTGTCGTGGAAGAACCCGCCCCTGCCGATGATGCACGCGGTCGAGTTCTACTACGACCTCCTGAAGAGCGGGCGGATCAAAATCGCCAAGAAATACGACAAGCCCGTGACCGTGCAGGATCCCTGCAACGTGGTCAGGGGGCGAGGACTGGGCCATAAGCTGCGCTACGTCATGCGCGAGCTCTGCTCGGACTTCCGCGACATGACGCCCAACCACGAGCACAACTACTGCTGCGCCGCCGGCGGCGGCGTGATCAACTGCGGCTCGCCTTGGAAGAGGGACCGGGTGCGCGGGAACAGGGTGAAGGCCGAACAGATCAAGGCGACGGGGGCCGAGGTAGTGGTCACCCCCTGCCACAACTGCCACAGCGGGATCGAAGACATCATCGGATATTACAAGCTGGGCTCGCATGTGAAGTTCGTCAGCGAGATCCTGGTGGAGTGCATGGAGAGGCCGGAAGGACCGGCGGAGGTCAAGCCGCTTCTGCAGCGCTGACGGCGACCGGCAGGCGCGAGAGGGACGTTGATGCGGATATCACGTAAGAAGTTCTTGGGGATCGTGGGAGGCGCCACGGCCGGCGTCACTCTCAAGGGCTACGCGCGGGCCGCGCGCGAGTTCGGAGGATACCCGGGCAGCTTCGGCGTATTGCACGATACGACGCGCTGCATCGGCTGCCGCTCGTGCGAAGCCGGCTGCAACAAGGTGAACGGCCTGGAGGCGCCTGAGCGCCCCTTCAAGGACCTTTCCGTTCTGGACAAGCCGCGCAGGACGGACTACAAGACCTTCACCGTCGTCAATAAGTACGAGGTCGAACGGGAGGCGGGGCCGGGAGAGAGGAAGTCCGTCACCGTGTTCAGGAAGACGCAGTGCAACCACTGCATGGAGCCGGCCTGCGGCTCCGCCTGCTTCGTCAGCGCCTTCACGAAGACGCCGGAGGGGCCGGTCGACTATGACCCGGACCTCTGCGTCGGCTGCAGGTACTGCATGCTGTCGTGCCCCTTCTATATCCCCGCCTACGAGTACCACGACGCGCTGGATCCGCGGATGACCAAATGCACGATGTGCCTTCCGAGGATCCGCGAAGGGAAGCTTCCGGGGTGCGTCGAGTCATGCCCCGTCGAGGCGCTCACGTTCGGTAAGCGCGAGGACCTGCTCAAGGTCGCTCGCCGGCGCATCAGAAGCCGTCCGGGGGCCTACGTCGACCATATCTACGGCGAGCACGAGATGGGCGGGACGAGCTGGCTTTATCTGGCCGGCGTGCCCTTCGAGAAGCTCGGGCTGCCGAAACTGGGCACAAAGCCGCATTCGGAATACACGCATAGCGCGCTCGCGGCGGTGCCGATCGTGGTCCCGCTTTGGCTCACGTTCCTGACGGGCATCTATTCGATCAACAAGCGAAAGGACGCCGAGAGCCGGGAGTCCGAAAAGGACGCCGTGGCCGGCGCCGTCGCCGCCGTCAGGGGGGAGGAGGAACGGAAGGCCGCGGCGGCGCAGAAGAGGTCCCAGGAAGAGAAGACGAAGGCCATCGAGGCCGCGGTGAAGGAGGCCGCCGTCAAGCAGGCGAAGTCCCAGGGCGGGGAGGGAGGCTGATGTCCGAAAAGGGCGCCGGGGCGAAGGGATCGGTCTTCACTCCGTTCAACGTGATTTCGGGGCTGATCGTCCTCATGGGGCTGTATCTGACCTTCCAGAGGTTCACGGGAGGCCTGGCCGCGGTATCAAACCTTTCCGACAACACGCCCTGGGGAATCTGGATCTCCTTCGACCTGTACACCGGCGTCGCCCTGGCGGCCGGCGGATACGTCACATCCGCCGCCGTCTATCTGTTCGGCATGAAGAGGTTCCATTCCGCGGTGCGGCCGGCCATCCTTACCGGATTCTTGGGCTACGCCCTCGTCGTATTCGCCCTGCACTACGATGTCGGCCGCCCATGGCGCCTGCCGTATCCTTTTCTGGTCAGCCGGGGCACGACCTCGGTGATGTTCGAGGTGGGCGCCTGCGTCGCGCTTTATCTGAGCGTCTTGTCCCTTGAGTTCTCTCCGGCGGCGCTGGAGTGGCTGGGCTTCCGGAGGGTGCGCGATCTGGTGGCCAAGTTCACCATCGTGCTGACCATATTCGGCGTCGTCCTTTCGACGCTGCACCAGTCCTCTTTGGGGGCCATGCTGCTGATCGTGCCGACCAAGGTGCATCCCCTTTGGTATTCGCGCTATATCCCGGTATTCTTCTTCGTCTCCAGCGTGGCCGCGGGTCTGTCCATGGTCCTGTTCGAGGGAGTCCTCTCCCATAAGTACTTCGGAAGCCAAATCGACGACAGGCACCGGCGGGAGTTCGACGGGCTGACCCTGGCCTTCGGCAAGGCTTCCGCCATGGTCCTGGCCGGGTATTTCGCGATCAAGGTCGTCGGCGTGGCCGAGGGGCACCATTGGGACCTCCTCCTGACGCCGTACGGCCTGCTGTTCCTCGTCGAGGTCCTGGTCTTCGTGCTCCTCCCCTGCATCCTTTTCACGGCCGGCTATCGCGAAAGGAACCTGAGGATGATCAGGATATCCGCGGTGATCACCGTCCTGGGGATCATTCTCAACCGCTTCAACATCACCCTGATCGCATTCAACTGGCAGCTGCCCGCCGCAGAACGGTATTTCCCGCACTGGGGTGAGATCGGCATATCGGTATTCATCGTCACCGTCGGGCTGAACGCGTACCGGTTCATCGTCAGCAGGATGCCGATCCTGCACGAGCACCCGGAGTACAAAGAGGCTCATTGACATGCACACGCTTCACGATTTTTTCTGGCTCACGGAGGCGGTGATGTACGTGCTCATCCTGGCCATGTTGGCCGGGTTCGTCTGGTTCTATTACGCCCTGACCGGCGGCGAAGAAAAGGAGAACGGCTCGTGATGCCGCGGGACGCAGGGCGGCGCGGCTTAAGAAAGCTCTTGAGCGGGGCGGTCGCGGTCGCGCTTCTGGGCGGGGTCTGCATCGGGGAGGGAGGAGAGTCCCGCGGGCACGCGCGGACGGATGTGGTCACCATCGATACCCTTTCGCGGTTCGGGGAGCTGGAAAGGCCGCCGGTCGTTTTCCTGCACGACCTGCACACCGAGGCGCTCAAGGGGCAGAAGGACGGCTGCGGCGCCTGTCATCTCGAGGGCGAGCGGGGGCTCTTCTCGCCCATTTTTCAGAGGCGCGGGGACGAGGGGAAGCAGGCGGTGATCGACCTCTACCACGGCAAGTGCGTCGCATGCCACCAAAAACGGGCGGCCGGGGGGCTGAAGACGGGGCCCGTCTCCCTGAGCGACTGCGGCGCATGTCATAAACGGCGGCCCGAGGTGGTCTCCGCCAGGCATGAGATGGGGCTCGACAAGTCCCTGCATTACAGGCATGTCAGGGCAAGCGATCGCAAGTGCGAGCGCTGTCATCATGCGTACGATGAGTCGAAGCGGGAGCTGTATCACGCGAAGGGAGAGGAGAGCTCCTGCAGGGATTGTCATGGGGCGCGGCTCGAGGACAATCGCGAGTCCATGGCGGCGGTCTCGCACGGGCAGTGCCTCGGCTGCCATCTGAGGACGATCGCTCAGAACAAGGAATCGGGCCCCGTGTCATGCGCGGGCTGCCACGACAAGACCAAGCAGCTCGCCTACGAACGGGTCGCGCGGGTCCCGCGGCTCAAGCGCGGCCAGCCCGACATCGGCCTCGTGCGCCCGGCCGGCCTCAAGAAGGGCGGGATGAGGACCGTCCCCTTCCGCCACGAGCTCCATGAGCGGGCGCAGGACACCTGCCGCGTATGCCACCACCGGAGCCTCAAGGCCTGCGGGGATTGCCACACTGTGCTCGGCGACCACGACGACGGCGGGGGGATCATGCTGTCCCGGGCCATGCACGGCGCGGCTTCGGACCGCAGCTGCGTGGGCTGTCACGACAGCGTGAAGGGGGGGCGGGACTGCGCGGGCTGTCACGCGCTCATGAAGCCCGGGCCGCTGGGCAAGGGGACCTGCGCCGTCTGCCATGCCGGGCCACCCCTCGGCGATCCCGCGATCGCTCGGACGAAGCCTTCCTCCTACTCCAGTTTTCTCCCCAAGAGGGCGTACTCACGGCTCACCTGGAAGGGGACGGACCTTCCGGAGCGGGTGGAGATCGGGCTGCTATCGGACCGGTACGAGCCGGCCATCTTCCCCCATCGCAAGGTCCTCGACGCGTTGCGGCGGGACGTCGGCAAGAGCGAGCTGGCCAAGAGCTTCCACGGCGGCGAGAACGCTCTCTGCATGGGCTGCCATCACGCCGCTCCCGCGGGGATGCGGCCCGCCGCCTGCGGGAACTGCCACGGCAAGCCGCTGCAGGGCATGGATCTCGCCATGCCCGGGCTCAAGGGCGCCTATCACCTGCAGTGCATGGGCTGTCACGAAAGGATGGGCCTGCAGAAACACAACGGCTGCGAGGCCTGCCACAAGGAGAGGAGCCGGTAGCGGCTAGCAGTCCGTGGCAAAAGTATTTCGGATGGCGAAATCGTCTGGGGCGAGCCGAGCCAAGGCGCGACGAGGGAGCATCCCTCGACGGGATGTGACCGAGGAGCAACGCAGGTGCAGGCCGCATCCAGGCGATTGCCGGCCCCGGAAGACTTTTGCCACGGACTGCTAGGGAAGCCGCTACTCCTTCTTCCGGCTTAAGATTCGCAGGGCTTCCCTCAGCTTGTCCTCGTCCGCGTCCCCCAGCCGGCTTTTGACCTGCTCCCGCAGGTCGCTTTGGCCGGCGGGCTCCACATCCGGGCTCGTCAGGCCGGTCGCGGCCCTGATGGCGTCGACGTAGGCCGCGGGCTTGACCGGCTTCTCCAGGAACCGCAAGTTTTCGCCGGCGGCCTCCTCCTGGAGCTCCTGCAGGTCCTTGGTCCCGAACTCGTCTTTGGCGTGGGCCGTCACGATGACGAAGGGGATGTCGCGGTTGTCCTTGTGCTTCTTGATGTACCGGTAGAACTTCAAGCCGGACATCTTGGGCATCACGAGGTCGAGGGATATCGCGTCGGGCCTTCTTTCCTTCACTCTGTCCAGCGCCTGCTTGCCGTTGCTGGCCAGCATGACCCGGAACCCCGCGTCTTCCAGGATCGTCTGCATGAAGAGTCGGACATCCGGCTCATCGTCGACGATGAGTATGGTCTTCTCGCTCGCGTCACTCATGGATTGATCGACCTCACGTGTCGCTTTTTTCCGCTCGAGGCAGCCGATCCCGGGGGAGCTCGAGGGCGAACTCCGAGCCTTCGCCCGCCGAAGTCCTCACCGATATTCTGCCGCCGTGCTGGGCCACGATCTTCCGCGTCACGAGAAGCCCGAGCCCGGTGCCTTGGCCGGAGCCCTTGGTCGTGAAGAAGTTGGTGAATATCTTCTTCTTCACGTCGTAGTCCATGCCGCAGCCGTTGTCTTCGACCGTATAGTAGATGATATCGTTCTTTTCGACGCACGACAATACGACCTCGAGATCCTTCTTGTCGCTCACCAGGCAGGCGTCTATGGCGTTCGAGACGAGGTTGGCCAACGACGTGTGAATCCCTTCCGGGTCCATGGACGCCTCGGCCACCGGCTCCGGAAAGCGCCCGACGAGCCGGATCCCGGACTGCATCGCGGTCTCGCGGTACAGGGCGACCACCTCCTGGGCGATCCGGACCGGATCCATAAGCGATATCTTGGGCTCCGCCCCCTTGGCGAAGCTCAGAAACTCGGCGACGATGGAGGATATCCTCGAGATGTTGTTCTCGAGCATGTCCCATCCCTTGCGCACGAGGCCGTTGTCGTCGCGCCTGAGGCCGGAGTTGACGACGTACATGCCTCCCTCGAGCCCCATGATGATGTTCTTGACGCCGTGGGCGATGCCGGCGACGGTCTGCCCGACGGCGGCCAGACGCTCCGACTCGAGCTTCTCCTGCTCGGCTTTCTTGAGCTTGTTCCTGAGGTCCAGCACCTCCGAGACGTCCTGGGAGATCTCGATGACGGTGCTGATGCCCTCGCGGTCGTGCTTGAAGGGGGCCGTCGTCACCGCGTAGTGCGACACGTTGCCGTCCTTGTCGACTCCGACCTGCAGCGCGCTGTGCATCTCGCCGGTCTCGAAGGCCCTGATGGACGGGCAGTTGCGACAGGGCTCGTCGACGCTCTTGTACATCTCGTAGCAGTACTTCTTACCCTCTTTCCCGAACTTCGCGTCGAACGCCGCGTTCGATTTGATGATCCGGAAGTCCCGGTCGATCACCGTGATATAGCAGGGGACGTTCTCGAAGAGGAAGGTGTGCTCCTTCTCCATGGCCACCCGGTCGGTGATGTCGCTGGACATCTCGACGACGTACGGGATGCCGCCTCCCTCGTTCCGGATCGGAAAGCAATGGACCCGATAGTGGCGGCTGCCGCCTTCCCCGTTTTCGGCCTGCTCGTCCGATATGCGCGTCTCGCCGTCCTCGAAGGTCTTGACGGCGGGGCACTCGGCGCAGCGCTCGTCCCGGTTCTTGTACACCCGGTAGCACTTCTTTCCTCGCCACTTTCCGTAGGCCTGCTCGAAGCGGGCGTTGGCCTCGACGATGTCCAGCTCCCGGTCGATGACGGCTATGCGAAGCGGGGCCTGGTTGAACAGCATCTCCTGCAGCTTCCGTCTGAGAGGAGTGGGCGTCATGCGCCCTCCCCGCGCCCCAGCGCTCGGTCCAAGAACTCCACGAACTTGGCCGCTTTCAAAGGCTTCTCGAAGATGGCCTCTGGCTCGGGGATCTCCGGGTCCGGCACGTGTTTCCTGAAGTCCGCCTTGAATCCGTAGGCGATGTTCCCGATCCCGCTTATGACCACGACGGGTATGCTCTTCAGGCCGGCGTCGCTCCTGAATTCTCTATAGAGGGAAAGGCCGGATTTTTTCGGCATCATGATGTCGAGGCATATGAGATCGGGCCGCTCGGTCTTGGCCAATCGGAACGCCTCCAAGGGGTCCATCGAGGAGACGACGTCGTAGCCGTGATCCTCGAGAAGGGTGGTCAGGTAGAGCACGATGTGCTCCTCGTCATCGACGATCAGGATCTTTCGGCGCGCTCGCACTGTTCCCATGGAGTCGATCGGGCCGGGCCCCGGAGGCCCGGGTGACCGGCCGCCGAACTAGCCGATCAGCTCCTTCACCATCTTGATCAGCTCGTCCTTGTCGATCGGTTTGGGTATGAAGCCGTCCGGAGGCGGGATGGACTTCCTTGTGCTCAAGAATCTTTTGTAGTCTTCGGGGTTGTTCCCGGGACCCGTGATCGCGGTGACGACGATGACGGGCGTGGACTTCAGCTTCTCATCGTCTTTCAGAGTACGATAGAGCTTTACCCCGGACTTTCCCGGCATGTTGATGTCCAGAGAGACGAGGTCCGGGCTTTCCCGCCTGGCTTTTTCCAGAGCGTCATCCGCGTTGTCGGCCACGATCGTCTGATATCCGTTGTCCGCGAAGAGCGTGTCAAGATAGGTCAGGACATCCTTCTCATCATCGACTATCAGGATCTTCTTCATGAGCCCTCCGTTTCTAGCATTTCACTCCGAGCCACTTATCGATCTTCGAGCGTCCTTTCAACCTCATCTTGCTCTGCGAAAGATCCTCCAGCGTGAAGTCCGTCAGTATCTTGACGATCGTCGCGTTGATCGTCTCCCACATCTTGCGGGCGCTGCAGTCCCTGTAGTACTCGCAGCTCCGCTTGTTCTTGACGCAGGTCAGCAGCCTTACCGGCCCGGATGCCGCTTCCATGATCTCGTTGATCGTGAGATATTTCGGTTTCTTGGCGAGATAGTATCCTCCGGACTTCCCGGCGACGCTCCTCACAAGCCCCGCGTTCTTGAGGGGGACGATGAGCTGTTCGGCGTATCGGAGGGACATCCGCTGTCTTTTCGAGACCTCCCGGAGGCTGGTCGGCTTATCGGCGCTCGCGTGGTCCGCCAGGTAGGTCATGATGCGGATCGAATACCGGCTTCTTGTGGATACTTTCATCACATGGAGCGCGCGTTAAATCCGTGTATTCCTGTGGGAGTTATGCAATAAAGGCTTTCCAGAATGTAGAAATTTACAGCATTATTGTCAACGTCCTGGGATCGCGTGGCTTGGCCTGGAGGGCAGGCGGGCTCTTCCTCCCATCCAATCGGAGTATTCGTCCCGGCAAGTCAGATAGGCCTCCTGGGGAAGGCCGGTCCCTGGGGCCTCTTGACAGGCTCGCGGACCTGAGTTATAATAATGACAATGGCAACCGTTATCACAACGGATAGCCCGGGATGTGATGCGGGGGCGAGGGGAAGGGCTGTGGCGGCATCGGCGGTTCCGAATTCCTGGCGAAGAGGAGGACGATCATGAATGTGCAGAGTGTCCTGAGGGGGAATGAGCTGTTTGGGGCCCTGAGTGTCGACGAAGTCGGCCGGATCAGCGCCTTTTCAGTTGCGAAGGAATTCAAGAAGGGTGAGATGATCTTCGCGTGCGATCATCCTGGCACACACTTTTTCATGCTCATGGACGGATTGGTCTATCTTCAGCTTCCCGCCAATCCTCCGGAGTTCAGCTTTGCCATCTCGAGGATCCAGGAAGGTGAGCTATTCGGCCTTTCTCCCCTCCTTGATTCGCCGCAGTACACCTGCATGGCGCGATGCAGCGTCGATACCAAGGTCCTGTCAATTGAGGCGGGCCCCTTCCGCGAACTTCTGCGGGAAAATGCGCAGACGGGATTTGCCATCATGAATCGAGTGGCCCGCATTTATTTCAACCGCTATATCGAAATCCTTAAGAAACTTGATGATGTGGTCGGCCAGATTTCGCTGATTCGTTGAATGCTGTTTTGCTGTCAATTAGTGATGGAGGCATGAATGCCGGGACATGGCTGGCGTCATAGATTGAGAGGTTGCGGGTATCGGATGACCATGCCGAGAGAGGTCATCCTGGACATTCTTAGCCAGACGAAAGAACATCTGAGCGCGAAGGAGATATATCTTCGAGCGCATAAGAAATATCCCTCCTGTGGCATGACCACGGCATACAGGACGCTCGAAATCTTGGCGCAGATGGGGCTGGTCATTAAGTTCGACTTCGGCGATGGCCAAGCCAGATACGAGCTGGCCGAAGAGCACAGCCGAAAGAAGCACCACCATCACTTGGTCTGCAGGAAATGCAAGACAGTCATCGACTATGCGGAGTTCATCGAAGACGAGCTTGAACTTCTCGACAAGACCATGAAGGGCCTGTCAAGGAAATATAGATTCACAATAGAAGCTCACGAGATAGTTTTCAAGGGCCTTTGCGAGAGATGCGGAACAGTGGCGCAGAAGCGTTGAGCCGCTCATGCCGACCCCTCCGGAGAGGGCGAGATAAGCGGTGAGTGCGATGCCGGGAAGAGACAGCGCCGGCCCCGGAGGGGTCGGATAGGAGGCGGCCAATGCCGATGGGAGACGGGACCGGCCCGCAAGGCAAGGGCCCGAGGACCGGGCCGGGCCGGGGAAGCTGCGGCGGCAGGCGCAGCGGCGGCCCCCGCGGCGCTGTGAGTCGCCTGGAGAATTGGGGAGCGATGATCGGCGCCGCGCTTGGCATCGTCGCTTCCGCTCTCAAGCTGCTGTCATCCGCGAAGCGGACGCGCAAAGATGACGTGATCGACGTGACGCCTGAAGCGGAAGACTATCTGAAAAGCCGGAGATAATGATCGTTTCCATAGCCAGCGGCAAGGGCGGGACCGGGAAAACAACCGTAGCCTGCGCGCTCGCGCAAAGCCTCGACACGGATAGTTTCTTTCTCGATTGCGACGTAGACGAGCCTAACGCGCACATATTGCTGCATCCTCATATAGAGCGGACGACCCCGGCGAATATACTCATCCCATCGGTGAATGAGGAGGAATGTGATGGCTGCGGCAGGTGCGCTGAGGTATGCGAATACCATGCCATCACGGTGATGGCGGGGCGGCCGCTTCTGTTCGACCATCTATGCCATAGTTGCGGAGGCTGCGTCCTGGCATGTCCGGCCAAGGCGATCGGAGAAAGAGAGAAGGCGATAGGCAAGATCGATGTCGGAAGTGCGGGCAGAATCCGCTTTATCTCGGGAGAGCTCAAGGTGGGGGAGGCCATGTGCACCCCGGTCATCCGGCAGGTGAAGTCCCAGGCCGAGGGGTGTCCTCACGTCATTATCGATGCGCCGCCGGGCACCTCCTGCCCGATGGTCGAAGCGGTCAAAGGCAGCGACTACTGCATCCTGGTGACTGAGCCGACACCGTTCGGACTCCATGATCTGAAGCTGGCGGTCGAAGTCGTGGAGAAGCTGAAGCTGCCTTTCGGGGTGGTCCTCAATATCGCGGATATCGGCGACGACAGGGTGGACGCGTTTTGCTCCGCAAGGGGCATCCCACTTCTTCTGAAAATCCCATTTGATAGGCGAATCGCCGAGGCGTATTCCAGGGGTGTCTCCATCGTGGACGAGCTGCCTGAGTACAAAGACCGCTTCCGAGAGCTTTTTAATAGCGTCTCAGGCGCCGCTTTCAAGCCATGAATCCATCGACCGCTTTCGGCGTGTTTGTCGCCGGTATCCTGGCGGGTTCGTTGGGCGGCTTTCTGGGGATCGGAGGAGGCGTGGTCCTGATGCCTGTGCTCCGCTTCGTATTAGGGTTGTCCCCCGCCATGGCTGCGGGCACATGCGTCATGGCTGTGACCTTCACCACGCTGGGTGGGGCGCACAAACATTACCAGTTGGGGAACGTTGACCTCAAATCCGTTCTTCCGATCATTCTCTCCGGTGGGATATCGGCCGCCGCGTTTTCATTGGTTTTTCCGCTCTTCGCCAGGCATGGCCACGAGCGATGGCTGGATATCGGCACGGGCATGATCTTCTTCGCGATCTCCTTGCGCATGATCATCGAAGGGTTGCGTGGCGATGAGCCGGGGCGAGTCGCGCCAGGCATGCTCCCGGGAGCGACCTGGGCGAAGGTCGCTGTCGGGTCGGCGGCCGGGACTATGCCAGGGCTTTTGGGAATCGGCACAGGGGCTCTCCTGGTTCCCGTGTTCGTTCTGATATTGAACGCGCCGATGAAGATCGCAGTCGGGTCCTCGTTGGCATGCTTCTTCGCGTTTGCGCTGCTAAGCTCGGTTTTCAAAGCGGTCCAGGGATTCGTCGATCTACAGCTTGTGATTCCTCTATGCCTGGGGACATTGCTGGGCTCAGGCGGGGGTGCGTGGTTGACGAAAAGCTTCAAGGGGGCGACCCTGAAAGTGGCGTTCGGATTCGCATTTCTCTTCGTTTCGGTCAAGTATCTCTTGCTTTTCTTCGGGGCAAGGATATGAAGGCGAAGCGGGTCTCTCCCATGCTGGAGAACGTGCGGACTGAGGTCCGTAGACTTGTGAGACAGCGTGGGATCGGACGCAGAAAGGCCCTCGTTTTCGCCGAGCCTCTGACGCCGGAACAAGCCATCGGCCGGCCGAGCAGGAAAGACTATCCGATCATCAAAGGCAAGGAGCGCGTCCTGGAAGCGCGCGTGCTGGGAGCTCGGGGGCAGGCATTCACGGATTCCCCGTGCGAGTTCACCGGCACGGTCGACGGAGTCCTCCAGCTGCCGTTCACCAGCAACCGGAACCGGGCGATCTTTGTAGCCGTGGTTAATGCGCTGTGCCGTGCTCTCGGGATGGCCGAGGGTACGGTGCACTGCAAGGATGACGAGCCCGAGCAATGCGGCTCGAAGATCGCGGCGCATATTCTGGAGAGATGGGGGCGCGTAAGAGTCGGGCTTTTCGGCTTCAACCCCGCGATCGCTCAGAAATTGATCCGGGTGTTCGGGCGCGGGAGGACGCGGATCGCCGATCTCGACGATGACAATATCGGGTCGGTGAAGTCCGGCGTCAAGATCGAAGACGGCGAAACGGCGTCCGAGGACATAATCCGGTGGTCCGATGTGTGCCTTATCACGGGGACAACCCTGCTCAACGGCACGTTCGACTCGCTCGCAGCCTGCGCTAAGAGGCATGGAACGGACTTTCTCATCTATGGAATGACGGTCGCGGGAGTCAGTTCCCTGACAGGATTGCCGCGACAGTGCTATTTCGGGAGGAACGAGTGAAGCAGTTCGCGGTCGTAAGCGGTAAGGGCGGCACGGGCAAGACCACGGTCACCGCGGCGCTCGCATGCCTCGTCGAGAACACGGTGATCGCCGACTGCGACGTGGATGCCGCGGACATGCATCTGATCCTCTCGCCGCGGATCAAGAGGCGGGAGGTCTTCGCGGGGGGCAAGGCGGCGAGGATCGATAAGGAGAAATGCGATTCCTGCGGAGTCTGCCGGGACCTCTGCCGCTTCGGCGCGATCAGCGAGGGATGCATCGTCGATCCGATAGCCTGCGAAGGCTGCGGGGTATGCCGTTGGAACTGTCCGCGGGAGGCCGTCGCGCTGGAGGAGGACCGGTCCGGCGAATGGTACGTATCGGACACCAGGTGCGGGCCGCTGGTCCACGCCCGGCTAGGGGTGGCTCAGGAGAATTCCGGCAAGCTGGTCACGATCATCCGCACTGAAGCGAATAAGCTCGCGGAGGAGGGGGGGCGTGATTACGTGCTGATCGACGGGCCTCCCGGGATCGCCTGCCCGGTCATGGCCTCTCTCACGGGCGCCGACGCCGCGCTGGTGGTCACCGAGCCGACGCTCTCGGGCCTGCATGATTTCGACCGGATCGCCGAACTGCTGGGGCATTTCAAGATCCGGGGATTCGTCTGCGTGAACAAATGTGATTTAAATCCCGGACAGGCATCCAGGATCAAAAGCCTCTGCGCCAGGAAAGGCCTCGTCTATGCCGGGGAGATGCCTTTCGACAAGGCGGTGACAAGGGCCATGATCGAGGGCAAATCGGTGCTGGAACATTCGGACGGCCCGGTCGGCAGGGAGATCCGGGCGATGTGGGGCCGCATCGAGGATCATTTGAAGCCAGGAAGAGGGTGAGCCCGGAGAAGGGAAGATACGGTGGAAAGCGCCGAATCATCGGAGGATAGTCGATATGGAGAATGGGAGAATCGCCGTCCCCGCCATGGAGCAGGGAGGGCTGGACGGAAAGAGGGCGGGGCATTTCGGCCACTGCGACGTGTTCACCTTGGTGGATGTCGAGGACGGCAAGATCAAGGAAGTGTCCACCATCCCCAACCAGGCCCATACGCAGGGGGGCTGCATGATCCCGGTGAATCTCCTGGCGAAGCATAAGGTCAATGCGCTGATCGTCGGGGGCATCGGCATGCGGCCGCTCATGGGCTTCAGGCAGGCGGGGATCGATGTGTACCACGATGCCGTCCGCGCCGAGATTCGGCCGGTGGTCGAAGACCTGATCGCCGGGAAATTACCCTGTATCGCGGACGATCAGGTCTGCGGAGGCGGAGGAAGGCCCGGGATATAGAACGGCGCGAGGAGGGAAAGGCATGAAGATCGCTGTTACATCGACGAGTCCCGACCTGGACTCCAAGGTCGATCCCCGCTTCGGGAGGGCCGCGTATATCCTCATCGTCGATCCCGAGACCCTGGAGTTCGAGGCGTTCGACAACAGGGAGAACGCGAACGTTCTGAAGGGCGCCGGCATCCAGGCGGCCAAGATGGTGAGCGACAAAGGGGCGCAGGTCCTGCTGACCGGACACTGCGGCCCGAACGCGTTCAAGGCTCTGCGGGCCGCGAAGATCGGGGTGGCCAACGGAGCGGAAGGCTCGGTGCGGGATGCCGTGAAGGCCTATCGCGACGGGACGCTGACGCTCTCGGACAAGCCGAACGTCCAAGGGCAATGGTAGGTCCCGAAGGGGCTTCCCGTGGCTGAACCGCTCAGGCTATTGTTGGTGAGCCCCGACAAAGCATCGCTGTCCGGTTTTGCGGCGGCCTTGGAGGAGCAAGGGGGCGTCGCTTTGTCGTGGGCGGACTCCGGAGAGAAGGCCTTGAAGCTCGCTTCCGAGGCATCCCTCGACCTTGTGGTAACGGCCGAGATGCTCGGGGATATGACGGGCCTGGAGCTCGCTGGCAGGCTTCTCAGGATGAATCCCGCGATCAATACCGCGGCCGTAAGCCGTCTGTCTCCCCAGGAATTCCACGAGGCCAGCGAAGGGCTCGGGGTGATGGTCCAGCTGCCAACACGTCCCGGCGGAGAGGATGCCCGCGGGCTCCTGGGGCGTCTGCGGGAGCTGAAGGAGCTCTTGGGCGGGGCGTAGTCCCGCGGGACCGGATACAGGGAGGATTGTGCCCGATGATCGCGAATCCGGACCAGGCCGACAACGACGGCGTGGCGGACGGTTCGGATGAGTGCCTGGGTACCGAGGCCGGAACGGCCGTGAACGCGGTCGGATGCTCCATCGCGCAGCTGTGTCCCTCCACCCAGAACTGGAAGAACCATGGGAAGTGCGTGTCGTGCGTCGCGCATGCCGCGAAGGACATGGTCGAGGCGGGCCGGTCGGACATAGGCAAGAAGATCAAGAAGGGCAAGAAGTAGAAGGCTCGGCTCAGGAGCGGGAGATCGTTCGACGCGGCGGCGGCCGCGGACCATCGAGGCCCCGGCCGCCGCTCAGCGTCCGGCTGAATGGCCGGCTTTGGGCCCGGGCCCCGCGCCCAGGCGCCGCTGTCCGTTCTCGAGGATGGTCTGGATCCTCTCCTCGACATCGATCCGGAAGAACCGCATGGGGACCATGTGGGTCGGCAGCCAGTGGAGCCGCGCCTCTCCCAGGAAGTGGCACACGAAGCGTTTCTCGCCCGGCGGCGCGAAGAACTTGAAATCCCCTCTGAGCCCGGACACCAGCCGGGTGGGCCGCCATAGCTCGAGCGAGAGCTCCGGCAACGCCGGTTCGGAGAGGCCGTCGCGGACCTTCAGGCGCAGGATATAGCGTCCCTTGATCCACTTGTCGAGCTCGATTTGCAGGTCGAGGCGGCGCTTCGCCTCGTCGTAGCCCAATCCGTGGAGGCTGAACAGGTAGCCGGGCCGCCCGCCGCGCCGGCGCCGGTTGATGCGGTCCAGCACCCACTTGGCGTAGCCCTTGAAGTCCTTGAGCACCGGCCGGGCGTCCTCGAAGTCCGCCTCCGCGGCGGCGAATCCCTCCAGGTAGAACTTGCCGCGCCGCTTGCGCAAAGAAGCGTGAAGCGTCGGGCCGTCGCTCTTGAAGGCGCCGAGGTCCTCGAGCTTGTCGTAGATCCGCTTGTCCTCGGCGGAAAGGCTTTCCCGGTAGCCGTCTTGGGGGATGTCCAGGGCCGCGGCCGGGGGACAGGCGAGGATGCCCAGCAGGCTTGCCTTAGCCCAGAATGATGTCATCGAGCGACCGCTTGGGCACGTGATGTACCCCGTCCGCCGTCCGGTAATACTTGGTGTCCCCGTCCGGCCCCGCCTCCTCGATGACGACCTTCTCATTGGTCTCGCCGAGGGCCACGGCAAGGACGATATCGTAGCGCGGGGGGATGTCCAGGGCTTCGCGCAGGCCCTTCTTGTCTATGGAGCCGATCATGCAGCCGCCCAGTCCCCGCTCCGAGGCTCCCAGGAGGATGCTCTGGGCGGCGATGCCGTGGTCGCAGCCGCAGGACCCGGCGAGCCCGGTATCGTTCAGGATGACGATGTACGCGGAGGGACGCTCGCCCTCCGCGGGGCCGGGCCAGTCTTTGAGAAAACCCGCCCAGCGCAGATGGGGGAAGACGCGCCGGTTCTTCTCGGGCTCGCAGGCGAGGATGAACCGCAGGGGCTGCAGGTTCATGGCCGACGCCGAGAGCCTGGCCAGGTCCACGAGCTCGCGCAAAACGCTCCGCTCCACGGCGACCTCCTGCTTGAACCGCCGGTAGCTTCTATTGCGCCGTACGAGTCTCTCGATCATGGCGTCCGCCGCTGACCAGTGTAACAAGTTTCGACGGCGGGGGCGGATATCTCCCCGGGAGCGCTTGCGCGGCGTCGCGGGGTAATGATACAAACAGGCCGTTGAGGGCTCCATGGACTACGTCATCGTCGACCTCGAAGCCACTTGCTGGGAAGCGGACGCCTCGATCGCCGACAAGGAGATCATCGAGATCGGCGCCGTGCGGCTGGACGGGGGGGACCTCCAGGTCGTGGATGAGTTCGACGCTTTCGTCCGTCCCTTGCGCCATCCCCTCCTCAGCGAGTTCTGCCGCAACTTGACGCGCATCGGCCAGGGCGAGATCGACCAAGCGAGTCCCCTCCCGAGGGTGTTTCAGAACTTCCTGGATTGGATCGGTCCCGAGCCCTTCAAGCTCTGCTCCTGGGGCGAGTATGACCACGGGCAGTTCCAGGTGGAGCTCCGGCGCCACGGCCTGCGCTGGCCGGCCGATTTCCGGGGGCACGTCAATCTCGAGGCCCGTTTCGCTCTGACCTACAACCTCAAGAGAAGCGTCGGTCTCAGGGAGGCCTTGCGCCTGCTGGGGATCGGATTCGACGGCACGCAGCATCGGGGCATCGACGACGCGCGCAACATCGCCAAGATCGCCCAGGTCTTGCTGCGTTCCGCCTTCGCGTAGCCAGCGGGATCGGCCGCCAAGCCGCAGCTCGCCGGCTATTTCTTCTTGCCTTTCTTCTCCGCCGCCTTGTCTTCGGGCCCGCCTCTTCGATCGATGACCGGGGCGATGCGGGGACGCGTCTGTTTGCCCGTGCCTTCAGGTAGTAGTATAATGACTCACGGAGCAAAGGAGGCAGTATCCGGGATACGACTCCGGCGGTCCCCCCGAACGACTCAGGGCTTCTTTCCTTTACGTGCTCGGCGAGGGCTTTTGGGGTCGTAGCCTAGAAATCCCCTTGCCGAGGACACCATGAAGATCTCCCTTATTTTCATCCGAGACAAACGTTTCTTTTCGCGCCCTTCCGAGAAGTTCCTCCGGCGCAGGAGGAAGCATCCCTATCCCGGCGGCAAGAAACACTATGTGCTGGGGGAGCCGCCCCTGGGGATCATGTATCTTTCCTCGACCCTGAAACGAGCGGGGCACGAGGTATCCCTGACGGACCAGTGCCATCCCGAGTACACCGACGAACGATACCTGGACTCGATCAAGGAGAAGCGCCCCGACATAGTGGGCATCAGCTTCTTGAGCAACATGTGCTACCCCGCGGCGCGCTCCCTCGCGAGGAAGGTCAAATCCGCCCTGCCGTCGGCGAAGCTCGTCTTCGGGGGCGTGTTCGCCACGATCAACGCGCGAAAGATCGTCGAGAACGAGGATTCGGTCGACGTGGTGGCTAGAGGAGAGGGCGAGAATATCATCCTGGAGTTGGCGGGCGGCTCCAAGAAGCTCGACGACATACCGGGTCTCAGCTTCAGGTCGAAAAGCGGCGCGGTGGTGGAAACGCCGGACAGCGAGCGCATCACGTCCCTCGATGATCTTCCCTTCCCCGACCGCGACAGCCTCGACATCAACTACGTCGCATCGCTTCCGTTGGACGTCCCCGCGGTGATATGGGACCGTCCGTACACGACCGTCCTGTCCTCCCGCGGGTGCCCTTTCGACTGTATTTACTGCAACTGTCCCACGTTCAGCAACCGCAGATGCGTGATGCGGTCGGCCGGGAACATCCTGAAGGAGCTCGATGAGATCGAAAAGCAGGGCCACGGCGCCTTCACATTCGTCGACGATAATTTTCTGCTCAAGCCGCGGCGGGCCGAGGAGATATGCGACGGCATGAAGGATAGAGGCCACTCGTTTTCGTGGGCCTGCCAGGGGAGGCCCGAAAGCAAGGTGCACGGCGTTTTCGAGCCTCTCTCCTCAGCGGGATGCGACCTGCTCATGTTCGGCATAGAGAGCGGCTCGCAACGCGTCCTCGACAGCTTGAGAAAGAAAACGAAAGTCCTGGACGTCGAGAAGGCGGTCGTCCGCGCCCGGCAGGCGGGGATCGGCATCCGGCACGGCTTCTTTATCGTCGGAGCGCCCGGGGAAACAGCAGCGGATGTGGAGGAGACCTTCAAGCTGGCGGAGCGGATCCCGATCAACAGCTTCGGGTTCAACTCGCTGACCGCTTTCCGGGGGACCCCTCTTTGGAGAGACGCCGTCGCCAAGGGTTTGATCGACGAGGAGAAAGACTGGGACCAGATGTTCCCCGTCCACGCCATCTATGCCGATGCCCTCGACTCCCAGACGCTTTTTAAGCTCAGGTCCGGGCTTGTCAGGCGCCTGATCAAGCGAAAGATCATGTGGCATCCCTTGGAGGCGCTGCGGATCATAATGCGATTCTTGAAATGCATGTCCGCAAGAGACATCTACAGCCTCCTGACTTCCTCGATGAGCGATCACGCCCGGCCCCGGGTCTGAAAAGGCCGCGTGGCGGGAGACTTTCAAGCCCTCTGTCTCGCACGAGCCGGGAATCTTCCAGCGCCACCAAGAGAGGCTGGTTTCGCTCGGAAATCCGGATTCGAGCTGACAAAAAATAAAAGTGCTTATTTTGCAATCACTATTTGTGTATAAATGTCAATCAGTTGTCATTGACTTCCAATCGGATTGAGGCTATATATGAGGATGCCGTTCAGGCAATCAAAAACATTTTGCCGCGAAAGAAGGCGGAGGCTGGCTTGAGCCTGCGGGCCAAAAGGCGACGTCGAGCAGGCACACCGGGAGAAACGAAATGACAAAGAAACAAGAAGCGAATAAAGGCTGGCGCTTGTGTTCCGTTGTTGTCCTGTTGTTGGCTCTCACGGCTTTTGTCGGACAGAGCCCGGTCTTCGCATCGGATCCCCCCCGGAGCTGCGCGGATATCCTCGACGGGTACCCCGGCGCGCCCGACGGCGAATACACCATCTACCCGAACAATCAGATTATCCCCGTATACTGCCACGATATGGCGAGCGGGAACCCCGCGGAGTACCTGAGCTTGGTGAATACGGGCCCGGGGATCAATTACTCGCAATACACTGCGGGAGGGGCCGTGCCGGGCACGGATGTCGTGACTCACTATGCCAAGATCCGTTTCGACCCCGCGACCTTGATCGTGGATATCGGCAACCGCACCTTCGCGTCGTCCACCGGCCAGGTGCATCACGGAGGGAAACCGGTCACCTGGATGCCGTACGGCACGGCGGAAGGCTGCAATTGGGGCCCTCATGGGCGGGGGAATATCGATCTCAGAGGCACTCCCTTTAGGGTGCACGATGAATTCTACCGCTGGGGCTGGGCGGAGGGTGGGGGCAGCGTTTCGGACCTTGACGGGCCCGTGCCTTTGGACACGACGACAGCGCCTCCGGTTTATCGGGTATCCTCTCAAGTCGTGGATCTGACCGGCGGAGGATACTGCGGCGGAACCAGCCTGTTCCGCAACCCGACGCCCGAGACCGGAAAGGGCGGCAAGCTCCGGCTGGGGTACGTGGGCCTGATCGACTTCGAGAGTTTCCCGGTGGGAACGCCCGAGCCCATAACCACCCAAGGCGCGACGTTCAGCACCAGCTGGGGCGGCTTCCAAGTGGTGAGGATGGGCTACACGCAGTATCCCGGGATCTACGAGGGCAACAGCTTCGGCTTCGGCATAACGGCGATCAGCATCGTCTTTGACGCCCCCGTCCAGGAGTTCGGGATGGGCATCTTCGACCCCAACTTCTGCTGCGACAACATCGCCCGGATCTACGACCAGGACGACAACCTGCTCGACGAGACCTCCCCGTCCCTGGGATCGCCCGGCGGGGTGCACTCCGCCTCCGTGGGCTTCGTGCGCGCCCAGCCTGATATCAAGCGCGTCGAGTATCAGATGAGCGCCGGTGACCCGCAGGGGATCGACATGGTGCGGTTCTTCCTGCCGCCGGACACCGATCAAGACGGCGACGGACTGCACGAGGACTGGGATCCGTGCCCCTTCGACCCGACAAACGACGCGGACAGCGACCGCGTGTGCGGCGGCGTGGACAACTGCCCCGAGACGGCCAACCCGGACCAGACGGACTCGGACGGCGACGGAGCGGGCGACGCCTGCGATGCGTGCCCGAACTACCCGGCCAATGACGAGGACGGCGACGGCGTATGCGGCGATGTGGACAACTGCGCCGTGATTCCCAACCCGGACCAGATGGACCACGACAGTGACGGGGCGGGCGACGCCTGCGACGAGGACGACGACAGCGACGGCGTGCCCGATACGCAGGACGCCGACCCGTTCAATCCGTACGTCTGCCAGGACATCGACAACGATGCCTGCGACGACTGCGCCTCGGGCATCAACGATCCGGCCAACGACGGCCCGGACAGCGACGGGGACCTGGCGTGCGACGCGGGCGATCCTTGCCCGCTCGACGCGGCCAACGACGCGGACGGCGACGGGGTGTGCGGCGACGTGGACGTATGCCCCGGCCACGACGACAACATTGACGCCGACGCGGACGGCATCCCCGAAGGCTGCGACATCTGCCCCGACGACGCGGCCAACGACGCGGACGGCGACGGGGTGTGCGGCGACGCGGACCAGTGCCCCGGCCACGACGACAACGCGGACGCGGACGGCGACGGGACCGCGGACGGGTGCGACGCGTGCCCGAACGACGCGGCCAACGATGCTGACGGCGACGGGGTGTGCGGCGACGCGGACCAGTGCCCGGGCCACGACGACAACGCGGACGCGGACGGCGACGGGACCGCGGACGGGTGCGACGCGTGCCCGAACGACGCCGAGAACGACGCTGACGGCGACGGGGTGTGCGGCGACGTGGACCAGTGCCCGGGCCACGACGACAACGCGGACGCGGACGGCGACGGGACCGCGGACGGGTGCGACGCGTGCCCGAACGACGCGGCTAACG
>JBDREN010000050.1:0-18604 GCA_043819795.1 Elusimicrobiota bacterium
GCCCGTGGCAAAAGTATTTCGGATGGCGAAATCGCCTGGAGCGAGCCGAGCCAAGGCGCGACGAGGGAGCATCCCTCGACGGGATGTGACCGAGGAGGCCGCTTCCCAACGGCGTCTGGACGCGGCACTTCCTCGCGATAATGCTCGGTCGCAACGCAGGCGCAGGCCGCTTCCAGGCGATTGCAGGCCCCGGAAGACTTTTGCCACGGGCTGCTAGGCCTTGGCGTCTTTCAGGCAGGCCACGGCCATCCTGCCCGCGCTCTCCAGGACGGCCACGTCTTTGTGGGCTTTCGCGCAAAGCTGGGCTCCCTGGTGCAGGCAGATGACCGCCTGGGCCGTCCCGGCCGGGTCGAACCCGTCCCGGAAATAGCCCTTGTCCCGCCACTGCTCGAAGTGGCGGGTGAGGTCCGAGGTGAGAGAATACAGACCCCGCGACACTCTTATCCGCAGGACCTCGTTCACGTCGCTGATCTCCTGGGCCAGGTTGCCGAACGGACAGCCGCGGCGGCAGCCGGTCCTGCTCATCCGGAGCACGGTGTCCGCGAAGAAACGCTCGACGACTTCGGCTGGCTCCATGTCGTGCCGGCTGAACAGGTGCGTCACCTCCTCGATCACGGGCTTGCTCCCGTGCTCGAGCATCGCCAACGCGAGGTTCTCCTTGCGGGGGTAGTAATAGAAGAGGTTCGCCTTCTTGATGCCGGCCGCGGAGGCCACGTTCTCCATGCTGACGCCGTTGTAGCCCCGCTCGTGGAAAAGATCGAAGGCAGCCTCTAGGATGCTCTGTCGCGCTTCAAGGTTCATTCTTCGGCTCATAGCATCTCACCACCCAAGGACTTTCTGGTCCCGCATCCGCCGGCTATCGCATTATTCTTAGTTTAACCCCCTAACGTGGGAAATGTCAATGACAAATCGCTGACTACTATGAAGAAATTGTGACTATAAATAAAGCGCTTTTTTTATGACCTTAATAAATACGGACCGGTCGTCCAACCTTGGGATGAAAACGTCTGCGGACGCGCCCCGTGCGTGCGCCCTTTCTCGTCGGAAATCCGTCCAAAAGGGGGCTCAAGGGGGATTCACATGTCGCCTGGGCCCGCTGACAAAAGTGTCAGCGACCTGTCAGGATTGTCAGGATTCTGTCAGGACCTGCGGCCCGGGCGAGTCCCCGGATGTTTCCCGGCATAAGAGACCCGGCCCGGCAGGACGCCGGGCCGGGTACTCCGGCAGACGGACCGATATCGCCTACTTGTTCTTGCCCGTCCCCGGCCTGTCGGGCTGGGCGCTCACTTCCGTCCATTTCTGCATGAGCCCGGGCGAGCACCCCTTCTTCACGTGCCCCTCGCCCGCTCCCAGCGCCGCCGCGATCTGGCGGCACGTGCAGCCCCGCGTCGCCGCCATGTCGTAGACCGCGCTCTGCGCGCCGTCCGGGCCCATCTCGAACGCACCGAACGCCGCGTCCCCGTTCTGCCCGTACTGGTTCGGGTTCAGCGCCATGGCGTCGAGCGCCGAGTCCGGGCACGCGTCCGCCTCACCGTCGTAGCCGTCCGGCACCCCGTCCGCGTCCGAGTCCGCGGGCGCGCCCGCCGCGTAGTGGCTGAAGTGATCCACGGCCACCGTCAGCGTGTCGTTGACCGTGTCCACCGTCGCCCCCAGAGCCTCCCACAGGTCCGACTCCGGGATGTACCGGTAGATGTCGAGCTTCGCCTCCATCCGAGGATTCGACAGCTGCGACTGGTCGTAATGGAACACCAGCGTCACCGGCGCGTCGAAGCTCGCCCCCGACGGCATGATGTCGTAGTGCATCAGGACGAGCGAGCCCCCCTTGGTCGTCCGCACCTCGAAGTTGCTCTGGTCGCTCACCAAGCTCACGGTGGTCGGGTCGCTGATGGCGCCGGGATCGAAGCTGACGTCCAGCACCCCCTCGACGCTCACCGTGCCGCCCGCGGCGCCCACCACGGCGCTCGCGTCGCCGTCTTCTCCGTTCGGCACCTCGTCGCCGTCTATGCTGTCGTCGCACACGTCTCCCTGCCCGTCATCATCGTAGTCCGTCTGGTCCGGGTTGTAGTCGGCCGGGCAGTTGTCTTCGAAGTTCAGCACCCCGTCGTCGTCGTCGTCGCAGCCCTCGTCCACCGTCCCGTCGCAGTCGTTGTCCACCGCGTCGCAGACCTCTTCGGCCCCGGGGTGGATTTCCGAATTCGAGTCGTCGCAGTCGCCGGCGCACACATACGCGCCGTCGCCGTCCGCGTCGTCGACCACCCCGCAGCCGCACACCCCGGACTCGGTCTTGGCGGCGTCGTTGGGACACTGGTCATGGCAGTCGGCTGTCCCGTCGCCGTCCGAGTCCGTGTCGGGCACGCCGCAGCCGCAGATGCCCGGCTCGATCTTGTCGGCGTCGTTCGGACACTCGTCATGGCAGTCGGCTGTCCCGTCGCCGTCGGAGTCCGTGTCCGCCACGCCGCAGCCGCAGATTCCCGGCTCGGTCTTGCCGGAGTCCGCCGGGCACTCGTCGATGCAGTCCGCCGTCCCGTCGCCGTCCGAGTCCGTGTCGGCCATGCCGCAGCCGCAGATGCCCGGCTCAATCTTCTCAGAGTCCGCCGGACACTCATCGATGCAGTCCGGGGTCCCGTCGCCGTCGGAGTCCGTGTCCGCCACCCCGCAGCCGCAGATCCCCGGCTCGGTCTTGTCCCCGTCATCCGGGCACCCGTCATGGCAGTCGGACGTACCGTCGCCGTCGGAGTCCGTGTCCGCCACCCCGCAGCCGCAGATGCTGGGCTCGGTCTTGTCGGCGTCATCCGGGCACCCGTCATGGCAGTCGGACGTGCCGTCGCCGTCCGAGTCCGTGTCGGCCGTGCCGCAGCCGCAGATGCCCGGCTCGGTCTTGCCCGGATCGGCGGGACAGTCGTCGGCGCAGTCCGGGGTCCCGTCGCCGTCCGAGTCCGTGTCGGGCACGCCGCAGCCGCAGGCGCCCGGCTCGGTCTTGCCCGGATCGGCCGAACAATCGTCTATACAGTCCGCGGCGCCGTCTCCGTCGGAGTCCGTGTCCGCCACGCCGCAGCCGCAGATCCCCGGCTCGGTCTTGGCCGCGTCGTAGGGGCAGTCGTCGACGCAGTCCGCGGTCCCGTCGTCGTCCGAGTCCGAGTCCGACACACCGCAGCCGCAGCTCCCCGGCTCGGTCTTGACCGGATCGGCGGGACAGTCGTCAATGCAGTCCGCGGCCCCGTCGCCGTCCGAGTCCGTATCCGCCGCGCCGCAGCCGCAAATCCCCGGCTCGGTCTTGCCCAGGTCGGCGGGGCAGTCGTCGATGCAGTCCGCCGTCCCGTCGCCGTCCGAGTCCGTGTCGGGCACGCCGCAGCCGCAGGCCCCGGGCGCGGTCTTGTCCGGATCGTCCGGGCACGCGTCGTCCACCACCGTTATCTCCGTCGAGTCCTCGCCTTCGGCGAGCTCATCGTCGGCGGCGGTCAAGGTCGCGATGTAGGCGCCCGCGGCGTCCGGAGTGAAGCTCGCCGTGAGGCCCGCGCCCAAGGAGACCTGGCTGCCGTCGGGCTTGGTCAGGGTCCACTCGTAGGTCATCGGATCATCGTTGGGATCGGTGGCCGTGCCGCTCAGGGTCACCAGCTGCCCGATATTCGCCGTCTGCGGAGGCCCGGCCTCCACCGTCGGCGGGAAGTTCCGGTCCGGATACCAGAAGAACTGGGCCCGGTGCGCGTATTCGTGCTCGTCCACGGTATAGACGACATAATTCGCATCCACCGCGATGTCATACATGAATATGAACTCCCCGGGGTCGGTCCACCCATACGTCCCCAGCCTGGACAGGAGCTTTCCCGTGGGGTCGAACTTCTGGAAGCGGCGGCCGTTGATCTCGGTCACGTAGATGTTGCCCTCCGGGTCCACCTCGATCCCCTTGGCGTAGCTCAGCATCCCCTGGGCGAAATGGAGGAGGAAGTTCCCCTGCGCGTCGTACTTGATGATGCCGCTCAAGTCGGAGTTCTGTCCCTCGCTCACGTAGATGGACCCATCCGGGCCCACGGCCACGTCCATGCACTCTATGCGCGAGGCGCTGGTCCAGTTGTAGAGGCCGAACGACATCAGCAGGTTCCCCTCGGGATCGAATTTTTGGATCCTCTTATTGCCTCTCTCGATCACGTAGACGTTGCCGTCCTTGTCCACGTTGATGCCCCGGGCGCTGTTGAACTGGCCGGGGCCGGATCCGACGCTGCCCCATTTCTTAAGGAAGACGCCGTCGCAGGTGAATTTCTGCACGCGCGCGTTCCACGGGTCGCTATAGCCGCCTTCCACGACATAGAGAAGGCAGCTGTCGCCGGTGTCGTAGACCGCCAGGTTGGTGGCGTAGTAGAAATGGCCGTCGCCCTTGCCCTCGCGCCCGATCTCAACGATCAGGTTGCCCTGCCGGTCGATCTTGCGGACCCTTCTGGAGAACAGGGCATAGAAATTGCCCTGGTTGTCGGCATCCATGGCGTGGACATAAGAGATGGCCATCATCAGGTCCGGATCATCCACCATCCCGAGAAAGACCGGCGGGTCCTCCACCGGGGTCACCGCGTTGATGAGCTTGATCAGGAGGGGCCCCGGCTCGTACGACTCCCGCTGGTTCACGGGCCCGTCGTAGTCGATGATGTTGGTCGCGTCGAAGAACCTGTAGTAGAAGTACTTGCTATGAGCCCCGTCCACGCGCATCTCGTAGATGCCTCCGATCTCCTTCGGGCCGGTCGACACGGTCAGCCCCGCGAACCTGGGCGGCACGCTCTGGCCCTCGGGATCGTAGACCTCGATGGGGATGTCCGTGCGCATCTGGAAGACGATCCTGACGATGGTCTCGTTCAAGGGGTTGGAGCTGTAGGTCCCCTGCGTGGCGAAGTCGAACACCTGCCCGGATGCGTAGTAATGGTCGTACACCAGCGTGTTCGTCATGCCGAACTGCACGTTCAATATCCTGAAGCCGTATCCCATCTTCGACGTGTTGGCGACCTGAAGGTACGCGTACTTGGTCCAAGGGCCGCCCTGCGTCGCGCCGTCGAGCATCACCACATCCAAGGTGGGTGCCCTGTGGTAGGGGTAGCTCGTCACCGGCGTGACCATCCCGGACCCATAGATGTACCACTGGGTGTCGGGCAGGAGGTTGCCGGCCTCGTCCATGGATTCGAACCTGACGGGCTCGTCCGCTGAGGCCAGCAACGGGACAGCTGTCGCCGCGAACGCAAAGACAAGGCACAAGAGAGCGGCCTGACCCATCGTCCTCGCCGCCGCGCCGGTCCATCCTGAATCGATGGTCTTCATAGCCCACCTCCGAACGTCATCCAGATCTGCGACGCGCGCCTCTCTGCGCGCTCTCTTCCAACACCCTCACGGTCGCCCGGAGAGCGAAGTCCTTTTATATATATAACCCCGCTCCGGCTCAAAGTCAATGACAGACCGCCGACAAAGATATTGTAAATAGCTCTACAAAAACAATGCTTTTTCTATTTGTCAGCCCGGCACCGCATCATCGAGCGAACCCGCATCGGAAACGACGCGGACTCACGCCGCATGCCGGCTTTTCTCGTCGGAAGGCCGCCCCGGCGCGAGCGCGGGGCTTGCCCATCTCCGCTCGGGAGCGGGGGAAAAATGTCAGCGCCCTGTCAAGCGAGGGGGGGATTCACGCGAAAAAACGAGCTCCGGGCAGGTCTTTTCCCGCCCGGAGCTCGTTGCCCGGCCCGCCGGCTCGCTTACCGGACCACGGCGAACTTGCCGGCTTTCCTGATGGAAGCCTCCCCGGATTTCTCCGCCACGATGGTGTAGAGGTAGACCCCGCTCGGGATCCGGCCGTCCCACACGTACTCGTAGGCGTACTTGGGCCCGCTCCCGTCGTCGATCACGGGCGGCGCGCCCTCGAGCGTCGCCTGGTGCACCTGCTGGCCCGCCACGTTGTAGACCCGGAGCGTCACCTTGTCCGCGATCCCCACCGCCGCGTGGATCACGGGCCGCGCCCCGTCCACCGCCGGGTTCGGGAACACGTAGACGTCGCGAAGCGCGAACGTCGGGTCGGCGCCCTCCGCCGCCGGCCCGGCCGAGGCCGCCTTGCCGCCCTTGCCCGTCTCTTCGCTCGGCTCCGCCGCGTACGCCTCGGGCGCCGTGTCGGAGAGCGCGATGCCGCTCCCGCTCATCGTCAGGTGGCCCGTGAAGGGCCGGCCGCCGTACTGGGCGCTCCCCGAGAAGTTCGTGGTGGCGTCCGGAGCGTAGACGAGCGCCGCCAGGCGCGCGTGCCCCTTCAGGTCGATGTCGGTCTCCTGGTTATTGAAGATCGTCAGCGAGTCCGGAGTCTCCGCGCCCGCGTTCACGCTCGAGGCGTTGATGTCTATCGGGCCTTCCACCAATATCCCCACCTTGCCCTCGATCGTCAGCTCCGCGCCGCCGCTCAACTTGATGCCCGCCAGCAGGTAGTCGCCCGCAGGCAGGCTCAGGCTGGCCTGCCCGTTCATCACCAGATCGCCCTTGCTGTTGAGGAACGCCGCGATCGGGTTCTCCGGGTCCTCGGCCAAGTTATGCTGCTCCACGTACGCCTTGACGGCCACTAGGTCGAACGGCGCGGGATTAAGCGGATCTTCCTCTTCCGTCTGGCTGCCCGTGATCGTGCTGTTCTTGTTGAGCGTTATCGTCGGCGCGATCACGTTCCCGTCGACCACCACGCTCCCCTTGAGCGTCATCGGCCCGTTGGACGCCAGGTCGCCCGTCAAGTCGACCGTTCCCAACAGGACGATCGACTTCTTCTTGCCAGCGCCCGCGGTCGCACTGCGGTCCATGATCTTGCCCACGTTGAACAGCATCGACTCCTCGACCTCGACGTTGTTCACCTTGTCCACGCTCCAGTAGGTTACGGTACGCACGCCTTCCTGCAGCGTGAACGGAGCCTGATACAGGACCTCGGCGCCGTCGTCGATCCGGTACCGGATATCCTTGACTCCCGAGGCCACGCCCGCCGACTCGATATCGAAGGCCGTCAGCGTCAGCTCCGTATTGGGGCTGATGTAAGCCTGGTCGAACTCGTACTTCACCGGGTTGCCCACGTCCAGCGCGCACGAGGACGCGGTGTGGTCCACTCCGATCGTGATGGACTTGCGCCCCTCTTCGTTGCCGCGCATGTCCACACTGAAGTACTCCAGCCGGTGCGGCCCCTCCTCCGCCAGGCTGAAGGCCGCGGTATGCAGCGTGAACGTCGAGTTCGTCCCGTCGATGGTCAGGTCCCTGCGGAACGTCCACTGCACGCCGGAGATGTCCTCGACCACGGCGTCGGTCGCGCTCAGCGCGTTCATCGCGTCCTGGCCAAGGAACACCGCGGCCTCGGCCGGACCCCCCCCGTCCGTGCTCACGTCCCCGCTGTGCGAGAGCACAGTCTCGGGCGCCTCCACGTCCGCCTTCACCTGGAAGCCGTCAGAGCCCGACCCACCGTCGTTGTCCGTCACCGTGGCGAGCAGCGTGTAGACCCCGCTGGCCGCGTAGTGGTGCTCGGCCGAGATCGTGCCGGCGTCCACGGGCACGTCCTCCGGCTCCGCCGGCGGAGGCTCCCCCCAGTCGATCGTCGCCGTGTGCGTGTCCAAGGCGCCCAGGTCGCTGGAGGTGATCGCCGGCACCACGATGGGCGCGTCCGGCCCGATCGGCAGCGAGATAAGTCCGCCATCGCCCCAGGCATCCATCCTCCGAACCGCGATCATACCGCCTATCCGCAACAGCCCGTTAGCTCCCGCGACCTGCTCACCGCCGGCGGTCACGACCGGAGGCTCGTTGAGCACCGTCACCGTCAACGGATCGGAGGCGCCGTGCCCCGCGTGGTCGGTCGCGCTCACGATCGCCTCATAGACGCCGTTGTCGGCGTAGGCGTGGCTCGGCGTGAGGTCCTGGCCGGCCGTTCCCCCGTCTCCGAAGGTCCAGCCGAAGACCACCCGTTCGTCCAGGTTGTCGCTCACGCTGGCCGAGAAGCCCAGCTCCGCGCCCTCCGCCACGGTCACGTCCGAACCCGCGTCCACCACCGGCGCGGTCTTATCCAGGTTGACCGCCACCGTCAGGCTGCCCTCGTTCCCCACGTTATCCGCGGCGCGGCCCGTGTAGAGTTCCACCGCGCCTTCCAGGATCGCGTCCGTCGGGCCGTCGAGCGAGGCCACGCCCGAGCCCGTGCCGTCCTCCGCGGACCAGACGATCTGGAAGTCCGCCGCGAACCACTCCTCGTTCTTGGGCGGCCGCACCACCGGCGCCGCGCTGAACTCATGGCTCACGATCGGCGCCTTGTTGTCGATCCGCAGGCTCATCGCCTCGCCCGTCTCCGGATTGCCCAAAGTATCCTCGGCCTCGGCCACGAGACTCAGCTGAGCGCCGTCCGCATCGTCCAGCGTGAAGCCGTTCTCGAAGCTCTCGCCGATCGCCGGGCTCGGATTCTCCCAGCTGAAGCGCTGGCTGCCGCCCACCTTCACCGCCTGCAGTCCGACGCCCAGCCCGTCCTCGTCGCCCACGTCCACCAGGTCGTCGATCGAGGAGGCGGTCAACGTCGTGGCGCCCGTCACGTAGATGAGCGCGGGCTCCGGCTCGGAGGCGTCCGGATACCTGGGCTCGGCCACCGCCACGCTGGTGCGCGGGGGCCTGATGTCATGGATAACCTCGAAACTGACGCCGATCGCGGAGTTCGAGTTGTCGGCCCGGTCGGTGGCCGCCACGCTCAGCTGCCATGTGCCGGCGGTGAGGGCCAAAGGATCCGGGATGACATCGCCGTCGTTGACCGCGATCGGGCCGCCGTTCTTGCCGGAGGCGCCGCTGCCCGCGTGCAGGAGCGTGAGAGTCCCCGTGATCGCGGGATCCGGGTCAAGGTCGGCGACGGAGAAGTCGATCACGATGGGGTCGCGCGTGGCCACGTACTGGCCACCCGAAGGCTTGCTGATCGCGACCTGAGGATCGCTCTTGTCGATGTTCACCGCGGGCGATGTGAACACCGCCGAATTCCCGGCCGCGTCGGTCGCCGTCACCTCGCCGCTCACGGCCTCGCCCTCGTCGCTAAGCATTAGCGGGCTCACGATGGACGTGGAGGCCAGGCCGGAGAGGCTGTCGTCCGCCGTGAAGGCGAACGACACGTCCGCATTGTTCCAGCCCGCGCCGTTGGCGACTGGAACCTGCGCCGCATACTCGAGCGTCGGAGCGGTCTTATCAATCTTCACCGCGATCGAGGTAAAGGTGGCCGAGTTTCCGGCCGCGTCGGCTACCGTCACGTCGCCCGTCACCGCCGCGCCCTCTTCGCTCAGGACCAGCGGGCTCTCGACGGAGGTCGAGGCCACGCCGGACAGAGCGTCGTCCGCCGTGAAGGCGAACGCGACGTCCGTGTTGTTCCAGCCCGCGCCGTTGGCCGCCGGGCTCTGGGCCGCGAAACTGAGGCCCGGATCGGTCTTATCGATCTTGACCGCAGGCGAGGCGAAGGTGGCCGAGTTCCCGGCCGCGTCGGTGACCGTCACGTCGCCTGCCACCGCCGCGCCCTCCTCGCTCAGGACCAGCGGGCTCTCGATGGAGGTCGAGGCCACGCCGGACAGAGCGTCGCCCGCCGCGAAGGAGAAGGACACGTCCGTATTATTCCAGCCCGCGCCGTTGGCGACTGGGACCTGCGCCGCGTACTCGAGCGTCGGAGCGGTCTTATCGATCTTGACCGCGGTCGAGGTAAAGGTGGCCGAGTTTCCGGCCGCGTCGGCTACCGTCACGCCGCCTGCCACCGCCGCGCCCTCCTCGCTCAGGACCAGCGGGCTCTCGACGGAGGTCGAGGCCACGCCGGACAGAGCGTCGTCCGCCGTGAAGGCGAACGCGACGTCCGTGCTGTTCCAGCCCGCGCCGTTGGCCGCCGGGCCCTGGGCCGCGAAACTAAGGCCCGGATCGGTCTTGTCGATCTTGACCGCAGGCGAGGCGAAGGTGGCCGAGTTTCCGGCCGCGTCGGTGACCGTCACGTCGCCTGTCACCGCCGCGCCCTCGTCGCTCAGGACCAGCGGGCTCTCGATGGAGGTCGAGGCCACGCCCGACAGGGCGTCGTCCGCCGTGAAGGAGAAGGACACGTCCGTATTATTCCAGCCCGCGCCGTTGGCGACTGGGACCTGCGCCGCGTACTCGAGCGTCGGAGCGGTCTTATCGATCTTCACCGCGGGCGGCGCGAACGCCGCCGAGTTGCCGGCAGCGTCGGTCACCGTCACCTCGCCGATCACAGCCCCGCCTTCGTCGCTCAGGACCAGCGGGCTCTCAATAGACGTCGAAGCCACCCCGGAGAGGCCGTCGTCCGCCGTGAAGGCGAACGACACGTCCGCATTGTTCCAGCCCGCGCCGTTGGCGACTGGAACCTGCGCCGCGTACTCGAACGTCGGCATGGTCCGGTCGATCTTGATCCCGCCCAGCGTCGCCGAAGCGCTGTTCCCGGCAAGGTCGGTGACCTCGCCCGAAGCCCTCAGGTCCGCGCCCTCTCCCTCCACGGCCGCGGCCGCGGGGCAAGCGTCCTCGGCCAGGCCCGAGCCGTCGTCCGAGCACTCGAAGCTCACCGCGACGTCCGCGTTGCTCCAGCCCTCCTGGCCCGTGGCCGCGGAGCGCGAGGCCGTGATGGTCGGAGCCGTCCGGTCGATCTTGATGGCGCCCAGCGTCGCCGAAGCGCTGTTCCCGGCAAGGTCGGTGACCTCGCCAGAAGCGCTCAGGTCCGCGCCCTCGCCCTCCACGGTCGCGGCCTCCGGGCAGGCGCCCTCGGCCAAGCCCGAGTCCTCGTCCGAGCACTCGAAGCTCACCTCAACGTCCGCGTTGCTCCACCCGTCCTGCCCCGTGGCCGCGGAACGCGAGGCCGTGATGGCCGGAGCCGTCCGGTCGATCTTGATGGCGCCCAGCGTCGCCGAAGCGCTGTTCCCGGCAAGGTCGGTGACCTCGCCCGAAGCGCTCAGGTCCGCGCCCTCGCCCTCCACGGTCGCGGCCTCCGGGCAGGCGCCCTCGGCCAAGCCCGAACCCTCGTCCGAGCACTCGAAACTCACCTCAACGTCCGCGTTGCTCCACCCGTCCTGCCCCGTGGCCGCGGAGCTCGAGGCCGTGATGACGGGCGGCGTGGTGTCCACCCGGAAACCGGCCGAGGCCGCGCCCTTGTTGCCCGTCCTATCAGCCATCTCGAAAGCGGCGGAGTGCTCCCCATCAGCCATCTCATAGGTAGTCTCGGGCGTGGGCTCGCCCTCGATGCGCAGCCCGTCCTCGCCCGATCCGAAAAGCAGCGTCATGCTTCCCTCGCTTTCCGCCAAGACGAAGTAATCGCGCGGGCCGCCGTCCAGGCCGGCCGCCAGCGTCGCCGGATCCGCTCCCGAGCCCGTATCGCCGTAGGTCAGAGTGAACCGCGGGCTCTTGATGTTCTGAAGCTCCCCGCCCTCTACGGACGCGGCCAGCTCAGGCGAGGTGCCGTCCGCGGCGAAGAGCCCGAAGATCGAGGCGATCTCCGTCAGCTCGGCCGACAGGCAGCCGTTCTCCTCGTTGAGGGTCGCGCTCAACGCCTCCCACCCAGGCTCAACGTAATGATTTAGGGAGACATCGCCCGCGGCGATCCCGTTATCCGCCAGCACCTGCGGGTCGTAGCAGATGGTCAGGGTACCCGGGGGATCGAGCGGACCCTCCGGCCCCACGTCATAGATGTTCCCCACCGGGAACAGGTCTTGGTCATAGCCCGCAGCCAGCAGGTAGGCGCCCTCGGTGGAAGTATCGACCGTCGAGAGGGTGACCTCCAACGCGGCGGCAAGGCTCAGCTCCGGGTTGCCGTTGACTTGGCCGGCGCTTTCAAAGGTGCCCATCGCATGGATCAACGTCGTGTCCGACCCTTCCTCTTGCTCGTCGCCGGCGGTCAGCTCGGCGGTATAGGTATCGGCCTTTGCGGGCGTGAAGCTGGGCGTGAGGGTTTCGGGGTCGTCCACGCTCACAGGGTCGCCCGCGGAGTCCGTGACTGTCCAACCGTAGCTCAGCGTGTCCTCGGGATCCTCGTCGCTGGCCGTGCCGCTCAGGGTCACGAGGTCGCCGACATTGACCGTTTGGGAGGGCCCGGCGTCCGCCACCGGAGCGCTGTTGGCCGGCCGCACCCAGTACAGGACTCTCTGGTGGCCCCATACCGCGGCGGCCATGTTCCCTAGGCGATCGAACGCGATCCCGTGGGGCTGGTCCATCCACATATGGCTGTTGCCGGTCCACCACGCGGGGGTCGTCGTGAAGTCCACCTGGCCCTCCACGGTGGAGGCCTCCATGCCCGTGCTGAACGGTGGCTTGAACTCGAGTATCCGGGCGTTCCCGGACGCGATGGTCCACAGGCTGCCGTCCTGAGAGAACGCCAGGTCTCTCGGGTCGCCGAGCTTGGACGCCGTCGCCGCTCCCGTGTTGGACGTAAAGTCCGTCTGCCCGATCACCATGTCCGCGCTCATCCCGCTCGCGAACGGCGGCGAGAAGCGCAGGACCCGATTGTTCCGCCACTCCGCGACCCACAGGTTGCCGGAGGGGCCCACCGCCACGGCGGACGGACCGTGGAGCTTGTCGGCCGCGATGCCGTCCCCGTTCAAGCCGAAGTCCGTCTGGCCGATCACCAGGTCCGCGCTCATCCCGTTCTCGAACGGCGGGCTGAACCGGAGCACGCGGTTGTTGTAGGTGTCCGCCAGCCAGAGCCTGCCGTCGGCGTCCAAAGTCAAGTCCCAAGGGGCGTTCACTTGGCCGGCCCCCGCTCCCGCGGTGCGCGCCTTGAAGTCGGGCTGGCCGATCACCAGTTCCGCGTCCATCCCGTTGCTGAACGGCGGCGTGAAGCGCAGGAGGCGGTGGTTGCCCTGGTCGATCACCCACAGCCTGCCCGTGGAATCGAACCAGGTCCCGTTGGGCCCCCAGAACTCGTCCGGCTCGCCGTACCCGTAATGGGAGTCCTCGAAGTTCTCCTGGCCCAGGACCAGCGTGGGCTCATCCCCGATGGAGAACGGCTGCTCGAAGCGCACGACGCGGTTCATCCCCGAGTCGGTCAGCCAGAGGTCGCCGGAGCCGTCGAACAGGACCTTCTCCGGCCTCGAGGTGATGTTCCCGTAGGTGTCGAAGTCCGGCTGGAGCAGCACGACCTCCGCGTCCGCCCCGTTCTGGAAGACCCCGTCCGTGAGAGCCGGAGGAGCCACGACGGTCACATCCACGGTATCCTGGACCGTTCCGCCCACCCGGTCGTCGGAGACGGTCACCCGCACAGTGTAGGACCCGATCGCGTCGGCCAGGAAGGCGGCGGCGGTCTCGCCCGCGCGGTGATGGATCACGGGGTCGCTGCCCGCCGGCTTGGAGACGAACTCCCAGAAGTAGGCCAGGACATCGCCGTCCGCGTCGCCGCTCCCGGCCGCGTCAACGACCGCCAGCTCGCCTTGGTCCACGGTCTGGTCCGCGCCCGCGTCGGCCACGGGAGCGGTGTTCGGTGTCAGGGTCCGCGCGCCGCCCAGCTCCACGTAGGCGGTCTCGGCTCCCGGCTGGTTTCTGGCCTTGACCCGGGCGTAATAGACCGTCTCCTGCTGCAGCCCGGTGAACCGATGGCCGGTGGACGCCACCAAGCCGCTCTCCATCGGCGTACCGCCGAACCCGGGGTCCGCGGAGAGCTGCGCCGAGTACTGCGCGCCCGCGGGATTCCCCGCCGGCGACCAGCTCACGGCGAGGGCGTTCGTGTCGAAGCCGCTGAAGCTCCCGGGAGCCCCGGCGAAGGAGATAACGCGCTTGTTGCCGTTGTCCGCCGCCCACAGGCTTCCTTTATGGAAGGCGAGCCCGCGAGGGTAGTACAGCCTGTCAGGGCCGAGCCCGGAACCGCTCCCCGTGAAGGTCTCCTGGCCGAGCACGGACGTGGACGGCATGCCGTTGGAGAACGGCGGCGCGAAGATCGCGATCAGGTGGTAGTACATGTTGCTCACGTACACGTTGCCGGCAGGGTCGACGGCCAGCCCGTTCGGATATCGCATCGAGGTCTGCGACGTGCCGTAGTCCCTCGTGACGAAGTCGGGGTTCCCGAGGACCAGGTCGGCGCTCATCCCGTCCTGGAAAGGCGGGGTGAACCGCAGAACCCTGAAGTTCTCGGTGTCCGCCACCCACACGTTCCCGAGGCCGTCCGCCTCCACATCCTGCGGGAGGTTCAACGTATTCGCCGCGGTTCCGGGCGAGCCGGTCTGGCCCAGGATCGCGGTGGCGTCCATCCCGTTCTGGAAGGGCGGGCTGAACATGAGCACCCGATGGTTCTCCGTGTCGGCCACGAACAGGTTGCCCGTGGCGTCGAAAGAGACCCCGGTGGGGTACCTCATCCTGTTGCGGCCCGCGCCGCTGCCCGGGTCCGTGAAGTTGGCCTGACCGAGCACCAGGTCGGCCGTCATCCCGGTAGTGAAGGGCGGGCTGAACCGGACGACCCTATGGTTGCGGTAGTCCGCGACCCACAGGTTGCCGGAGGCGTCGACCGCGAGCCCGTGCGGCTGCTTCAGCGTATCCTGAGCGGTGGTGGGCCATGAGCCCGACGTGAAATCGCCCTGCCCCAACACCAGGCTCGCGGGCCGCAGGCCGTCGAGCGGGGGCTCGAACATGAGGACGCGATGATGGTCGATCTCCGAGACCCACAGGTTGCCCGAGGCGTCCAAAGCCACGCCGGCGGGGTAGCGCAGGCTGGTCTGGCTCGGGCCGAACTCGACGTTCGAGTTCGCATCGGCCTGGCCCAACACGGCCTGCGCGTCCTGGCCGATCTCGAAGCTGTAGAGCCGCGCGGGGACGACCGGCGGGGTGTGCGCGCTCGCCGCGCTCGAGAAACCGCTGGAGCCCTGGTCGTTCGATGCCTTGACCCGGACGTGGTACAGGGTACTCGGCGTAAGCCCGGCCGCCGCGAGATGGTTCACCGCCGTGACGTAGGAGATCACGCCGCTCGAGAAGCCGGCCGACGGCGAAGCCTCGATGGTGTAGGTCTCCGCGCCGGGCGAGGTGTCCCATCGGACGTCGAGCGACGTGGCGGAGAGGCCCGTGATCTGAAATCCCGTGGGCGTGCCCGGAGCCTGCTCGTACACGGTGATCGCGAACGTCCGCGAGAAGATGTTGTCCTCGGGCTGGCCGTCGTCGGCCGTGACCGTGATCGTCACGGTGCCGCTCCGGCCCGCGGCGGGCTGATAGGTCAACGTGCGAAAGCCGTCCGTTCCCGTGATGGCCGGGTCCGGGACGATCCCGGAGTCGCTCGAGACCGCGCTCATGGAGACCGGCTCGAACTCGTTGGGCCCGGCCGAGATCCCGGCGACCGTGATCGTCTCCTCCGGGCAGTCGCTGTCGCACTTGGCCACCGCCTGGTCCGCGATCTCGTCAAAGGAAGGGGGGTCGTTGACGGGCTCGACCCGGACGGCCGCGTAGGCGACCGGCGAGCTCAGGCCGCCCTCCACGGTCCGGAAGAGCACATGGTCGAATCCGAAGAAGCCGGCGTCCGGCGTGTACGTGAGCGACGGCGCGGTCCCGGCGAGCGCGCCGTTGGCCGGCTCGGCGACGATTTCGAAGCCCATACCCCCGCTTCCGCCGGAGGTCCCGGTTAGCGTGATCGAGACCGGGGTCCGCTCCGGGGTCGTCACGCTCTGGTTGTCCGCCGTCGGCGACGCGAAGGGTCCGAACACGTCGATACGCTGATTGCCGTTGTCCGCCACGTAGACCCTGCCGTTCCCATCGGCGGCCACATCGTACAGGTTCCCAAAATCCCTGTTCCATGTGGTCAGGAACTCCCCCGAGGAGCTGAACTTCTGGACGCGGCGCCCGTTGATCTCGGACACGTAAACATTGCCGGAGGGATCCACTCCGATGCCGATGGGATAGCTGAACGACCCGCTGAAGCTTCCCCACTTCGTGATGAAGTTTCCGTCGGAGTCGAACTTCTGGACGCGGTTGCCGCCGCCGCCCTGGTGGCTCTCAAGAGTGTAGACGTTACCGGCGGCGTCCACGCCGATGTCCTCCATGCCGTTGAACTGCCCGTCTCCCGAGCCGGCGCTGCCCCAATGGGTCACATACGTCCCGTCAACGGTGAGTTTCTGCACGCGCCTGTTGCCGGCGTCCGCCACGTAGATGTACTGATCGGCCGCGTCCGGCGCCACGCCCACGAGCCCGTTGAACTGTCCCGGCGCGGAGCCGGCGATCCCTGCGATGACTCCCAGGTCGTTCCCTTCGGAGTCGTACCTCTTAATGTTCTGCGCGTCCCCGGTCACATACACCTTCCCGGACGGAGACACCCCGATGCAGTTGACGCCGCCGCTGTCCCACTCCTTAAGGAAGTCACCCTCCGCATTGAACTTGGCGATGCGGTAGCCGATGGAGCTGTTCCCGGAATACTTGTTCACATAGACGTTGCCCGCGGCGTCCGCGGCCAAGGTCCTGATGGAACCGATCGCGCCGCCCGAGCCCAGAGCCTCCCAAAGGAAGGCGCCCTCCGAGGTGAACTTGGACAGGCTGGTCTTCGGCCAGCCTGAGTCCAATACAGCGACGAAGCCGGAGTCATTCACGGCCATCGCCGCGGGATAGTCGAACTGGCCCTCTCCGGCGCCGAGCTCGCCCCACTCCGCCAGCAGATGCCCGACCGAATCGTACTTCCGGACGCGGTTGTTGCCGGAGTCCAGCGCGTAGACCATTCCCATGGCATCGACATCCACGCGGCCGGCCGTCGCCGTCCACTTGGCGATGAAGTTCCCGTCGGAGTCGAGCCTCTGGATGCGGTTGTTCCCGCCGTCGGCCACGTAGGCGTTGCCCGAAGCGTCTATCACGACGTCCGACGGGCTGGAGAACTCGCCGTCGGCCGAGCCGGCCCGGTATCCGGAGCTCCCGCCGCCCCATTTCGCGACGAAGCACACGCCCGTCCTCACCGCCGTGGTGCCGGCCGGACAGGGATTGGCCAGGACGAACTTCTGAATGCGATGGTTGGCGACGTCGGCGACGTACACGTTGTCCTCGGAGTCCAGGGCGATCCCGATCGGGTCGCGGAACAGGCCGTCGGCGGTCCCGGAGTTGCCCCACCACGCCAGGAGCGCGCCCGTGGGACTGAACTTGCGCACCCGCTCGTCGCCTCTGTCCGTCACGTAGATGTTCCCCGCGGAATCCACGGCGATGCCGCGCCGGTCGTTATTGCCCTCGCCGAAGCTCCTGACCGTGTTCCCGTCGGAATCGATCTCCACGATCTTATAGTCCCGGTCCACGATGTAGTAGTTGCCCGAAGGGGCTACCGTCACGTCGTGGGGATACGAGAGCTTGGACACGTGCTCAGGGATGTGGAAGAGGAACTCGGGCGCCGGTTCCAGCGGCCGGACGAGGATGCTCACCGTGGCGACAGCGGATTCCGCGGCGCCGTCGTTCACCTTGAACGTGAAGCTGTCCTGTCCCGTATAGTCCGTGTCGGGCGTATAGGTCAGGTTCGGGATCGTGCCGGTGAGGGTCCCGCGCGAAGGCTGCGCGACCATGATGAAGGTCAGGTCCGCGCCTTCCAGGTCCGCGCCAGTCAGGGTTATCGCCCTCGGGATGTTGATCCGCAGAGACACGGACTGGTCGTCCGCCGTGGGCCTCGCGTTCGGGCTGGCGCTCACGACGGCCGTGTCCGAGGAGTCCAGCCTTCCGTCGCTGACCGTCAGCTGGATCGTGTAGTCTCCGGGCACGTCGGGGATGAACTGCGCCTTGTTGCCCGGAGGAGAGAGCGCGATCTCCAGCCTGGGAGAATATTCCTCGCTGTAGTCGCGGGACCTGAACCGCGCGTACCCCGTCGAGCTAGCGCTCTCATTAGTCATCCTGAGCCGGAACTGCGGAGTCTTGCCCAGGCCGAACGCGTGCCGTACGGCCGCGCTCACGTCCAGGGACTTCCACTGGGCGCCGTTGGGCAGGCCCGCCGGCAGGGTTCCTATCCCGCTCATCAAGGGCTCATTCGCGTCGACGGGGGCGTACAGCTTGTCCTTCCAATCCACCAGGTCAACGATGATGGGGCCCGTGATGCTCTCATCGGCCCCGGCATCGAAGAACAGCCTCATGACCGCGCTCTGGACCTGGACTCCCGCGGGAAGCTCGGAGACATCGAAGCCCGCGAAACCCCGGTAGCTACCCCACGAATACCTCCCGACATGCACATGGGAGTCGTTGCTTCCTCCGCCGTATTGCTTGGGCTGCTCCGGATATCCGTACAGGTGGCCGTCGGCGCAAGACGTGTTGTCCGTGCAGGGAGTGGCCGGCAGGTCCTGATACAATCCGGTCACCGCGCTTCCGGCGGGCTTCGACAGAAGCGTCCAATCGAAAGTCAGCGGTTCCCCGTCCACGTCCGAGGTGCCGGTCCCGTCCACGCTCGCGACGGCCCACTGCTGAACGTTCAGGTCCGGCCCGGCGTCCGCCACCGGAGCGCTGTTGGCCGGCCGCACCCAGTACAGGACTCTCTGGTGGCCCCATACCGCGGCGGCCATGTTCCCTAGGCGATCGAACCCGATCCCGTGGGGCTGGTCCATCCACATATGGCTGTTGCCGGTCCACCACGCGGGGGTCGTCGTGAAGTCCACCTGGCCCTCCACGGTGGAGGCCTCCATGCCCGTGCTGAACGGTGGCTTGAACTCGAGTA
>JBDREN010000051.1:0-10658 GCA_043819795.1 Elusimicrobiota bacterium
GGCAGGCCGCCGCGAGCCCGGCCACGCAGCCGAGCATCGCCCCGCGCGTATTGCTCATGAGCATCGCCAGGCCCGCGAGCGCGAGGACAGCCGCCGCGCCGGCGCGGCAGGCCTTGCGGGGCCAGCCGTCGGGAGGGACGAGCAGGAAGGAGAAGGCGCCGAGGACCGCGACCGCCATCTGCTCGCCGAAGGTGACCGGATGCACGAAGGCGTGGGCGCGGGTCATGTCCCACGCGTTCATCGTGGAGCCGGCCGTTATCGAAGGAAACGCCTGCACGATGCCGACGATCGCGGCGAAGGAGAATCCCGCCGCCATGCAGACGATCGCCTTGGGCGCGGGCTCCGCGGCCAGCGCCACCGTGAAGAGAAGATAGAGCCAGACCTTGTGCGCGTCTTGATGGAGGAAGCGCGCGCTGTGCAGGGGCGCGACCCCGAGAAGCGCGGTCAGGACCGAGACGGCCAAAAAAGCCCACAGGGGCTTCTCGGTCGCGCTCCGGCGCGCTTTCAGGGGCAGCCGGCCCCCGGACCAAGCGTAGGCCAGCAGGCAGGCGAGCAGGACTCCCCAGGCGATGTTGGCGCCGGCGATCGTGAACGGGACTAGCAGGCAGAACAGGCACAGCGAAAGCCCGACGCCCTGAAGGGACCGCTGGCGCAGCTCTTCCACGGTCATCGCTCTAGGCCGCCTCCAGTTTCGGGTAGTGGATCGCGTACCAAGCCAGCCCCGCCCCGTAGCCGAGGCATAAGGACAGGGCGGCGCCGGTCAGACCCCAGGCGGGTGTCAGCAGAAGGTTGAAGCCCAGGTTGCCGAGCCCGGCGGCGAGCATCCCGCCCGCGGACACGGAGAGGCCCCCGAGGTCCCTGGCCGCGAACAAGGCGGCCATGACCCCGTGCAGAAGGACGAGCGCCGCGGCGACAGCAAAGAGGGCCAGCCAGTCCGGGCGGATGGGATAGGACCGGCCCAGCAGCGAGAGAGCCAGCCAGGCGCCCAGGGCGAACAGGGCCGCGAGCAGCAGCCCCGCCGCGGGCCTGAATCCGCGCAGGGCGGACCACGCCTCCCGCTGCCCCTGCTCCCGGCTGGCGAGGGGGACGAGCACCGCGAGGATCATGTTGACGAAGGCCAGCGCGACCTGGACCGTGGCCGTGAAGTAGGCGGAGTAGATTCCCGCCGCGCGGGCCGAGTCGAGGTGGAAGACGACGATGCGCCCCGGCGCCTGGATGAGGGCCATCGCCAGGATGTGGACGGTCCCCAGGAAGGCGAAGGGTAGGACGTCGCGGAGCACTTTCGGGTCGATGGTCAGGCGGATGTAGGGCCGGATCCGCCAGAAGCCGTACGCAGCGGCGAGAGCGAGGCCGGCCAGGTAGCTGCCGATGAGCGCCTGGTAGGTCGCATGGCCCCTGGCGAGGAACCCCGCCAGGAACGCGAGGGCCAAAAGGCCGTAGAGGGCCTCCACGATCCCGCGCTCCCGGAACCGGGTGAGCCCCTGCAGCGAGCCCCCTGCCACCAGGTGCAGCGACGTCAGGAAGGCCAGGGCCGCGCAGAGCGTCCACGCTTCCCGGCTCAGGGCGGACGCGGCCGCGAGCTCCGGCGAGAGCCAGCTCAGCAGCCCGAGCGAAGCGGCGGCCCATATGAGGAATACGAGCAGCGTGGTGGAGACGATCCGGCCGCGCTCGGCTTCTCCCTCGGCCGAGGCCCCGAACCGTGACAGGGCCAGCGGGAACCCGATCATCGGCAGGATCTGGACCACGGCGGCCATGGCGATGACGAGGTGCGCCTGGCCGTATTCGTCCGGTCCGAGGAATCGGGCCGCGAGGAACTGGGCGAGGAAAGTCGAGACCCGGGCGAGCACGAAGAACGCCGCGATCCACGAGAAGCCCCTTAGAAAACTTTCGCCCGTCTCGGGAAGCCACCGGCGCCGGACGGGGCGTTTTTCCGCGGCCGGGGGCTTGGCGTGAAGCGCTTCGCGGAGGGCGTTCTCCAGCCTGCGGACCTGCCGGGGCGTGGTGTGGAGCCGGGCCGCCTCGATCCGGCGCGCGGCGTCCTCCGAGGTATCGGTCCCATGGAGGTCCCGCGCGATGCGGACGAACTCGGCCGGGGAACGGGCGATGTGGACGAGGTCCCGGAACTCCTCCATGGAGGGGAGGGCGGAGCATAGCACGGGCTTGCCGGTGGCCAGGCATTCGTAGAGCTTCGCGGGGACCACGCCTTTGTTGTACTCGGACCGGACGTACGGAAGCAGGAGGGCGTCGAAACCGGCGAGGGCCCGGGGCAGGGCGTCGTGCGCGAGGGGGGGGCGCAGCCGCACCGAGTCCGGCAGCGGAGGAGGGGTCTCCTTGACCGGGCCGATCAGCGTGACCTCGAAGCCGGCCTTGGCCAGGGCGCGGATCGGCGCGTAGTCCACTGCGTGCCACAGCGTGCCGAAGTAGCAGAGCTTCCGGCAAGGTCCGTCCCGGCGGTCATGGCCGATGAAAAACGCGTCCGAGACGCCGTGATGGAGCCGGAGGACGCGCGGGTGCCGGCGGGTCTTGTCTTCGTAGAGATAGCGCGAGGTGGTGAGCACTAGGTCCGAGCGCGCGATGAGCTCGGTTTCCGTGGCGGCGAGGTCGCGGGGCGGGGACGGATGCCCGGCGAAGTTGTCCACGCAGTCGTAGACGACGAGCCGGGGGGACAGGTCGTCGATGATCTGCAGGGTCGTGGCCGTGGGCAGGTAGGCGAAGACGATCGGGTCGAGGCGCAGGCCCCGGCGCCGGAGGCGTCCCAAAAGGAGGGACACGAAGTAGACGGCGTTCAGGGCGCGGAAAAGCCCGTTGGTGGGGGGAAGCACGAGCGGCCCGAGCACGCGGCGTCCTTTCTTGCGCCGCCCCGGAGAAAACAGGCCGGCGAGGCGCCGGAGCACCCGGGAGAGGTCGGCGGGTCGCGGGCCGCGGAAGCCGGTGTTCTCGACGAAGAACACCTCCGCGCCCTCCTCGGAGAAGGCGGCGGCGAGCGCCTGGTGGTGCTGCCACGTCGCCCCCCAGTCCACGCTGGAAAGGATCAGGACCTGCTTGCCGGCGAAAAAAGAAGGCTTCGCGGACACGGCCAATTCTACCAGAATTAGGCGGCGGGGTCGCGGTGGCGGAAGCGGAACCAGTCCCAGTGGCCAAAGACCTTGAGCGCGAGGTCCGGCGCCGTATCCCAGGCCGTGACCTCGGTCCTGCACAGGAGCAGGGGGTCGCGCTCCAGCCGGTTGAGGCCGTAGCGGCTGCAGCCGCCCAGAAGGTAGCCGGCCGCCTGGGCGGCGTCGCGGACCCGCCGGTCCACGGCTCCGAAGGGGTAGGAGAGGGCGTTGACCTGCTTGCCGACGACGTCCTCGAGGCGGCCTCGGCTGACCTCCAGCTCCCGCCGGAGCGCGGCGTCATCCAGCCGGTCGAGGGGGACATGGGTGAGGCCGTGGGCGCCGATCGCGACGCCCGGCAGGGCGGCCAGCTCCCGCAGATCCGCCGGGGTCAGGTACATGCCCGAGGAGTCGTCGAGGTTGGCGGCGCTCACGAATACGGTGAACGGGAAGCCCTTCACGGTCAGGACCGGCGCGGCCTCCGTGAGGACGGCCTTGTAGCCGTCGTCGAAGCTCAGCGCGAGCGTCCGGCCGCTCTCCGGCGGGACGCCGAACGGGGCGGGCTTCCACTCGCCGCGGACGGAATCCAGCCATTCGACGTGGGCCCGGAAGAGGCCGCGGGCGATGCCGGTCCCGCAAGGGTCTTCGGGCAGGGGGACGCCGACCGCGTGATAGAGCAGGACGCGCTGGCCGTCCGCCGCCGGCCGGCGGCCCAGGACCGCGGCGTGCAGGCGGGAGATCGCCCGGTAGGCGGAATGCTTGGCCGTCACGCGAGGCCGATGCCTCCGGAGAGCAGGCGGATGCCGAGGTCTCCCAGCGGACGCAGAGGCCAGGGGCTGGCCCAATGCCATTCTCCCGCGTACCGCACGTCCCGGGCCCCGGTCCCGCGCTTGAAATCGTAGACCCCTCGCGCCGCGTCGGGGTCCGCGCCTCCGAGGTCGTAAGAGCGGACGCCGCGCGTCCGGCATTCCTCGATCAGGGCCCAGAAGGCCGCATAGGAAGCGTAGCAGCGGCGGCCCGCCGGGGTGGTGGCCGCCATGATGTCCCAGGCCTTCTTCCCCTGGACGGCACATCCGCGTAACGCGAGAGCCGCTCCGCCCTCGTCGTCCGCCCGGAAGAGGATGACGGAGCCTCCGAGATGCTCCAGCAGGGAGGCCAGGTTGCCGTCCCGGTGGGGCGCGATCCCTTTGTACGTTTCCATGGACCGGTAGAGGCCGAGGACCGCTTCGGGGTCCGGCTTCTCCCATCGGCGGACCGCGCGGCAGCGCCGCCCGGCCCGCTTGAGGTTGTGGCGCCAGTTCCCGGACAATCCCCGGCGCAGGGCGTCCGCGCCCGCGCCGAGGTCCAGGCGCATGGTGGCGTGCCGGTCCAGCGGCCATACGGGACGCGACCACCCTTTGGAGCGCATGAGCTCCCTCAGCGCCGGCTCGTCGGGGCGATAGGGGCAAAGGCGCAGATAGCCGGTCGTCCTCCCCGCCGCTCGCAGCAGAGCCCCGCGCATCTTTTCGTCCCAGAGAGAGGGCTCTCCGACGGGTCCGCCGCGGCACCAGAAGACCGCGGCGCCCGCGCGCGAGGTCTTGACCAGGGCCTGCAGCACGGCGCGCGGGCGGCCCCCTTCCGATTCGAGCGCGCGTACGGGCCGCCATCCCGATGTGGCCTTGTGACGGGCCCAGGCCTCCGATTGGAATACCGAATAGTCCGGCAGGCTCTCGAGCGCCTCGTCCCAGGCCCCGGGCGGCCGATCCTCGCCGAACGCGCGCCAGCTCACCGCCTCAGCCGTCGCAGGGCCCAGAGCAGGGCGCGGGCGATGTTCTTCGGGTCGAAGGGGAAGGCCCTCAGCATGCGCGCCAGGTATTCCCGCTGAGCTTGCGGCTCCTCGTCGTAGGTGTAGAGCTGGCCCAGGGCCGAGCGGTAGGCGGCGGCGAGGCGCCGCCGCATGCGGAGGCGCGCCGTCCAGCCGGGGGCGTCGCCGTAGAGGCTTTTGAAGTGGTCGCGCAGCAGGTGCTCCAGGTTGGTGTGGTGGTAGATGATGCGGCGGCAGGCCCCGCGCTCGTCGTAGTTGTAGTCCCCGAGCACGCGCGCGATGAAGCGCATGCGGCAGGCCTTGGCCAGTCGCATCCAGATGTCGTAGTCCTCGACCGTGTTGAACTCCTTGTTCTCCCGGAACCCGCCGACCTCCTCGAGCTTGGCCTTTCGCACGGTCACGCAGGAGGGGGAGAGCGCGTTGCCCTCGAAGAGCAGGCGTTCGTACATGCCCTCGCGCCAGGGTCCGTTGCGGTGCACGCGGGTGAGCTTCCCGTTCTCGTAGACGTTCTCGTCGTGGCAGACCAGGTGGGACTCGGGATGAGCCTCGAGCTCGGCCATGCTCGCGGCGAGCTTCTCCGGATGCCAGGCGTCGTCGTGATCGAGGAAAGAGACGTACTCCGCCCGCGCGGCGCGCCAGCCGGCGTTGCGCGCGCCGGCGATCCCCTTGTTGGCCTGCCGGATGCAGCGCCCGGGGATCTTCTCGCGCTCGAGCCAGCGGTCCACGACCGCCTTGGTGTCGTCGGCGGAGCCGTCGTCCACCACGACCACCTCGAGGTCGCGGTAGCTTTGGGCCGCGACGGTGCCGAGGGTCTTGTCGATGAAGGAGGCCGCGTTGTAGGCGGGGATGACGACGGATACTTTGGGCGGCAACGCGTTCTCCTGAGGCCGCCGGGGAGCGCTCAAAGACCCTGGGCCCTGATGTCGTGGATCTGGATCATGCCCACGGCCCGGCCCTTGCGGTCCACCACCGGCAGGACGTTGAAAGGTTCGGCGCGGTCGTCCATGATCTCCACGGCCTCGGCGGCCAGGCGTCCCGTCTCGATGGCCGTGGGCTTGGCGTTCATGATCTCCCGGACCGGCAGGCGTCTGATGTCGCGTCCCGCCTTGAGCATCTTCCGGATGTCGTAGTCGGTCACGAGGCCGACGAGGCGCCCCCGCCGGTCCACGACCGAGACGGCTCCGGCCTTCTTGCGGGTGATCTCGAGCAGCATGTCCGCGGCGGAGGCGCTCGCCGGGATGACCGGGTTCTCCGGGCCCGAGCGCATAACGTCCTCGACCCGGAGCGTCAGCCTCTTGCCGAGCTGGCCTCCCGGATGCAGGCGGGCGAAATGCTCCCTGCGGAAGCCGCGCATCCGCATGAGCGTCACGGCCAGCGCGTCGCCGACCGCGATGGCGGCCGTCGTGCTGCACGTGGGCGCAAGGTTGAGCGGGCAGGCCTCCGCGCGGACGGGAGTCACCAGCACCACGTGGGCGTTCTTCGCGAGCGTCGAGCGGGGGGCGGCGGTGATCGCGACCATCTTGACGCCGATCTTCTTCAGAGTCGGGAAGATGCCGTTGAGCTCGATGGATTCGCCGGATTTGCCGATCGCGATGACCAGGTCCTTCTTCTCCACGAGGCCCAGGTCCCCGTGCATGCCCTCGGCCGGGTTCATGTAGAGCGCGGGCGTCCCGGTCGATGCCAGCGTGGCCGCGATCTTCTGGGCGACGATGCCGGATTTCCCCATGCCCGTGACGATGACTTTGCCGCGGCAGCGGGCCAGGAGGCGGACGGCGCGCACGTAGGCGTCGTCGACGGCGCCCAGGACGCCTTGCAGGGTGTCCGCCTCCAGCCGGATGACCTTGCGGATCGCCCTGAGGATGGCTGCGGATTTGGTCCCGCGATCGGGCATGGCGCTAGGATTCTACAAAATCGGCTAAAGTCCGATACCCATCGACGCCTTCATCGCCCGGAGTCCCTCCGCGAGGCTCACGGCCGGCACGCCGAGCTCGCGCTCCATGCGGGCCGTCACGAAGGTCGTGTCCTTGGGCCGCGGGGCGATGTTGCGGAAGTGGGAGCTGTCCACCGGGTCGATGAGCGAGGCGTCGAGCCCGAAGACTTCGGCGACCTTCCTGCCGAGCTCGTGACGGTTCACCCGGTCCGCGCCGGCCAGATGAAAGATCCCCGACGGGCGCTTGCGCAGGGCGGCCCACAGGGCCTCTCCGCACTGATGGTTGTAGAGGGGGTTCTCATAGACGTCGTCCACCAGGACGATCTTTTCGTCGCGCAGGAGCCGCTCGTAGACCCACGTGACGGGGTTCGGCCGGTTCACTGAGTGGTTCCAGCCGTACATCAGGATGGGGCGGACCACGCAGTGCGCCCCCGCCTCCTCGGCGACGGCCCGCTCGCACGCGAGCTTGACCCGCCCGTACTCGTGGATCGGATTGGTCGGGGCGTCCTCCGCGTAGGGCGCGGACTCCCCGTCGAACACGGCGTTCGTGGAGACGTAGACCAGGTAGGCCCCGCGGCGCTTGGCCGCGCGCGCGATGTTCCTCGTTCCCTGCAGGTTCGAGGCCCGGCCCTCCTCGGGATGCCGCTCCACGCTGTCCACCGAGGCGATCCCGGCCGCGTGGACCACCGCGTCGAAGCGTCCCCGGTCGAAGATGGCGTCCACGGACGCCTGGTCGCGGACGTCGAGCTTGATGTGCTGCACCCGGGAGTCCACGATCGGGTAGTCCCGCAGGTGGACGCCGATGATCTCGTCCGAGGCGTCGGACGTCTCCTCAAGGCCCTTGGCGAGCAGGCCCGTGCTCCCCGTCACCAATACGCGCATGGAAGTGGATCTCCCGACCGACGGGAGGATGGCGAGCATTGTATCAGACTCGGCCGGGACGGACAAGGAAGCGGCTCGCGGGGATAAACTAGTAAGATAACCTCGATGGGCGTCTTGGAGAAGGCCGGGGACGCGGCCAAGGGGCTGTGGATGCGCTTCGCGTTGCGCGGGGTGCGGTACAGCGACGATTACGCGAGGCTCGATTCCGCCTACCGCGTCCCGGACCCCTGGCGTCTGGGGTCCGAGGCCGAGCGCTACCGTTTCGAGCAGACCAACCGGATCATCGTCCGCGAGTTCGGGCGGGTGGGCAGCCTGCTGGAGGTGGGCTGCGGGGAGGGTCATCAGACCCGGCGCCTCCGGGAGGTATGCGAGCGGGTCCACGGGATAGACGTCAGTCCGAGGGCGATCGAGCGGGCCAGAGCCGGATGCCCCGGGGCCGCCTTCTCGACTTGCGACCTATTCTCCCCGGACCTCGCGGCCGGAGGCCGGCGCTTCGACCTCGTCGTGGCGTGCGAGGTCCTGTACTACATGCGGGACGTCCCCGCGGCCGTGCGGCGGATGGGCGAGCTGGGCAAGGGCTGCCTCGTCACGTATTTCGACGGGGAGATGGCGGCCTTGGACGCGCGTCTTCCTGCGCTTAACGGGGCGGGCTCGGCCGTATTCGGGTCCGGAGGCACCGAGTGGAAGGCCGTTTGGTGGCGCGATGAGAAGGTTTAATCTCGTCCCCGGGGCTCCCGTCCTGCGGTTGAGCCAGCTGCGCGGGCGCGCCCCGCTGCGTCCCCCCACGGGCTTCTGGTTCTCCTTCGAGCGCTACGCGCTCATCCACTATCTCGAGTTCGTGTCGAGCCGCCGGGACCGGCCGGTGAAGACCGTGCTGTGCCCGGATTACATGTGCCATGAGGTGATCCAGTCCCTGCGCGATCACGGCTTCGGCGTGGAGTACTACCCGTTGGAGAGCGGCTTCCGGATCGATCCCGGCCGCATCGAGGAGAGGATCGACGCCCTGGGAGGGGCCCCGGCCGCGCTCATCGTGGTGGATTTCTACGGGAGGATGGTGCGCAACCTGGCGGAGATCGCCTCCCTCTGCGAAGACAAGGGCGTGCATCTCATCGAGGACTGCGCGCACCTGCCCTACCCGTTTCCCGGGCCGGAGCGGGAGGCCCCCTGCGAGGCGAGGTTCTACACCTTCCGGAAAGTGTACGGAGTCCCTTACGGCTCGACGGCGGCGCTCAAGGACGGGCAAGAGGGTTTCAACCGGTTCGTCGAGGAGAAGGTCGAGCGCAGGCCCGACGGCAGCGCGTCGGGGGTCGCCAAGTGGGTCCTGCGGGAGCTCGGCAAGAAGCTGGTCATCGAGTCGGGCCTTCCCTACAGAAGAGAATACCGCGATCTGTCGCAGGACCCGCTCAAGCCCTACAACTTCTCGCATCCCTGGGTCGAGCGCATGCTGCCCGAGGATGAAGCCCTCCGCTCCGTCGAGCGCCGGAGAGCGAACTGCCGGGCCTACGCCGAGATGGCGACCCTTTTCGAAGGCTGGGCCGAGCCTCTGGACTTCGACCTCGAGCGCGACGTTCCGTACCAACTGCTTCTGCTTCTGCGCGAGGGGCTGAGCCCCCTCGAGCTCATCGAGTTCTTCCTGGCCAACGGGGTGTCCGCGGTCCGCGGGCTCGCCCTGCATCCGGAGGTGCTCTCGGGGCTTCCCGGGGGTCATCCCTACCGGCGCCAGGTCGCCCTGCCCTTGCACCAGGACGTGTCCTCCGACGACATCGGCTACGTCCGCGACATGGTCCGGAGATTCAAAAAGAGGAAGAGGATATGAGGCGATGACCGGCGTCCCCGACGGGCCCGACGAGGACTGGTTCGCTCCGGAGAATATCCGAGGCTTGGAGGACGAGGCGGCCGCCAAGGCCCAGGATGACCGCCTGGCCGCCCGCGACGTGTTCGCCGCCTACCACGCCCTGGGCACGGGGCGCACCGACGAGTTCGCCCGGTTCCATGCGGTCATGGACGAGCTCGAGGCGGAGCGCTACGCGTCGGAGCTCGCGAAGCTGGTCGGGGGAAGCCCCGCGATCCGGGCCGGGGTCATTCTTGCAGAGGTAGCTCCACCATGAAACAACCTGCTGATTTCTTAATGATTTATCCGCATTCAGATGTGGAAGCATATTCACAGCGAGTCCTTCTGTCTGTTCTGAAGGCGGAAGGATTCTCCGTACATTTGCTGCTGATCCCATCAAGCGATGAAATGCGGCAAAGTCCGCTAATGCAGGAAGGCTTTTTGGATATGATCTCGATGTCCAAAATTATCGGATTTGGGTTCATGTCTACTGGGTATCGTAGTGCATCCTATTTGACCAAGCTTATTAGAAGCAAATTCAAGAAGCCGGTCATCTGGGGTGGGCCGCACTGCACTACAAGTTTTAGGCACCTTATTGGCGCGGCTGATGCTATATTTGTGGGCGAAAGTGAAGCGGTATTGTCGAAATATGTCTCCCTAACCCTGGCCGGAAAATCTGTCGAACAGTTGCCGCAAATGGTCACGGACGACCCCCGGTTCATTCCTGCCAACAAAGATGATTTTGTCAGCGATCTGGATAAATTGCCGCTTGCCCATTATTCAAGGGATGGGCAAACATTGATTTATCGCGGCTCAATTGAAGATGATGTGAACAAATTTAAAATACGTTTTGGCGACATGCATGTCATGACGACGCGCGGATGTCCATATCAGTGCTCCTATTGCGCTAATTCCTATTTGAAACAATTCTTGCCGGAAGGCGTTAAGCCGTTGAGGATGAAAGATTTCGACCTTGTCATCAAGGAGGTTTCCAAGTACAGAGAAATCTATGGATTGAACAGCGTCGCCATTGAAGATGATTTGTTTTTGATCCGCCCCGCCGATGAGATTGAGTCGTTCGTGGCCAAGTATAACGCGCAAGTGAATGCGCCGATCAGC
>JBDREN010000052.1:0-24404 GCA_043819795.1 Elusimicrobiota bacterium
ACGTAGTGATTGGGGTCGTACATGTCTACCTGCAGCCATATCTGGAGCTGGATGATGTCGTTCGCGAGAGCCGATTGAACGAGGGACTTGTCCAAAGACACCGTGCGGTCTCCTATGACGTTCGGCTTCCAATACGCCGCCACCGGGCCGGTCAGGTAATTGTCGCTGAGGTCCACCGAGTCGCCGAAATCCACGACCTTGATGTTTCCCGCGATCGATGAGTTCAGCCAAGTCCAATCTCGAGTATAAGTGTCCTGGATTCGTGAAAGGTGGAAATTCAGCTCCGCCGAATCGAGTTGAATGCCCTCCGGGATGCCGGAAAGGTCGAATCCCATGAATCCCTTCGTATACAAGAGCGCCGATTCGACATTGTGGAAGAACTTCAAATTAATGCTGGTCGAATCAGTGACCGCCTCCTTAATGCCCGCGCCGGGGTTGAGGGCATGGATGTTGTACGTCACATAGCCGTCCGCGAAGCGGTTGTTTCCCGTCCGGGGCTCGATCGTCGTCGTCCGGGAAACCAGGCGCGTCGAGGGGCCGGTATAGGCCAGCACCTCGACGATCGATCCGTCGGACTCGGAGTTCGGATTCGTGACGGTCAACAGCAACTCGTAGAGCCCGGCCGCGGAGGGGGTGAACTGCGTCGCGACGGCGCCCGGCGCGGAAAGCTGGGCGGACGACGTGTTGGGCCCGGACAGGACCTGCCAGGAGAAGGTCAGCTGGTTGTTGTCCAGGATGGGATCGCTCGACTGGCTGCCGTCGAGCGACACGCTGCCCCCCAGCAGCACGGCCTGCGCCGGGCCCGCGACGGCCAGGAGAGTGCCGGGCCGCTCGCTGACGGTCAAGGTCGTCGACGCGGTGTCCGAGGCGCCCAGAGTGTCCGTCACGCGCAGCGTGATCGTGTTTTCGAGACCCGGCAACAGGGCAGAATCCACCAGTGGCGTCGCTCCTTCCGCGTCGTCATAGAGCCCGTCGTTGTCCAGGTCCCACTCGAAGGCCGCGATCGAGTCCCCGCAGGCCGCGTCCGGGTCGCTGGAGGCGCTGGCGTCCAAGGTGATCGTTTGGCCCGCGAAGCCCGTCGTATAGGGGCCGCCGGCCGCGGCCGTGGGCGGGGCGTTGCCGAGGCTCACGTTGACGACCGTCTCGGCGGTATCCGTCTTGGCCGGGGAGTTGTCGTCGGTCACGGTCAGCGTCACCGTGAAGTCGCCGAAGCGGGCGAAGGGATGGACCGGGAACGCCCCCGAGCCGGTCGAGCCGTCTCCGAAGTCCCAATCGTAGCCGACGATGCTCCGGTCCGGCCGGCCGTGAGACGAGGCGCTGGCGTCGAACGCCACCGTCTGGTTGCACGCGGACGGGTTGGGGTTGGCCGTGAAGCCGGCGCTGGGGGTGTTGTCGTAGATCGTCAGCGTCGTCGAGGCCACGCCCGAGACTCCGAAGGAGTCGGTGACGCGCAGGCTGATGACATGCTGGCCGGTCCCGAACGCGTCGATGACCGAGGCGCCGGCCTCGGGACTCGCGCCGGAGGCGTCGTCGAACTGGCCGTCGTCGTCCAGGTCCCAGGCGTAGCTCTGGATCGCGTCGCCGCAGGCCGCGTCCGGGTCGCTGGAGGCGCTCGCGTCCAGCGTGACCGAGCCGCCGAGGTCGGCGGTATAGGGGCCGCCGGGATCGGCCGCGGGAGGGTTGATGGCCGAGATCGAGACGACCAGCGACGCGGTGTCCGTCTTGGCCGGCGAGTTGTCGTCCGTGACGGTCAGGGTCACGGTGAGGTCGCCCAAGCGGGCGAAGGGATGGGTCACCTGCGCTCCCGAGCCCGTGCCGCCGTCGCCGAAATCCCAGTCGTAGGTGACGATGTTCCGGTCGGGGCGGCCATGGGACGAGCCGCTCGCGTCGAACGAGACCTGCTGATTGCACCCGGCCGGGTCGGGGTTGGCCGTGAAGCTGGCGGTGGGCGTGTTGTCGTAGATCGTCAGCGTCGTCGAGGCCACGCCCGAGGCACCGAAGGAGTCGGTGACGCGCAGGCTGATGACGTGCTGGCCGAGCCCGAGCGCGTCGATCACGGCGGTCCCCAGGACCGGACTCTGCCCCGAAGCATCGTCGAACTGGCCGTCGTTGTCGAAGTCCCACGCGTAGCTCGTGATCGAGTCGCCGCAGGCCGCGTTCGGGTCGCTGGAGGCGCTCGCGTCCAGCGTGACCGTGCCGCCCAGATCCGCAGCATAGGGACCGCCGGGGTCGGCCGTGGGCGGGTTGTTGCCCGATATGGAAACGACCAAGGACGCGGTATCCGTCTTGGCCGGGGAGTTGTCGTCGGTGACGGTCAGCGTCACCGTGAAATCATCGAATCGGCTGAAGGCGTGGGTCGCCTCCGCTCCCGTGCCCGTAACGGAGTCGCCGAAGTCCCACTCGTAGCTGACGATGCTCCGGTCGGGGCGGCCATGGAACGAGCCGCTCGCGTCGAACGAGACCGGCTCATTGCACGCGGCCGGGTTGGGGTTGGCGGTGAAGTCGGCGGTCGGCGTGTTGTTGAAGATGGTCAGCGTAGACGAGTCCGTGCCCGTCGCGCCCTGGGCGTCCGTGACGCGAAGTCCGATCGTGTTGTGGGGAAGACCGGTGGCCGGGTCGGCAGGACCGGCCAGAGCCGCAAGCACGGACGCGGGCAGGGAGGGCGTCTGCCCCGACGCGTCGTCGAACTGACCGTCATTGTCGAGGTCCCACTCGAAGGTCAGAGCGCCCGGCTCCGGATCGGAGGATCCAGAAGCGTCCAAGGTGATGCCCGCTCCGAAATCGGCGATGTACGGTCCTCCCGCGTCCGCGGCCGGCGGGTCGTTGACGGCGTTGACCGTCACCGTGAAGGACCGCTGGTTGGAGACCGCGCCCGCCGCGTCGCGCGCCTCGATCGTGACGGGAGTCGAGCCGTTGAAGTCCTTGCGCGGATGGACGTGGATGGTGTTGTCGTAGGCCTGGCCCGGCCCGCGCAGCTTGAAGGCCCCGCTGTCGGGGTCCCCGCCGATGGTGACGACCGGGATGTCCGGGTCCCCGCCCGTGGATTGATCGGAGACCCCGAAGGCCGCGAGGACATCGCTCATGTTCGCGATGCGGAACTCCAGATCCGCCGTCGGGAATGCGTTCGTCACGAACTCCCGCAGGTCGTTGGGCCCGGGATCGATGGCGTTGTCCTCGTCCACGCTGAGGTCCGGCATCGCGCCCAGCTCCGCCGTCAGGTCGCAGGCGTCCCCGGTCCCGTCGCCGTCCGCGTCCGCCTGGTCCGGGTTGGCCGTGTCGGGACAGTTGTCGCACGCGTCTCCCGCGCCGTCGCTGTCCGCGTCCGCCTGGTCCGGATTCGGGTCGCTGGGGCAGTTGTCGCAGACGTCGCCGATACCGTCGGCTCCGCCCGCGTGCTGGATCACGAGCTTGGGCCGCAGGGCCGGGTCGGCGGCATAGTCGGAGCTGTACGCCTGGACGATGTGCCAAATGCCCGTATCCCCGACGATCAGGACCATGCCGTGGTTGGCGGCGCCTCCGAGCCATTCGTTGACCAGGCTCGTGACGTCCCAGCTGTACCAGTCGGGCACGGGGCCCACGCTCCCGGCCGCGTACTGCGTCCCGGCGTCGAACGTCGGCTGATTGTTGCCCGCGATGGCCATCTCGTCCCACGCGGAGGTGACCTTGTACACGCCGACCGGCCTGGTCCCCCAGTCGGTGGACGTGGCGCCCACATACAGCTCCAGCGTGGCCGACACGACGTCGCCCGGCGCCAGCGCCGGCAGGTTGAACTCGATGTACGTACGCCTCTCGAAGTTCTCGTGTCCGTACTTCCTTAAATGGAGCTCCTCGCGCGCTCCGTTGTTCTGGTCGTCGGACCAGCCGTTGGACCCCGTCACGTCCGTGCCCGTGGCGTCATAGCCGTGGTCGTCATAGATGAACACGAAAGAGTCCTTGCCCTCGGCCGGGCCCGGCTGGAGCACGGTCTCGACGACGCCGCCCCCGGCGTCCGAGTCCGCCTGGTCCGGGTTGGCCGTGTCGGGACAGTTGTCGCACGCGTCTCCCGCGCCGTCGCCGTCCGCGTCCGCCTGGTCCGCGTTGGCCGCGTCGGCGCAGTTGTCGCAGGCGTCGCCCAGGCCGTCTCCGTCGGAGTCCGCCTGGTCCGCGTTGGCGACGGCGGGACAGTTATCCACGCCGGGGCAGACCCCGTCGCCGTCCGCATCCTCACAGCCCTGGATCGTCAGCTCCACCGTCGGCGACTGCGTTCTTCCGGCCAGAGTCGAGTCCAAGATCGCGAAGAACGTGTGCTTGCTGCCCAAGGGGCCGGTCGGGACCACGGCCCATGTCTGCTCGCAGCTGTCTCCGTCCTGCATGCCGCCCAGGCAGGTCAGATCGTCTTTCGTCTGCGGGTTCGGCGAGGTCGTGTAGAAGGGAGTCCCCGCGTTCATGGGGACCGCGCCCTTCCCGAGCATCGCGATCGTGACCGCGCCGTGCCCCGCGTTCGCCCCGGCCACGTTGCTCTGGCTGGCCCCGCCGTTATAGGACCCGCCGCCGCCGCCCGGCTCGTTGCCGCACGGATCATAGCGGGCGCCGCCCCCGCCGGAATAGCCGCCGCCCCCGCCGCCGCCCATGTTGTCGGACCCGCCGCCGCCCCCGCCGCCGAAGCCGCCGTCGCCGCCCTCGTCGTTCCCGTCGGTGTACCGGACGCCGCCATACGCTCCGTTCCTCGGAGCCCTGCCGCCTTGCGCATGGCTCCCGGTATAGACATAGTCGGTCGAATTATTGCCCCCCGTGCCGTCGGTCAGCCACCCGGCTCCGCCTCCGGCCCAGTAGCTGCTCCCGCTGTAGTTGCTCCGGCCGCCGTTGCCCGCGCTGCCCCCGTTGACCAAGGAGCCCGAACGTTGGCCGCTCGTCCCGGAATCGCCGTCCTGGATGCCGGCGCCTCCCGAGTTGCAGCGAGCGCCGGACCCGCCCCCGCCCGCGGCGATGAGGGGATTCGGATCCGCGGCGTTCCCATACACGAACGTGCCCCCGCCCCCGCCCGGAGCCGCGTTGTCCTGGGTCGAGACCCGCGTGTCCTCACCCTTCTGGCCGACCAGGATATAGAGCGTCTCGCCGGCCGTGAGCTCGAACTCGCCCTCCATGCTGGCGCCCTTGCCTCCCTCGTAACCCGGGCTATAGGTCTGCTTGCCTCCCGCGCCTCCCAAGGCCGTGACTCTGTACTTCCCGCTCGCGGGAACGGTCCATTGCTGGATCCCGCCCGCCACGGTGACCTTCCCCTGGAGGTTCGTCCCCGAATAGGACGAATCGCATTGGGCCTGCGACGGCCCCTCCTTCCCCGCCTTCCCGCAGTTCGTGAACTGGTATTCCTCGGGAGGGTCCAGAAGCGCCGTCACGTCGCCGCAAGCCCCGCCGGTGCAATCCACTCGCGTCCTGAACGTGAACGGCTGGCCCTGCCCCACGGTCGTCGGGCCCGACGGGTCCACGAGGGAGGCCCTCAGGTTCTCGCAGGCGTCCCCGGTCCCGTCGCCGTCCGCGTCCGCCTGGTCCGGGTTGGCGTCGCCGGGGCAGTTGTCGCACGCGTCTCCCAGGCCATCGCCGTCCGCGTCCGCCTGGTCCGGGTCCGAGATCCCGGGACAAGTGTCGCACGCGTCGCCCGCCCCGTCGCCGTCCGCGTCCGCCTGGTCTGGGTTGGCGGCCGCCGAACAGTTGTCCGTGTCCACGCAGAGGCCGTCCCCGTCGGCGTCGTCACAGAGGATGGTCACCTCCACGCGCGCCGTCTCGATGGTCCCGCTCAGCGTCGACTCATAGTAGGTGAAGAACTCGTGGGTCTCCCCTTGCGCGCCCGTGGGCATGACCGTCCACGTCTGATCGCAGCTCGAGGGGCCCTGCATGTTCCCCAGACAGGACACCTCGGCCTTGGTCTGCGGGTTCTGCGAGGTCGTGTAGAACGGCGTCCCCGCGTTCATGGGGACCGGGCCCTTGCTGAGCATCGTTATCATGACCTTCCCGTGCCCCGTCTGGACGCCCGCGACGTTGTCCTGGGTGATCCCGGCGTTGTAGGAGCCGCCCCCGCCGCCGCCCCAAGTGGTCCTGGTGCTCGAGTTCGAAGCCGAGCCGCCCGAGTAGCCGCCGCCGCCGCCGCCGCCGTCCGAGTACTCGCCCGCGCCGCCGCCGCCGAAGCCTCCGTTGCCGTCGGGAGGGCTGCTCTGGAAGGTGCCGCCGTTCCAGCGGTCGCCTCCGGTATTGGCCCCGCTCCCGTCCCCGCCGTCGCTGTTCCAGCCGGCCCCGCCGGTGCCGTACGACGAGCCGCTGCCGCCCGCTCCGGCCGTCCCGGTGGGGGCGCCCAGGCCGTCGGTGCCTTGCTCCGCCGTCGTCCCGTCGGCACCGGCCGCGGTGTTCTCCTCTCCTCCGCCTCCGCCTCCGCCCGCGGCGATGAGCAGGCCGCTGCCGCCGATGCTCCCGGCATAGACGAAGCTGCCCCCGCCGCCGCCCGCGGACTCGGAGCTCCTTCCGTCGGTCCCTCTCTGCCCGACGACGATGTTCACCACGTCTCCGGCGGTCAGGGAGAACTCGCCCGACATCTTGGCGCCCTTGCCGCCGGCCCACTGAGAGACGTAGCCGGTCCCGCCCTCCGCTCCGAGCGCTTCGATCCGGTACTTCCCGCTCGACGGCACGGTCCACTGCTGGACCCCGCTCACGACGGCGACCTTCCCCTGCAGGTCCGTCCCCGAATAGGACGAATCGCACTGGGCCTGCGAAGGCCCCTCCCTGCCCGTCTTGGCGCAGTTCGTGAAGGAGAACTCCTCCGCGGCCGGCGGGTCGAGGAGCGCCGTCACGTCGCCGCACGCCCCGCTGACGCACTCCACCCTCGTCGTGAACGTGAACGGCTGGCCCTGCGTCACGGCCGTCGGCCCGGCCGGGTCCACGAGGGAGGCCCTCAGGTTCTCGCAGACGTCCCCGGTCCCGTCGCCGTCCGCGTCCGCCTGGTCCGGGTTGGCGTCCCCCGGGCAGTTGTCCGCGACGTCCAATATCCCGTCGTTGTCCGCATCCTGGCACATGTCTCCCACGCCGTCGCCGTCGAAATCCGCCTGGCCGGGGTTATAGACGTTGGGGCAGTTGTCGCAGGCGTCTCCCAGGAGGTCCGAACCAAGGCCGTGGCCCGCCAGACCGGCCTGATATGACCGCTGGACCTCTTGCGCCGTCAAATCCCTGTCATAGACGGCGAATTCGTCGAGCGTGCCCCAGGCTTGTCCTCCGCCCTGATAATTGCCGATCGCGGTGATATCGGTCGTGGAAGTGTAGTTCGCCACGGTGCACACATGGCTTCCATCGATGTAATAAAGGATATTGGTCCCATCCTGCACCGCCGCCAGATGATGCCAGCCGGCCGACAGAGCATTCATATCGTAGCCGCAATCGCGGAACTGCGTGCCCCCCGAATTGTCGTATGTCCCCAGGTCGTACGACCCTTTCAGCACTATGACCTGATGGTCGTCCACGTGCCCGCGGGTCAGGGTATTCCATTGGTCGGTCGCGGCCAAAGGATATTCGAACCAGGTCTGGATCGTCCATCGCGCGCCCAGGTCGACATCGACGGTCGGATCGAGATAATCGCTCCAGGCGCTGAGATGCAGCGCCTTGCCGATCTTCCCGTTCACCCAAGTCGGGGCCCCGCGCAGGATCCCGCTGTTGCCGCCGACCGAATCGCCGGCCGTCGTCCCCGCGCCTTCATCCAGTTTCCAGTAAGCGACGAGGGAAGCGTCCAATCCGCCGTCGCTGTCCGCCTGGTCGGGATTCTGGACGCTCGGACAATTGTCGCAGGCGTCTCCTATCCCGTCGCCGTCCGACTCCGCCTGGTCCGCGTTGGCCACGGCGACGCAGTTGTCGCAGGCGTCGCCCAGGCCGTCGCCGTCGCCGTCCGCCTGGTCCGAGTTGGCGAGCGCGGGGCAGTTGTCGCACGCGTCTCCCACCCCGTCGCCGTCCGACTCCGCCTGGTCCGCGTTGGCCGCGTTGACGCAGTTGTCGCACGCGTCGCCCAGCCCGTCTCCGTCGGAGTCCGCCTGGTCCGCGTTGGCGACGGTCGGGCAGTTGTCGATGCCGGGGCAGAAGCCGTCGCCGTCCGGATCCTCGCAGGGCTGGATCGTCACCTCCACCGTCGGAGACCGCACTCCCTCGGTCAGAGTCGCTTCGACGATCGCGAAGAACTTGTGGGTGCTGTCCGGATCGCCGGTGGGCATCACCGTCCATGTCTGCTCGCAGCTCGACGGGCCCTGCATGTTCTCCAGGCACGCCACGTCGCCCTTGGTCTGCGGGTTCGGCGAGGTCGTGTAGAACGGCCTGGCTCCGGCCTCCGTCTTGACCGCCCCCTTGCCGTACGTGATCCCGGTCGCGACCTCATAGACGAGGTTGCTCGAATACCTCGGGACGATCAGCCGCGCGCCGTTGTGCCAGACGGAATAGGAGCCGAAGCTGTTCGACAGATAGCTTCCGCCGACCAAGGTCGCCACGGTCCCCTCGACGGTGAAATAATAGAGCCGATCCGGATACATGCCGAAGATGACATTGCCGTGTTTCGCGAACCCGTAGAACTCCCCGGCGGAATGCGTGATCGTCTCCAGCGGAGCCGCGCCGGGGTCATTGGGATCCAGCTTGTAGAACTTCCCGTTGTCGCCGTTGACCCACAACGTATCGTCGGAGCGGTCCCAGCTGATGCCCGCCGCCTCGCCGAAGCCGGAGATGCTGTTCGGCAGATACCAGCTGCCCAAAGCCGTCCAGCTCGTCGGGCTGTCGATCCGCCACTTGGTGATGTAATCGCGCGACCAGTGGGACATCCACACGTGGCCGTCCTTGTCGATGGTCATGTCCATCACGTAGCCGTCCGGATCGCTCGCGGGCATGGTGAAGGAGCCGCTGTTCATCGTGACCGTCCCGATCTGCTGATGGCCCGAGTCATAGGCGTAGATGGGTCCGTCGGACCAATTCGCCGCCCACCAGGTGTTGCCGTCGGAGACGATCCCGAAATTGCTGTGGCTCTGGCTGAAGGTGAAGCTGGCCATCTGCGCGCCCACCGGCAGCTCGGCGGGGTCCAGGGTGACCGTGATGTCGCCGCAGGCGCCGCGGCAGTCCACCCGGGTCGTGAAGGTGAAGGGCTCGCCCTGGACGACCGCCAACGGCTGCACGGGGTCGACGAGGGAAGCGGACAGGGTCTCGCAGGCGTCGCCCAGGCCGTCGCCGTCGCCGTCCGCCTGGTCCGGGTTGGCGTCGGCGGGACAGTTGTCCAGCGCGTCCGCGTACTCGTCCCCGTCGGCGTCCTCGGCGTCGTTGCACGCGTCCCCGAGCCCGTTGCCGTCGGCGTCCTCCTGGCCGGGATTGGCGACCTCCGGACAGTTGTCTAAGCCGGGACAGATGCCGTCGTTGTCCACGTCCTCGCAGTTCTGGATCATCACCGCCACCATCGCCGTCCGCTCTTCCCCGGACAGGGTCGAGTCGTAGATCGCGAAGAACTTATGCGTGCTGCCCGCAAGGCCGGTGGGGATCACGGTCCATGCCTGCTCGCAGCTGTCACCGTTCTGCATGCCGCCCAGGCAGGCCAGATCGTCTTTGGATTGGGGGTTCGGCGAGGTCGTGTAGAACGGGCTGTCCCCGACGGTCGTGCTGACCGGGCCTTTCCCATAGACCTTGTCTTCCCTGACATACATATGAGCGATCCAGTCCGAAGTGCTTCCCGAGGCGGTGCCGGAATACCAGGTATCGCATCCGCCGTCGCTGCTGTTCGGGTTCTCGAAGCCGAACTTCGGGGCGGACGCCTGGCTGAGGTACGGGCCGGGAGAGTTGCCGTCGATCGTCGAAGCATTCGCGACACCCCAAGACCCGTCGTCGCCCGAGACGTTGCCTCTCGAATACCAGTCCGAGATCGAATGCCCCGAGTTGTTGCTGAACCTATGCGAACCGACCGTCCCGGTGAACTGAGCGCCGCCCTGGTCGTACGCGACCCAGTCCACCTTCTCCCCGCTGACCCGCATGGTATAGAACCTTTCCTTCAGGGACTTCTCCGAGTCGAAGGTCATCACGAACCGGAACGCCTCGGTCCCCGAGTTGCTCCTGGTCAACAGGAACTGGCGATGGTCCATCTCCCCCAGCTTGTTGGTGAAATAGATGTCCGTCAGGCTGTTCAGCTGGTTCGAGCCCATCGTCAGGCCCTCGGCGCAGTGGCCGCTGTTCATGTTCGCCAGAAGCGTCCAGCCGCCGCCTTCCAGGTCCATCTCGCAATAGGTCTCGAACGGCGCGTTCGGACCGTCGCCGTCGGGATCGATCGTATAGACCCCGCTCGTCTTGGTCCCTTGGTCGTAGAGCTGCTTGCAGGACGCGGGGTCCGACTCGGGGTCCAGAAGGGCCGTCACATCGCCGCAGGCGCCGCCCGAGCAGTCCGCGCGGGTCTTGAAAGTGAACGGCTCTCCCTGCATGACCGACCTGGGCGCCGCGGGGTCGACGAGGAAAACGGACAGGCGGTCGCAGGCGTCGCCCTTGCCGTCGCCGTCGGTGTCCGCCTGGTCCGCGTTGGCGTCGGCGAGGCAGTTGTCGCACGCGTCTCCGACGCCGTCGCCGTCCGCGTCCTCCTGGCCCGGATCGGACACGGAGACGCAGACGTCGCAGGCGTCCCCGGCCCCGTCGCCGTCGCCGTCCGCCTGGTCGGGGTTGGAGACCGCGGGGCAGTTGTCCAGCGCGTCCGCGTACTCGTCCCCGTCGGGGTCCTCCGCGGCGTTGCACGCGTCCCCGAGCCCGTTGCCGTCGGTGTCCGCCTGGTCCGCGTTGGCGGCGGTGGGGCAGTTGTCGCACGCGTCTCCGAGCCCGTCCAGATCCAGGTCCGCCTGGTCCGCGTTGGAGGCGGTGGGGCAGTTGTCGCACGCGTCGCCGTCCCCGTCTCCGTCCCCGTCCTGCTGGCCGGCATTGGCGACCTGCGGGCAGTTGTCCAGCGCGTCGGCGTACTCGTCCCCGTCGGGATCCTGGGCGTCGTTGCACGCGTCCCCGAGCCCGTCTCCGTCGGTGTCCTCCTGGCCGGCATTGGCGACCTGCGGGCAGTTGTCCAGCGCGTCCGCGTACTCGTCCCCGTCGGGGTCCTCGGCGTCGTTGCACGCGTCGCCGAGCCCGTTGCCGTCGGTGTCCTCCTGTCCGGGATTGGCGGCCTGCGGGCAGTTGTCCAGCGCGTCCGCGTAGTCGTCCCCGTCGGCGTCCTCGGCGTCGTTGCACGCGTCCCCGAGCCCGTTGCCGTCGGTATCCTCCTGGCCGGGATTGTGGGCCTGCGGGCAGTTGTCCAGCGCGTCCGCGTAGTCGTCTCCGTCGGCGTCCTCGGCGTCGTTGCACGCGTCCCCGAGCCCGTTGCCGTCGGCGTCCTCCTGCCCCGGATTGGCGGCCTGCGGGCAGTTGTCCGCGTCATCGCAGAGGCCGTCGCCGTCCGTGTCCTGGCACTTCACGTCGATCGATACCATGGCCGCGATCGATGTCGAGACGCCGTTGGTGATCCGGAAGGTGAAGCTGTCGGGACCGATATAGTCCTGAGCGGGCGAATACGTTACGACGGGAGGCGTCCCGCTGAGGGTCCCGTGGGACGGATTGCTCGCGATGCTGAAGGACGGGGAGCCGCTGGGCACCGAACCCGTGAGCGTGATCGTGACCGGGACGTTCACTACGGTGCTGACGGACTGGGCGTGCGCGGTGGACACCTTGTCGGGATACCCGAAGATCTGCTGGCGCTGGCTGACGTTGTCGCCGGTATACATCTTGTAGTCCGGGCTGTTCACGCCGACCCAGACGTCATACGGCTGGCAGAACTCGCCGGGCCCGCTGCCGCAGGACCCCGTATGTCCGACCACGGAGAGGAACCTGCCGTCCGGAGCGAACTTCTCGATACGGCGGTTGTTGATCTCCGCCACAAACACGTTCCCGTCCGGGTCGACCGAGACGCCGCGCGCATAGCCGCCGCAGGTCCATTTGAGGAGGAAGTTGCCCTGCGCGTCGAACTTCTGCACGTCGGCCCGGCTGTTGTCGGTGACATAGATCGAGCCGTCCGGGCCGACCGCCGCGTCGTTGGGGTTCTTGAACTGGCCGTCGCCCGAGCCGTAGGAGCCGAAGGTCAGCAGATGGTTGCCGTCGCCGTCGAACTTCTGGATCCGGTAGTTGGAGCTGTCGACGACGTAGACGTTCCCCGCCGAATCCACGGTGACGCCCCTCGGGAAGTTGAACTGGCCGTCCGCCGTCCCGCCTCCCCTGTCGCCCGGCCCGTCGCCTCCCCAGGCCTTGATGAAGTCTCCGTCGCAGGTGTACTTCTGCGCCCGGTACGTCCACCCGTTCTCGATGGTGTAGACGAAGCACGACCCGCCGGTCTCGTGGATGGCCAGACTCCAGACGCCGCTGAACGCCTCGGCGCCGGAGCCCGACCATTCCTTGATCAAGTTGCCTTCGGGATCGAATTTCCGGATCGAGGAGAAGTAGGTGAAGTAGACGTTCCCTAGGGAATCGGACGCCACGGACGAGACGCCGTTGACCAACGGCCCCGAGATCTCGGTCAGGTACTGCGGCGGGGCCTCGCCCTCCAAGACCGTGAGCAGGATCGTGGTCTCGGGGGAATCCCCGTTCTTGAACCAGCCGTCGGTCGCCTTGTACGTGAAGCTGTCGGTGCCCAAGTAGCCCGAGGCGGGGGTGTAATTCAGGTTGGGGGCGCTCCCGCTCAGGCTGCCGTGCGACGGCTGGCTGAGCACGACGAAGCTCACCGGGTCGCCGTCGGGATCCGAGGCCGTCAACGTGATCGGGCGGGCGATGTCCTGGGTCACGCCAAGCGACTGCCCGACGGTCGTGGGAGCCCGGTTGGAGCCCAGCAGGTCCACCGAGAAATACCTCGTCGCCTCGGTCTTGTAGCTGTAGCCGACGTGCATGCGCCCGCCTCCCAGGGCGATGCCCATGCCCAGGCTGCCGCCGGAATACTGGTAGCCGGTCTCGGCGGCCTTCCAGACGCTGCCGTCCGGCAGCTTCTTGACCAGGTACTTCAGTCGGTAGTCATCGGCCCCCGATCCTGCGCGGTAGCCGATGTGCATGTACCCGTCGTAGAACTCCGCATCGATGTATTGGAGCCCTCCCTGCAGGCCCGTGTTGATGGTCTCGCTGGTCCAGTTGCCCGGTCCCACGCGGTGTTCGAGCAGGAGGAGATATCCGCTGCCGTCCGTATAACTTCCTCCGCTGTAGGCGACCCACGGCGCGTCGTTCCCGTCAAGGGCCAGCGCGAGCTTGTACACGTGCTTGCCGGCCTGAAGATGCTCCACGGTCCACGTCCCGTCCGGGGCCCTCACGCCGTAATAATAGCCGTCCGAACGCGACGTCCAAGCCGCGTACACTGTCTCTTGGTCGCTGCCCAGCTTGACGTTCATGTCGTCCATGGTCGAGCTCGAATACACCCGCACGGCCGTGCTCCAGCCCGAGCCCGAGTTCTGCGTGTAGTAAGCAGCGCTCTTGCCGTACACCAGATGGATCGTCCCGTACTTGTCCTGCACGGCGCCGTTGTAGTAGGCGCCGCCCGTATCCAGCAAAGTGTCGGAGCTGCAGGTGGCGCCATCCGCCAAGTTGGTAGGGCAGGCGGCATGGTGGAGCGACACGCTGTAGCTGCCCTGGCCAGGCTCATAATGGCTTCCAAAGACGTGGATCGTCGTGTTCGAGGCGTCAACCATGCAGAAGGTATATCGCTCCACGTACGCCGTCAGATTTGTCGTGACCCAGCCCGAGGCGGTCTTCCGGAAGATCTTCTGGCCGGAGCATATATATGGCGTTCCGTCGGAACCGGCGGCTATGTTGGCGTCGAAGCCCCCGTAAGGCCCGGCGGTCTCCGGGGTGAACTCATAGGCCGCGGCCAGTGAGGCCCAGAGCATGGGGACCGCGAGCAGAGTGGCCGTCTTGCGGATTGATTCTTGTGGTTTCATTGCCTTCCCTCTCATAGCCGGCGTGGGCTATCCCGGAAAATCAGAGAAGCAGATTCCTTGGGAGAATAGGTCCTTTCTACATGTATAACCGCAATTCCGTCCTTAGTCAATGACAAACAGACGACAAATGCATAGAAATTATATTGCAAAATAAATCATTCTTTTTTTTTGTCAGGGGGAAATCCGCCTCAGCGGTGCGCTCCGAGCCGGGAATAGTGCGGACCCGCGACCTCACGCCGGCATTTCTCGTCGGAGAATCGCCTTGGACCGAGTCCGGGGGAAATCGGCACTCCGCCGGGACGGCCTGCCCAGAATGTCAACGAGTGTCAGGAACATCAGTCATGCCGAGAAGGAGGAGCCTGGGGGGGGATGTGTTATTTTTCTCTGGATTTGCCTTTATTCCTTGATGTTTTCAAGGAAAACCCCGGGCGGGACATTCCCGCCCGGGGCTCCTTGCCCGGTCGGCCGCGCCGACCGGCCCGCTTACCGCACCACGGCGAACTTGCCGGCCTTGCGGATGGACGCCTCGCCGGACTTTTCCGCCACGATCGTGTACAGGTACACGCCGCTCGGGATGCGGCCCTCCCACGCGTACTCGTAGGCGTACTTGGGACCGGTGCCGTCGTTGATCACCGGGGGCACGCCGTCCACGGTGGCCTGGTGCACCTGCTGGCCCGCGATGTCGTAGATGCGGATGGTCACCTTGTCCGCGATGCCCACCGCGATGTGCACCGTCGGCTTCGCCCCGCCCACCGCGGGGTTCGGGAACACGTACACGTCGCGCAGGGTGAAGGTCGGGTCCGCGCCCTCGGGGGACAAGTTCGCTGCTGCGGAGGCCGGCGTAGCGCCACCTTCCTCCTCCCCGCCGTAGGTCTCCGGGGCCTCGTTGGAGAGCACGATCGCGTTACCGTTCATCCCCATGTACCCCGTGAAGAGGCGGCCGCCGAACTGCGAGCCCCCGCCGAACGTCATCGTCGCGTCCGGAGCGTACAGGATCGCCGCCATGCGCGCGTTGCTCTTCAGGTCGATCTTGGCCGGCCGGTTGACGAAGATCATCAGGTCGCCCGGCCGCTCCGCTCCGGTGTTCACGTTCGCCGAGTTGATGGAGATCTCCCCTTCCACCAGGAGGCCCACCTCCCCCGAGACCCGGAGCGCCGCGCCGCCGCTCAGCTTGAGGCCCTTAACCAGATACGTCCCGGCCGGAAGCGTCAGGATCCCGCCGGTGCTCTCCAGCTCGCCCTTCTTGTTGATGTACTCGGCGATCGGGTTCTCCGGGTCCTCCGCCAGGTTATGCTGCCGCGCGTACTCCCTGACGGCCGCGAGGTCGAAGGGCGCCGGATCCAGCGGCGACTCCTCCCCCGTCTCCGTGATGGTCCCCGTGATCGTGCTGTTGCTGTTCTTCTCGACCGTCGGAGCGGTAACGTCGCCGTCCAATAACGTCGTCCCGTCGAAAGACACCGGCCCGTTGGCGGTCAGGTTGCCCAGGAAGTCCACCGTCCCGCCGAACACCACCTCGCCCGTCTTGCCCACTCCGGCGGTCTGGCTGACGTTCATCACGCTGCCCACGTTGAACTCCACCGGGCGCTCGTCCTCGGTGTTGTTCACCTGGTCCACGCTCCAGTAGGTCACCGTATGCACGCCCTCCTCCAGCGTGAACGGCGTCAGGTACAGGACCTTCTCGCCTCCATCGATCCGGTACTGGATCTCCTTGACCCCCGACGCCACTCCGCCCACGGCCGGGGCCAGCGGATCCTCCGCGGTCAGGCTCAGCTCCGTCTCCGTCCCGATGAAGGTCTGGCCGAACTGGTACCTCACCGGCTCCGCCACATGGAGCTCCGACACCGGCGCGGTCTGGTCCACGCCGACCAGGATGTGCTTGTGGCCCTCCTGCACCGGGCCGAGCCGGTAGCCTTCCTCGTTGCCCCGCTTGTCCACGCTGAAGTACTCGAGCTGGTGCGGGCCCTCCTGCGACAGGTTGAAGGGCACCACCTCGTGCTCAACGTTCTGGCGGATGAAGAGGGCCTCCGCCCCGTCGATCGTCAGGTCCCGGTAGAACGTCCACTGCACGTCGAAGGTGATGCCCGCCGCGTCCGGGTCCACCGCGCTCAGGGAGTTCATGGCGCCGGCGTCCAGGAACACGTCGATGTCCGCGGGCGTGCCCGTTACCGTGCTCGAGCTGCCCGAGTGCGCGATCGCCGTCACCGGCGGCTCCACGTCCGCGGTGATCACCAGCGAGTCCGAGGTGGCCGCGCCGTCGTCGTCGGTGATCGTGGCCGTCATGGTGAAGTGGCCGTTGCTCTTGTACTGGTGCAGGCGCGACACCGCGCCGTCCGCGCCGTCGACGGAGCCCGGAGGCCCGAAGGGGGACTCGCTGAGCTCGGGCGGGTAAACGGGCTCGACGGTCCCGTCTCCCCAGTCGATCATCGCCGGACTGTGGGTATCCAAAGTCCCCTTGTCGTTGAACGTGATGGCGCCCGCCGAGACCAGGTGGTCCGGCCCGATGGGCACGCTGGCCTGCTGGCCGTCGGGCAGGCGCACGCTCATGAAGCGCGGGGTGATGTGCCCGCCGATGTGGATGTAGCCGTTGGCGGCCGCCGTATTGTCGGCCCCGGCCTCCGGTCCTCTCGGACGGCGTGTTCACGCTGGCGCAGGGCAAGCGGCTCGCCTTCCTCCCGTTGCCGGAGCCCGCCGAGGAGGACTTCCAGCGCATGACCCAGACGCTCAGGCGCAAGATCCTGCGCCGCTTCGCAAGGCTGGGAGTGCTGCCCCAAGAGGCGAGAGCGGACATGCTGCGCTGGACCCACGGCGGATTCTCCCTCGACGGCAGTGTCCGCCTGGGCCCGGACGACCGATCCGGGCTCGAGCGCCTGCTGAGGTATTGTCTCAGGCCCGCGATCTCGCTGAAGAGGCTGGAGTACCGCCCGGAGCTCGGCCTGGTCCGATACCGGCCGGTCGTGGGCAAGGGCGGGACCTCTCCGCTGTTGGAGTGCACCCCGATCGACTTCTTGAGGCGGTTCTCCCGGCTCATACCGCACCCCCGCGCGAATCTCGTCCGGTACCGGGCGCTACCTCATTTCCTTAGGGCGCCCAGTACTGCGCTGCTACCGCCGCGCTGTACGCCGGGGCCCTCGGCCCGAGGTCCGGGCTCAGGAGATGGGTCGCGGAGGCCGCGCGGCAGCAGGTCCCGTATGAGGACCTGCTCGCGGGCAGGACTACCGGACTCTGGCGCGTGCTCAGGCAGGTGCAGGGCCTCGCCCGGGAGGCACGGACAGCCGCCCAGAGGGCATGGGCGGCGTGCATTCGCAGGGTCTTCGAGGTCAACCCCATCGTGTGTCCTCGCTGCGGCATGGACATGGTGCCGGTGGCGGCCATCACTCAAGACAGCGAGATGGAAAGGCTGCTCGTCCACCGCGGACTCCCAACGGCCTTCCCGAAGACCAAGCCGGCGCGGGCTCCGCCCCTCCCCTTCCTTGACGAAGCTTCGCAGCTCGATCCGGCTGTGGAGTGTTGGGACGGAATCGACCTCGAACCACCGGGAGACTGGGCTGCAGCCTGAGCTTCGGCGTCCCTGCTATGCCCATCGGGCTCCGCCGGCCCCAGTATCCCGTCGCCAGTACAATTCCCTGACAAGGCTGAGGGCCCGGCAGCGAATTATTGTCGACTTTTGTCGAGGGGATCGCAGGAGGCTCTGTCTGGCTACTCCTCGAGCGTGGACCTGGCCCAGCTGCGATATCGCTCAAGGTGTTTCCACATCAAGTCTATGCCCTTGCGCGTGAAGCGGCTGGAAGTTCCGTTGGCAGGCGGACCCGGGGCGAAAAGGGACGTCGAGTTTTTGTCGACTTTTCTCTTGAGGCGGTCGTGCCTCCGTCGAGGAATGAGTCGAAAAGGTCGCGTCTATAGCTCCCCGAAGCTTGCATCCTCCGTCGAGGATGCAAGCGCGATAGGCCAGGGATTATTAGGGAAATTTGGAGCGGGCGAAGGGAATCGAACCCTCGTCTAAAGCTTGGGAAGCTTTCGTGCTACTAATGGACGGGATGTGGAAATCATCTGATTACTAAAAGGCTTTTCATGAAAAAGACCGGTAAACGTGAGGCCTCCGCCGCGATTTGTTGTCGACTTTTTGTCGAGGTCCTAGAGGTCTCCAGCGGGGGCGGATCGCACCGATCGGCGTCCCGGAGCCGCGCTCCATAGCCGAATCGGGGCCACCGGCATTGGATGGGGAAGATGCTCCACCGGCAGGCTGTCTGGTCAGCATGATCCGAAAAAAACGGGCTGTAACGTGCACTTTCTTTCGCGCACATACTTGATGAGGAAGGTCAAGGGTGATAGACTGAATACCGCTATGCTGCGGAAGTTGCTTGTCGTACTGGCTCTGTGTTTGTTCGCGTTCGACATCATTCAGGATGCGTCCGCTTATGAGCAATGCTCGGACGCCGGGGCAAATATGTGCCATGCCTGTTCCTGTGGTGTTCATATTGTCGCGGAATCTCCCCTCAGAGCCAGAGCTACCCAGTCGCCGGAACGCGTCCTCCATGAGGACTTCCTCTACACCAACATCCTCCCCAAGAGCATTTTTCACCCTCCTCGCTTGGCCGCATAGCCCCCCGGCGCTGACGCCGTTCGACTCGAAAGCGCTGTAATCAAAGATTCTGCCGACCAGGAGTTCCAGCCGGCGGAAGCGAGCAGCATCCTAAAGACAGTATCCGATAGTGGCCAAGAATCATGAGGCCGCATTAGTCTCGGCTGTTAGTCCAGGCCCCTACGGGCAGGAGGCTCTATGTTACGGCTCCGATATCTCGCATATCTCTTGGCGGTTGTCTTTGGCATTCATACTTTGCCAGCCGCGGCTCAACCTTCGACGCAAGGCGAATCGCCCCTGTCCACGGGCGAAAAGCACGACTTGACGGGCCTAGTGGCGCTCGCGCTCCGTCATACGCAGCTTCTTGGCTCCCAGGAGGCTCGTAGCGAGCAGATGCGCTTCTCCGCGGCTCAGGCGAGGGTCTGGCCCGGCCTTTCGCTCGATTTCTCGGCAGGCCGCAAGCGGGAGGAGTCCCACGCCGGCCCGCTCTACGAGGCGTCCATCGCCCAGCCTCTGCCCCTTGCGGGCAGGCCGGGCCTGCGCAGCGAGCGTCTTGACCTGGAGTCGCAAGGGTGGCGCGTGCGCCGCGAGGCATCGGGAGCCGCCGTGACCCTGGATGTAGTCCGGCTCGCCTACGAGTACGCGCTCAACCGCCGCAAAGCAGTTTTTGTTGAGAAGCGTCGGAAGCGATTCGAACTGATCCAGTCCTATATGAAGGGCCGCGTATTCGCCTCCCCCCAGCGGAAGGCTGAGAGCCGGATCGTGCAGAACCGGCTGAAAAGCCTTGTCTCCGAGGCGCTCCAGAGCCAGGCGGCCTTCCAGGCGCCGCTTGAGAAGCTGCGAGCCTACGTCCCCCTGGAACCCGGAAGTCATCCCGAGATACAGGTCCCGTGGCTCATGGGAACAAGGAGCCTCGAGGATGAGGCATGGATGACCAAGACGCTGGAGAACAATCCGGACATCCGCCTCCACAGACTCTCGGTAAAGACCGCGGAGGTGGAGAAAAGCCTGGCTTCTCGGGACGCTTGGCCCGAGCCGTCCATCATCGCCTCCTATGAGCAAAGCACGGCCGCCGAGACCGAAAAGAGCCTCGGGCTCGGCCTGGGCCTGGCGCTGCCCTCTTGGAACGGGAACCGGGCGGGGATCAAGAGCGCGGAGCGGAGAGCCGTCGCCGAAGAGCGCCTGCTTGGATTCCAAAAACAGCGGCTTGCCGGCGAAATCGCGAAGGCTTTGATCGAGTATGAGGCCGCGCGACAGGCGGTCCTCCAGTACCCGCAGACTTATCTGCCCGAACTGGAGGCGCAGCTTGAGGAAGTGGAGGCGGGCTTCCGCAAAGGACAGGTCGATCTGCTCACCTTTCTGGAGCTTGACGGCGCGGCCTTTGAAGCCGTCGACAACATGCTGGAGTCCCAACTCGCCTTGATGTCGGAGATCGGCGAGGTGCTGCGCTTGAGCGGCGAGCGGGACATCCTCAACCGGATTGATTCTTTCTAGGAGGTGCTTCGATGACCCGCATTTTGGAATGGACTCTGAAGAACAAAGCGGCGGTCGTGCTTTTCTTCGCCCTCGCCGCCGGGCTGGGTCTTTACGCGGTCACCACCGTCCCCATTGACGCGGTCCCGGACATCACCCCGGTGCAGGTGGTCGTCAACACCAAGACGGAGGCCCTGGATCCTGAGCAGATAGAAAAGACCGTCTCCTTCCCCATCGAAACGGAGATGAGCGGCATCGCCCGGGTCAAGGAAGTGCGGTCCCTCTCCAAATACGGCCTCTCCCAGGTGGTGGTCGTGTTCGAGGACGACACCGACATCTACTGGGCGCGCCAGCAGGTGGCGGAGAGGCTGCAAGGCGTGAGGGGCGATATCCCGGCGGGCATTTCCCCGGAGCTCGCGGCGATCACCACCGGCTTGGGGGAGGTCCTCATGTACTCCGTCATGGCGAAGGCGGGCAGTCCGCTTGCCGAAAAGCCGGAGATGAATCGTCTCCTCCATTTAAGGACCATACAGGATTTCGTCATCGCCCCATACATCAAACGCTCCGTCAAGGGCGTCGCCGAGGTGGACTCGACCGGGGGCTACAAGAAGGAGATCCACATCGAGATCCATCCGGAGAGGCTCGACCGGTACGGCTTGACCATCGAATACATCGCCGAACGCCTGGAAGGGCTCGGCGAGAACTTCGGGGGAGGCTACATCCAGCCCAAGGGCAAGCAGGTGATCGTGCGGGCCTCGGGACGCCTGAAGAACCTGGACGAGATCCGGAGCCTTCCCATCAAGCTGGACGTTATGGGGAAACCGATCCCCCTCTCCCGGGTGGCGGACGTGCGGGAAGATCACTCCCAAAGGATGGGAGGCGCGACCCTCAGGGGCGAAGAGACCGTGCTCGGAACGGTGCTCATGCTGAGCGGGGCGAACTCCCGGCAGGTGGCCCTGGATGCCGAGCGGGCTCTCCGGGACGCACCTCTCCCGCCCGGTGTCCAGGTCAAGCTCCTCTACAGCAGGAGCTTCCTGGTCAACGCCACGCTGAATACGGTGGTGAAGAACCTGTCCGAAGGGGCGGCTTTGGTGGTCGCGGTGCTGCTGCTCATCCTGGGCAACGTCCGGGCGGCCCTGCTCGTCTCCCTGGCCATCCCGCTCTCCATGCTTTTCGGGGGGATCGGGATGCGGTGGCTGGGCGTCTCCGCCAGCCTCATGAGCCTCGGAGCGATCGACTTCGGACTGTTGGTGGACGGCGCGGTCGTGATGATCGAGAACGCGCTGCGGCGTTTGGAGGGACACAAGGGAGGCCTCGACCCGCGGCAAAGGTCCGCGCTGATCCTGGAGTCCGCCTCCGAAGTGGTCAAGCCTGTCACCTTGGGTCTGGCGATCATCATGCTCGTCTACGTGCCCATCCTATCCTTGGAGGGGATCGAGGGCAAGCTCTACCATCCCATGGCCGTCACCGTGCTCATGGCCTTGGGCGCTTCGCTCGTGGTGGCGGTCCTCCTCATGCCCGTGCTCGCCTATCTCTTTCTCCGGGCGCCCGGAGCCGGCGAAAGAGGAGAGACACGTGTATTCGGAACGCTCCGAAGGCTCTACGAGCCGGTTCTGGAGTTCAGCCTCACACGGCGAGTCCTGGCATTGGCTCCGGCGGTGGTCTTGATGATAGCCGCCCTCCTGGTCTACCACCGCATGGGAGCCGATTTCATGCCCCCTCTGGACGAAGGCGATCTTGTGGTCAACATGACGCGGGCCTCGGACATAGGCGTGGACGCCTCGCTTAAGATGCAAAGGAAAAGCGAACGGGTCATCGCCGGCTTCCCGGAAGTGGAGCAAGTGTTCTCGAGGATCGGTACCGCCGAATCCGCCACGGACCCGATGGGCGTCCACCTATCGGACACCTTCGTGATCCTGCAGAAGGACCGGTCGCGGTGGCCCGCGGCGCAGGACGGCCGCCCCCGGACCAAGGAGGAACTCTACCGCGCCCTCAAGCAGGCCCTGGATCGGGAGGGATACGAGCAGGAGATCAACGAGAACCAGCCCATCGAGATGCGCTTCAGCGAGATCTTGGAGGGAAGCCGCGCGGACGTGACGCTCCGCATATACGGCAAGGAGTTGCCGGTGCTCATGGAGTCGGTCGAGAAGGCGATCTCCGTCCTTGAGGCCATCCCCGGGGCAGAAGAGGTCGAGATGGACGCCTTGAGCGCGCTCCGGAAGAGCCCGGTGCTGAGCGCCCGACCCGACTACGCGGCCATCGCCCGCTACGGCCTGGATGCGCATCATGTCAACCGCCTGCTTGAAGTCGCCATGGGCGGCCAGGAGGTCGGAAGCTTCTACGAACATCAATGGCGTTTCCCCATCGTGATGAGAGTGGAGGAGGAGCACCGGGAGGACATCGACAGCATCAAGTCCCTGCCCGTCGGCCTGCCGGGCGGAGGCACGATCCCGCTGAGCAAGGTCGTCGACTTCGAGCGCAAGGAGGAGGTCACCACCATCGCCCATGATTACACCGAGCGCTACGCGGCCGTGGCCGTGTTTCTCTCGGGACGCGACATCGCGAGTTTCGTGGAGGAGGCACGCGCGGCCGTCGCTGATAAGTTGAAGCTCCCGGAGGGGTACGGTTTGCGTTGGGGCGGCCAGTTCAAGAATCTGGAAAGGGCCCGGCGGCGGCTGGCCCTGATCGTCCCCCTCATCCTCGCGGCGATCCTTCTCATCCTCTGGCGGGCGTTCGGCGCCCTCCGTCATGCGCTCCTGGTCTTCATCACCATCCCCCTCGCCATGACTGGCGGCATCTTCTCGCTCGCCGTCCGGGGGATTCCCTTGAGCGTCTCGGCTTCGGTAGGGTTCATCGCCCTCATGGGGATCGCCATCCTCAACGGCATGGTTCTGGTCACGTTCTTCAATCAACTGCGGGCCAAAGGGCGCAGTCCCCTGCAAGCCGCGAGGGAAGGATCCCTCGTCCGCCTGAGGCCGGTCGCCATGACCGCCCTCGTGGCCAGCCTTGGGTTCGTGCCCATGGCCCTCAACACCGGCATCGGGGCCGAAGTCCAGAGACCCCTGGCCACGGTGGTCATCGGTGGGCTTATCACATCAACGCTGCTGACCTTGCTGGTGCTGCCGACGCTCTACGCCTGGCTGGAGAGAAGGCGGAAGTAGGGAGTTGTCTTTATCCGGCTCAAGGAGACACACCCATGAGATGCCGACCAGCGAGGCGAAGAGCCCTCGGGGTCGCTTCACTGCCAAGGGCCCGTATGACTATCCAAACCGACGACGACGGCATATGCAGGCGGATCCGGCGCGGAAAGGGGTGTCGACTTTTTGTCGACTTTTCTCCTGAGGCGGGCGTGGCTCCGTCGAGGGATGAGGCGAAAAGGTTGCACCAATAGTCGCCCGAAGCTTTGGTGCTTCCGTCGAGAAACTCCGAGCGAAGTGCAGGAATTGTCGGGGAAATTTGGAGCGGGCGAAGGGAATCGAACCCTCGTCTAAAGCTTGGGAAGCTTTCGTCCTGACACTGGGTCGAGGGCGAGATTAAGCTGAAAACTAAATACCTTTTCAGGGAAATAATCGGCAAATCCGAGGGCCCGACAGCGAATTATTGTCGACTTTTTGTCGAGTCCCGTCCAGCCGTGGACGCCCCATGTGGCCTCCCGGCGCATACCGCAGAGAGCGATATTTACATCGTGCAGGCACTTGACAAATGATAGCAATCTGCTATCCTATGGGGAGTGAAGCTCCTCGGCCGGCTTGCGCTACAGTCCTTCGGCCTCAAACATCCCGATTCGAGGTCCGCGCTGAGGTCCTGGAAACAAGCCATAGAAGCGAACAATTACATGAACCTCGTTGAACTGAAGCGGTCATTCAGCCCGGTCGATTACGTGAAGCCGTATACGGTCTTCAATATTTCGGGCAACAAATATCGCTTGATCGCCATCGTGGATTACGAACTTCAAACGCTGTCGGTGGAAGATGTTCTCACTCATTCGGAGTACGACAAGGGGCGCTGGAGGTAGCTGCATGACGCTGGAAACGCTCGAAAGGAAGCTGAAGCCGCTTGGGACACCGGTCGAGAATCGCATCCTCAAATGGCTTTATCTTCATCTCCCCCCCCAGCCGATCAAAAGCAAGAGCATGCATGCGCAGTACGCCAAGGCCGTCCGGATACTTCTTCGTGAGCGTGCGGCGGGCTCGTTCAAGGTGTCGGACCGCCAAGCGATCGCCAGGTATTTGAGCGCGGTGGTTCCTTTTGTCGAGGAATACGATAAAGGGCTGGCCGACATCGGCTCAGCGAGCCCGGAGGAGATGCTCAAGTTCCTGATGGAGCAGCACGAGCTCAGCCAGTACGATCTGGCGAAGGAACTCGGCGGCCAGCCCGTTGTGTCGGACGTCCTGCGGGGGAGGAGG
>JBDREN010000053.1:0-11624 GCA_043819795.1 Elusimicrobiota bacterium
CGACGCTAAATCAAAGAGAACCCGGATGCGGATGCGCCTTCAACAGCGGCAACGATTAGACGCGATGACGAACACCCACGGCCTGTGGGCTGGGATTCTTTTGCCCATTGACGCGGGGACCTCTAATGAGTGACACCGACCCTTGCACCGACCCTAAAATGGATATAGCTTGGTTGGGGCAAATCGGAGTCTCGGATGTGGCGACCAAGTGTCTACAGGACAGGGACTCATGAGCAGGGCGGGACAGTCTTAGGAGCCGGGGCAAAGGATGAGAGGATCATGACCACAAGGAATCTGTCGAGTCTCTGGACGGTCTGCGTTCTGACCTGCATCGCGGCGACCGCTGCGACGCGTGCAAACGCGTCCCCGTTTGCAGGGGGAAGCGGCACGATCGAAGACCCTTATGGGATCGCCAATGTCGACCAATTACAGGCGATGAAGGATTACTTGAACTCCCATTTCGTGTTGCTCAACGACATAGACGCCTCTGCGACGCGAAATTGGGACAATGGCGCAGGCTTCGAGCCCATCGGAGCCAGCGGGTCCTTTACAGGGACTTTCGATGGAGACGGACACAAAATCCTCAATATATTCGTGAACAGGGGTGACGCGTACAACGTGGGCCTTTTCGGGAACGTGGTGGGGGGAGTCGTGCGGAACGTGGGGCTGGAAAACGTGAATGTGACCGGCTATGTCTATGTGGGCGGGCTCGTCGGATACGGAGAGGCTGCCACAGTGTCCAATTCGTATGCTGCGGGCTCCGTGACCGGGGGGTACGGCGTGGGCGGCCTCGTTGGATACCTATGGGGTGGCACAGTGTCCGAATCGCATGCCGCAGGCTCCGTGAACGGCTCCGGCTATTATGTGGGCGGCCTCGTCGGGTACCTATGGGTTGCCACGGTGTCCGATTCGTATGCCACGGGCTCCGTAACCAGCACCGGGAATTACTATACGGGCGGCCTCGTCGGATTCAATCACGATGGGACAGTGGCGGACTCGTATGCCACGGGCCCCGTGACCGGCAAAGGCCATGTGGGGGGCCTCGTCGGGCACATGGGCATGGGCGGCTGCACAGTGTCGAACTCGCATGCCACGGGCTCCGTGATCGGCACGGGCAGTGCTGTAGGCGGCCTTGTCGGGAGCAGCAGCAATGGGTCACTGTCGAGCTCGTATGCCACGGGCTCCGTGACCGGCACGCAGCCGGTGGGCGGCCTTGTCGGGGACATGAGCTATACCACAGTCTCGAATTCGTATGCCACGGGTTCCGTGACCGGCGCGGGCCAGGTGGCCGGCCTCATCGGGTGCGATCAGTATGGCATAGTAACGAACTCGTATGCCACGGGCTCCGTGACCTCCGAAGGCGATTATGTGGGCGGCCTCGGCGGGCGCATATGGGGGACTGCAGTGTCCGATTCGTATGCCACGGGCTCCGTGGCCGGCAACTATTATGTGGGCGGCATGGTCGGCTTCATGCGGTATGGCACAGTGTCGAACTCGTATGCCGCGGGCCCCGTGACCGGCGCCGGTGAGGTGGGCGGCCTCCTCGGCGACAATTACGATGGGACGGCAGCGGTGGGATCCTCCTACTGGGACATCCAGACGACCGGACTGTCCGCGAGCGACGGGGGCACGGGCAAGACCACGACCGAGATGATGCAGCAAGCCACATTCTCGGGCTGGGATTTCACGGACGTGTGGACCATCGAGGAAGGCGAGTCTTATCCCTATCTCCAACGGAAGGCCCCACCGGTCGTTGAAGACGAGGACGGGGACGGGGAACCTGACGACACGGACAACTGCCCCTCGGACTACAACCCGGGGCAGGAGGATGCGGACTCAGACGGCCTAGGCGACGCGTGCGACGCGTGCCCCGATAACCCTGAGAATGACGCGGACGGCGACGGCATCTGCGGCGACGTGGACAACTGCGCGGCGATCGCCAACACGGACCAGGAGGATGCGGACTTGGACGGGGTCGGGGACGCGTGCGACGCGTGCCCGCATGACGCGGCCAATGACGCGGACAACGACGGCATCTGCGGCGACGTGGACAACTGCGCGGCGATCGCCAACGCGGACCAGGCGGACGCGGACTCGGACGGGGTCGGGGACGCGTGCGACGCGTGCCCGTTCGACGCCTTGAATGACGCGGACAACGACGGCATCTGCGGCGACGTGGACAACTGCGCTGCGATCGCCAACGCGGACCAGGCCGACGCGGACGCCGATAGGCTGGGCGACGCGTGCGACGCGTGCCCCGATGACCCTGAGAATGACGCGGACGGCGACGGCATCTGCGGCGACGTGGACAACTGCCCGGCCGCGCCAAACACGGACCAGGCGAACGCCGACGGCGACGCCATGGGCGACGCGTGCGATGCGTGCCGCAATGACCCCGAGAATGACGCGGACGGGGACGGGATCTGCGGCGACGTTGATAACTGCCCGCTTGCCGCCAACCCGGGCCAGGCGGATACGGACGGGAGCGGCATCGGGGACGCGTGCAATGATGCGTTGGACGCGGACGGCGACGAGTTCGAGGACGGGCTCGATAATTGCCCTGCGGCGGCCAACGCGGACCAGGCGAACGCGGACGGCGACGGTCTGGGCGACGCGTGCGACGCGTGCCCGCATGACGCGGCCAACGACGCGGACAAGGACAGTGTCTGCGGCGACGTGGATAACTGCCCCGCGATGATGAACCCGGACCAGGCGGACTTCGAGGGCGACGGGATCGGGGACGTCTGCGACCCGGACATCGACAACGACGGGATCGGGAACGAGCAGGACGATGACGCCAGCGCCCTGGTGGATGATGCGGGCGGCATAGTGGAATCCGCCAGCGTCACGGCGGACTTCCCGGCCGGCGCTCTCAGCGGGCCGACCAGCGTGAGCCTCATCAGCGACCAGAGCAACCTCATGATCAGGACGAACAAGGGAGACGGCTTCGTCCTGCTGGACTACGAGCTCATGCCTTCCGACGCGAACTTCGGCCAGCCGGTGACGCTGACGTTCCGCTACGACGAAAGCCTGCTGACCAACCCGCGTCAGGAGGCGAAGCTGGACGTCTACCGGCTGATTCCCGGAAGCAATCCGCCGCTTTGGGAGGCGCTGGGCGCGCGGCTGGACATGGGCGCCAACACGCTGATCGTAACGGTGGAGCACTTCAGCACCTACGCGGTGGCGGCGCCGGGCGACGCGGACGGGGACGGGGTGTTCGAGGGCTTCGCGGGCGAGATCGAGGACGAATGTCCCGGCTCGGAGCCCGACGCCATCACGCTCAACCCGAACCAGTACGCCCAGAACACGGGGTTCGGGCCATTCGAGACGGGCCCGGACGAAGCCCAGAGCGCGGTCTACGACATGCTCGCGACCAGGGGCTGCACCTGCCGGCAGATCGCTGCGGCCTTGAACGCGGGCGAGGGGCAGGTCAAGAAGGGCTGCGCGCCTGGGCTCATGCAGAAGTGGACCGGGATCAGCGCCCAGCCGGACAGGCCGCAGGAGAGCGCCGAAGCGGGCAAAGGCGGAAAGAAGAAGTAGGGACGCGGGAAGACCCGCGCTGAGACGGCCTCTAGGACGTCGAGCTCTCTCCCTCGGGCTGTTGACCGCCGGAGACTCCATTAACGTCAGCGCAGTCTAGGACGCGGCAACTGCTCATTTCCGCTGAAGTACCTTAACGTCCGTCAAGAACCGGCCGCAATCAGGGCCGCAATCACGGTATAGAATAATACCAAGATCAATACGCCCCTCTCGTCGGAGTCCATCGACATTGACTTGACGGCTTGTCCTCCTCAATGCGACCAGCACCGCTAAGGAAGCATGCCGACACAAGAGTTCGGCTGGTGAAGCATGATGTTGAGTGCCATGACCCCACATGCCGCACTCATCCGCCCGCGCGAGGACAGTGCTTGGGCTGAAGCGGGCTGGGTGTAGGGAGCCCCCGCCTTCGCGGACTAGCAAATCTATTTGGACAATACCCGTATTGAGCCCGCGGATCAGCTGGTTGAGCACGCGTCTCATAGTCTCCCGCTCTACCTGTTTGATGCCGGTTGTTGGGTTTTGATCGTTAACGAGAAGAGACCGCCCCCGCCCGTCTGCGGTTTGCCCGGCTTTGACGGCTCGGGATGCCCGAAGGGCACCATACTGGGCACCACCTGATTGCTGTCACCCTTCAGAAAACTGCTGATACAAGCACCAGATTCAGTCGCGAGGTCAGCCAAAAGAGCACGCGCTTTGCAGTTTAATTCTGCCTTCGCGGACTCTTAGATTTGTTTGGTACAATAAGCGGATTGAGCCCGTAGCTCAGCTGGTAGAGCACGCGCCTTTTAAGCGCGGGGTCGTGGGTTCGAGCCCCACCGGGCTCAAGACTTCGCCTCCATCGTCTAACGGATAGGACGTAGCCCTTTCAAGGCTAAAACGGGGGTTCGACTCCCCCTGGAGGCACTTCCGTTACGCCTTCCTCGTCAGTAGGTGGTCCAGACCTTCCCCGTGGTGTCGGTGTGGTAGCACTCCATCATGATGAGGCCCCAGTTGGGGTCGGCGGAGTTGCTCACGTAGACCCACTCTCCGTCGTCGCTGGAGTCGGCGGCCATGGCGTCGCCATTGTTGAGAGTGTCCACGGTCGCGATCGCGGGATGGTAGTTGGGCGCGTGCGCTTCGGGCCACTTGCCCAGGTATTTTGTGTTGAGCGTCAGCGACTCCTGGAGAAAGGTGGTGTTCGTCTGGGCCGCGCCGGTCGGGTAGTACCCCTCGTTGTCCGCGTAGTAGATGTTGAGGGCGCTCCGGATCGCGCCCAGGTTCCCCTTGGTCTTGCCCTCGTTGGACTTGCGGATGAGGTCCGCGAACTTCGGGATGGCGATCGAGCCCAGAATCCCGAGGATCGCGATGACGATCATCAACTCGACGAGCGTGAAGGCGCGCGCCCGCTTCCGCCAGCCCATGTCGCCCCTTACGCCGCCTCGCAATACTTGCGGACGATGCTCTCGGCTTCGGGGATGAGGCCGCCGGCGCGCTGCAGCGAGGCGTGCGCCTCTTTCGGATAGCCGTCCACCATGGCGGACCAGGCGCGGTTGAGCGCGCGCTCCAGGATGGCCAGGTGGGAGAAGATCTCGGCGTAAGCCTGCATCCCTTCCTCTTCCTCGATGGTGTGGCGTCCCTCGAAGAGATGGTTCAGCTGCGTCTGGACGTGCTCGAGGTCCGCCTGGGCCTTCGCTTCCTCTTTTATGAGGCTCTCCAGAGAGAGGGCCGCGAGCGCCTTCAGGTCCTTGGCGAGGGCTTCGAGACGATCGACCATGTTCTCGATGGTCAGCGGGCCGGCGTGCTCCGCGTCCGCGTCCGCCTTCTTGGGCTTGTGCCCGGAGCGCTTGCGGGCCATGAGGCCCCCGGCGACCGTGATGATCAGCCCGAGGATGAAGGGCGCCCATTTCGGCGGCGTGGGGGCCGCGAAGATGGACGCGATGATGATGCCGATGAGGAAAACGGCGGTGCCGATTCGTTTCATGGTCTAAAATCCTCCTTAGAACATCCCTTTGACGATCTGCGCCATGGAGTAGGCGACCTCGGTGAGGGCCTCCCCGATGATCAGGCCGGCCGCCAGGGGGACGACCTTCTCCTCGACGAAGTCCGAGGACTTCCACTTGGCGATGCCCATGGTCGCGAGGCAACCGAGGCCGAAGCCTAGGGTGATCGCGAAGGGCAGGTAGAAGGCCAGGCCCACCAGCACACCGAGCCCGCCGATCGGGTAGACCGCGAGGCCGCCGCCGATGAGCGCGCCCGTGACGTACTTGACGACCGGGGCGTTTCCGTCGAGGACGCCGGTGATCATGGCCTCCAGGGCCCCGGCCTGCGGCGCGACGAGGCATTCCGGGAGCTTGTTGACGCAGGCGTCGCTGTTCATGCCGAAGCCCGGACTGCCGTCCGGGGTGTGCCAGAGAAGATACACGGTGCCGATCGCGACGAGCGGGCCGATCCACGCCACCGCGTACTGCATCACCTGCTGGCGGATGGGCCGGGCCCCGACCATCTGGCCGGTCTTGAGGTCCTGCATCATGTCCGCGCACTGGCTGGTGGCCACGCAGACCGCGACCCCGATGAGCACGGCGATGACGACGTCGCCGCCCGTGATCGCGAGGATGAGGGTGACGGCGATGAGGGCCAGCCCTGAGAGGGGCGAGATGTCGGTGAGGCCCGTGGCCTGCGCCACGATGAGGCCGGCCACCCCGATCCAGACGGTGCCGACGATGGAGATCACCGCGGCTCTGGCCACGCTGATGTCCGAGGCCATGTACGCGGAGAAGAACAGCAGGATCACCGAGGCGACGAGCCCGAAGTAGAGGACCTTGATGGGGACCTCGTCGCTTCCCTCGCCCTTGCCGCCCTTGATCGTCTGGGCCGCCTGCTGGAGGCTCTTGAAGGCCCCCTTGATGGCGGGAAAGGCCACGATGATCCCGATCAGCGCCCCGCCGATCAGGAGCCCGATCCCGAGAGGCCGGAGCATGCCGTGGTAGATCGCGTCGGTGACGACTTCAGGACTCCCGGGGGCTACCCAGCCGTTGCCGACCGCGAACGGCGCGATGAACCAGTAGGCCAGGATGCCGCCCAGGGCGAAGGCGAGCCCGCCCGCTCCGGCGAGCATGCCCGCCCCGAAGTTCATGAGGCTGAAGTAGATGCCGGTCTGGGTGTATTCGGGCAGGCCGAGCCACTTGCCGACCGGGATCTCGCCGGGCAGGTAGCCGTACTTGATGAGGATGACCGTGCCCAGCGAGAGGACGAAGCCGATCCCCATCAGGACCGCCTTCTCCTTGCCGGCGCCCGGCGACTTGAGGATGGCGGCGACGGCCGTCCCCGTGGGGAACCTGAGGCGGTCGAGGTCGATGAGCTGTTTGCGCAGCGGGATGATGACCGTGATGCCGAGAAGCGAGCCCCCCATCGCGGAGACGATCATGACCCACATGGGGAAGTCGCGCCCCATCAGGAGCAGGGCCGGGAGCGTGAATATGATGCCCGCGCTCGCGATGTTCACGCCGCTGGCGATCGTCTGGTTGATGTTGTTCTCGACGATCGTGCCCTTCTTGAGGATTCCCTTGAGGATCACGAACCCCACGATCGCCGCGATCGACGAGCCGCCCAGAGTGAACCCGAGCTTGAGCCCGGCGTAGACGAACGACATCGTCATCACGATGCCGAGGATGACGCCGAGGATGACCGCGGCGGGCGTGATCTCCCGGTACTCCTGCTGCCCCGTGTCCATGTTGCCCTCCATAGATTAAGGAATACTATAAAAAATGCGTCCCTCGCGGCAGAAAACCCGGGCACTTTTGTATACTCCCGTTCGGAGAACAACCATGGGAACACGGAAGATGATCCAAGCCACGCGCATATCGCTGGCGCTTCTTCTGGCGACGCCAGTGACGGGCTTCGCCCAGGACGCTCCCGAGAAGCGGTGGAAGGACACCGCCGAGGTGTCGCTCGTCACCACCAACGGGAACAGCCGCGCGACCACCACGTCGGCCGGCAACCGCTTCGAGTACTCCTGGACCCGGACGACTTTGGGCGTCAACGCCGGCGCGCTCGGCGCCAAGAGCGAGGACCGGGTCACGACGGAGCGCTACAACGCCAGCGAGAAGGTCTCCTTCAGGTTCACCGACCACAACTACGTATTCGAGCGCTTCGGATGGGAGAGGAACCGCTACGCCGGGTTCCTCCACCGATGGGACTTCTCCTCGGGCCTCGGGCGGGAGCTGCTGCATATGGAGAAGCACTCCCTCATCTCGGAGCTCGGTTTCGGCTACACCAATGAGGAGCGCGTCGACGCCCCGCGCCAACACTTCGCCTCCGGCCGCACCTACTCCAAATACACTTGGCAGGTCAGCGAGACCGCCACGTTCAGCCAGGACGGCGAGGTCCTGGCTAACTTCAAGGACATGGACGGCTACCGGCTCAACACAGAGACGGCCCTGACCGCCTCCATCACGGTCCACTTTTCCATCAAGACCGCGTTCCTTTGGAACCGGGTGGGCGCGCCCCCGCCGGGCGTCCTCAAGGACGATACGACCACGTCGGTCGCCCTGATCGCGAATTTCTGAGCCAGCGAACCGGGGCCTCGACGAAACGAGGCGCATCCGGCGCGCGCTAATATTTAGGGAGCGAGGACCAATGGAAAAAGGAAACGTCATGAGCCCTTCGCCTGCCGGGCCCTCATCGCCCGACGAGGGCCTGGAGCGGACCCGCGTAAACACCATACGCATGCTCGCCGCCGACATGATCGAGAAGGCGAAGTCGGGGCATCCCGGCCTCCCCATGGGAGCGGCGACCTTGGCCTACGCGCTTTGGACGACGTTCCTGCGGCACGATCCCAAAGAGCCCCGCTGGCCGGATCGCGACCGGTTCGTCCTGTCCGCGGGACACGGGTCGGCCCTGCTCTACGCCATGCTGCACCTGACCGGATACGACCTTTCGCTCGACGACCTAAAGGCGTTCCGCCAGTTGGGCAGCCGGACCCCGGGCCACCCGGAGCCCGGCCTCACCCCCGGAGTCGAGACCGTGACGGGACCTCTCGGCCAGGGCTTGGGCAACGCGGTGGGCATGGCCCTCGCGGAGCGGTGGCTGGCCGCGCGCTACAACCGCCCCGGCCACGAGATAGTGGACCACGTCACCTACGTGCTCGCCTCCGACGGCGACATGATGGAGGGCATCTCCTCGGAGGCCGCGTCGCTGGCCGGGCATCTGCGCCTGGGAAAGCTCATCGTGGTCTACGACGACAACAAGATCTCGATCGAGGGCGGCACGTCGCTCGCCTTCACGGAGGACGTGGGGGCCCGATTCAAGGCGTTCGGCTGGGCGGTCCAGAGGATCGACGGCAACGACGTCAAGGAGATCGAGCGGGCCCTTCAGCGCGCCCGGGAGGACGCCTCCCGCCCCTCGCTCATCGTCGCCCGCACGCACATCGGCTTCGGGAGCCCCGGCAGGCAGGACACGCCCAAGGCCCACGGCGAGCCTTTGGGAGCCGCGGAGCTCGCCGCCACGAAGAAGAACCTCGGCTGGCCGTTAGAGCCGGCCTTTCACATCCCGGAAGAAAGCGCGGCGTTCTTCCGGCGGGCGGTGGAGAAGGGAGCGCGGCTCCGTTCCGATTGGGAGAAGCGTTGGAAGGCCTACGCGGAGGCTTTCCCCCGCATCGCGGAAGAGTGGGAAACCGCCCAGCGCGGCGCGCTCCCCCGGGAATGGGACGCGGACATCCCGATATTCCATCCGGACACCGGCCCCCTTTCCACGAGAAAGGCTTCGGGGAAGGCGCTCAACGCCCTGGCGGGACGCGTCCCGTGGCTCGTGGGCGGCTCGGCGGACCTCGCCCCCTCCAACAACACGCTGATCGACAAGGGAGGCGACGTGGCGGCGGGCCGCTTCGAGGGTCGCAACCTCCGCTTCGGCATCCGCGAGCACGCCATGGGCGCGATCGTCAACGGCATGACCCTTCACGGGGGCATGCGCGTGTACGGAGCGACTTTCCTGACCTTCTCGGACTATTTCCGTCCCGCCCTGCGCTTGGCCGCCCTCGCCAAGATACCGTCCATCTTCGTCCTGACCCACGACAGCATCGCGGTGGGGGAAGACGGCCCGACCCACCAGCCCGTGGAGCACCTGGCCGCGCTCAGGGCCATCCCGAACATGGTCGTGCTCCGGCCGGCGGACGCCAACGAGACCGCCGAGGCATGGAGGCTCGCCCTCACGCACGGCGAAGGCCCGGTCCTGCTGATCCTGTCGCGACAGGACCTCCCCATCCTGGAGCCCAAGAAGGGGCTGCTGCCAAAAGGCGCCTACGTCTTAAAGGAAGCCCCGGACGGAAAGCCGGACATGATCCTGCTCGCCACGGGGTCCGAAGTATCGCTGGCCCTCGAGGCGCGGGAGACGCTGGCCGCCGAGGGCATAGGCGCCCGCGTCGTGAGCATGCCGAGTTGGGAACTCTTCGAGGCCCAGCCGCAAGAGTACAAGGACTCCGTGCTGCCGCCCGGGCTTAAGGCCCGCCTCGCCGTCGAGGCGGGGGTGTCCCAAGGCTGGCAGCAGTACGTGGGCTCGCGGAAGAACGTCGTGGGAGTGGAGCGGTTCGGAGCCTCCGCCCCCGGCCCCATCGTCATGAAGGATTACGGGTTCACGGCCGCGAACGTCGCGGCCAGGGCGAAGGCGATCCTCGAGAAGTAAGGAACCCGGCGAAGCCGCCTGAGCGCCCGGCCGACCGGCGGGGTCACTCCAGGCCGTCGATGGCGTTCTCGGCGAAGTCGATGAGGAGGTCCGCGTCCTCCTCCGAGATCTTCTTGCCCCGCTGGGCCTTCACGCTGTTGATGAGCGCTTTGAGCTTGTTGGCCGCGGCCCCGGTGTTGCCGTCTTCCTGGCTCGCGATCGCCGATTCCACCTTGGAGCCGAGCTCGTTGGCGGTCCCGGCGGGCAGGCTCAGCTCCTCCACGACCTCCGGGGCGTCCTCCAGCGTGTCGATGCAGCCGTCGGCGTCGGCGTCGGCTCCCCGCGGGTGCTCGAAGGGGCAGGCGTCGGCCGCGTCCGCGAGCCCGTCGTCGTCGTCGTCCGGGTCCACGCAGTCCGCGGCCCCGTCGTTGTCGAAGTCCGGGTAGCCCTCGTCCACGCCGCCGTCGCAGTCGTCGTCGGTGTCGTTGCAGAGCTCGGCGGCTCCGGGGTATACGTCCGCGCTCGTGTCGTCGCAGTCGGTCCCGCAGCCCGCGGGGGTGCCCAGGTGGCCGTCGCCGTCCGCGTCCGCGCAGCACTCCGTATCGGGCGTTCCCTGGCCGTCGCAATACGCCCCCGCCGTGCAGAGCCCGTCGTCCGCGTCGCAGTCGCAGGCGTCGCCGGCCCCGTCGAAGTCGGAGTCGGCCTGGTCCGGGTCCTGCGCGGACGGGCAGACGTCGCAGGCGTCGCCCGCGCCGTCACCGTCGGCGTCCGCCTGCCCGGGATTGGCCACCCACGGGCAGTTGTCCGCGGCCTCCCCGACCGAGTCCCCGTCGCCGTCGCAGGTCGCCTCGTCGGCGCAGGTGACATTGTCGGCGATGGTGTTGTGCTGCGGGTAATAGACGCTGACCTCCGTCTGGGGCGCGTAGAAGACGTTGTGGGTCACCTCGTTGTTGACCGCGTAGGCCATGAACACCGCGACCGTGGGGAAATAGACCCGGTTGGAGACGATGGAGTTGTACTGGCTGGCCTCGCTGTACGCGCTCACCTGGATCCCGATCGGCGCATGGACCGCGTTGCGCGCGAACGTGCCGTACGAGATGTTGTCGTTCAAGAGAATCCCGCGGTCCGACGCGTGGATGGTGTTGTCCACGATCTCGAGGCTGTGGATGCCGCCGGCGTAGCCGCTGCCCCAGATGCCGTTGACGAAGCCGCCGATGAAGCAGTTCTTGACCGCGGCGCCGCTCATCGTCTTGAGGATGGTCACGCCGTTGCCGGTCCCGTCGCCCGTGATCGAACGGCCCCGGCAGTCCAGGATCACCCCGGTATGCCCGATCCTCACCCCGCCCTCTATGTCCGCGGTCAGGTTCACGTCGTAGCCCTCGGCCAGCTTCGCGTCCACGCAGGCCGCGTCGGCGCAGTCCGCGGCGAGCCGCTCCGTCGGGTTGTCGCCG
>JBDREN010000054.1:0-3948 GCA_043819795.1 Elusimicrobiota bacterium
CAACTCCGTGGGCATGGCCCTTCGGCTTTGGGCCAAAAGCGTCAAGCTCCGTCCCATCGATTCCTACTGCGGGGTGGACCTCTGGTTTATCCTGCCGCGGACCAACTGCGACGCCCACAACTACGGCAAGGTCCTCTTTGATGCGATGGAGGCGGGCGGTCTGGTGACGAACGACAAGTACATCTTGCCTCGCGTCATGGGCGTCTGGCATGCCCGGGAGTCAGAGGTCATCGTGAAGATCCCCGACGGTCAGGACGCGCGTAAAGTTAACAGGTTTATGGACACCGGACGGAGGCCGGGAGTATAAACATGAGAAGCCCATACGCGATGCGGACGTGCATCATCTGCGAAGGGAGGTTTCAGCCCGGCTCGCCCAATCAGCGGACGTGCCACGGGTGCAAGCCGAAGCGAAGGAAGTTCTATGACCGCAACTATCAGCGCCAGGAGCGGCGCAAGATGAAGCGAACCTGGGAAGAAAGGGAGTTTGATTGTAATGAGACGTAGAGGACCGCAGAAGCACTCCATTGAAAAAGTCCATGAGGCTCTGGACATGATCCGCCGCGGCGAGAATCCCTTCCGCGCCGCCAAGCACGCAGGCATCGCCAGGACCACGCTGCTCTATCACCTCGAGAAGATGCCCCACGATGATTTCCCGAGCGGCGTGAATCCGCTCGTCGAGCACATCAAGCAGAAGATAGAGATTCTGCTCTGGAAGACGCGGCTGCGGCTCGTCCAGAACATATACCAGAAATCGAGGAAGGCCGACGCGAAGACATCGACGATCATGTGGAAGGCGTTGAATGAATCGCCCATCCCCAACTCGGGCACGGGCCCATTCAAGAAGCCGAAGCTGTCTCATCACGCCCTTGAGGACAAGATCACCTTCAGGGAGTTCATCCTCGAGCGCAAGGAGCAGGCAGACGGCGGCGAGAAGCCCGCCTCAGAGAACCAGCGCGCGGCGAGCCTCGACGCCCCCATTGATGCCGAGGCCGCGCCGGAGACGGGCGAATCCAAGCCCGCGGAGGAGGGCTAAATGGCGCAACGTGTGGCCTCGTTCAGAGGACATAATGATGTGTTATGTCGAGTGTTCTCCCCGTCGGAGAATCAGGAAATGAGGGGACCGGAAATTTGCGCAAAAATCCGGCCCGAAAACGCGCACACTCCCCTCTCGATTCTGTTTCGACATTCGGGGTCCTGATGGCCGATATTTTTTATTCGACACTACAGCCGGACGGGCCGCAGGCAGAGGGCCCTGCCGGGGGCCTGCTGCGGTCGTTCTTGGCCGACATGGAGGCACGGAAAAGAGCGAAAACCACAATAGATTCCTACCGATTGGCGGTGCAACACTATTTGCGCTATCTGGCGGACTGCAGCCTCAATCCACGCTCAGTCTCAAAACAAAACATCGTTGAATTTCTATCGACACTCGATGGCAAACCATCGACACGCTACCAGGCGACCGTAGCCATCCGCATGTTCCACCATTTCCTGTTCAGGACCGGCGCGAGACCGGATAATCCGGCCTGCGAGCTCGCCGCCCAACTCGTACCCCCGCCGTCACGAAAGGTTCTAAGCCTTGCCCAAGTGCAGTCCCTCCTGAACGCGTCTATATCCGGCCCGCGTAAGAAGTTCCGGATGCTCCGCGACAGGGTGATGCTCTTGCTGCTCTACGCCACCGGCATCAGGCCGGCGGAACTCTGCGGGCTCAAAGAGGTTGATATTGATTGGGGACACCGCACGATCATGGTCAGGGGGAAGGGCAACCGTATGCGGAGCGTTTCCTTCCCCGCGCCGCTTGAACCTCTCTTGAGGGACTACATCGAAATAAAGATGCGGCTTTTCGGTCTCCGGCACTGGCTCATGCTGAGTTTCCGCGGCAAGAGAATGAGGCGAGGAAGCGTCTGGTTGGAGGTGAAGCGGATGGCCAAGGCGGCCGGCTTGAGAGAGATCGTATCTCCCGTGATCCTGCGCCATACCTTCGCCACGCATCTCATGTGGGGAGGCGCCGACCTGCGAAGCATCCAAAGTCTCTTGGGGCATCGGGACTTACGAACAACGGCAATCTACACCCAACTCGACGAAGGCCACGTCCAGAGGACATACGATCAGACCCATCCACTTGCCAACGGGCAGATCCAGGAGCCAGGCGATGGAGGATAAGGACGAACACCTGAAGATGGGAGAATCCGAGCGGCGGCTTTGGGATCTCTACGTCTTCGCCAAGCGCGTCCTAGGTTACGAGCAGATCACCAAGGTCCATCTGGACTGGTTCAAGGAGCTCCTGGAGAACCAGTGCCTGCTTCTGCTGGCCCCGCGCGGGCACTTCAAGTCCGCCGCCGTGACCAACGCCTACGCCCTCTGGCGGATCGCCCAGGACCACGCATTGCGCATCCTGATCGTCAACGAGACCTTGATCAACGCCCGCAAGTTCCTGGGCGTGATCAAGGAGCACATCCTGACCAGTGAGCGATTCCGTGACCGCTACGGCGCCTGGGACATGGCCGCCTCCAAGTGGACCGAGGACTCGATCACCATCCCCAGGAATCGGGTGCTTAAGGAGCCCAGTATCTCGGTCGGCGGGGTGCTCGGTAATCTCGTTTCACTGCATAACGACCTGGTTATTTTGGATGATCCCGTCTCAAATAAGAACTCCACCACGCCGCACCAGCGGCAGAAGCTCCTCAACTGGTTTACCAACGTCATCCTGCCCGCCATGGAGCCCAACGCCCAACTCGTGGTGGTGGGCACCCGCTGGCACACGCAGGACCTCTACGGACACATCCTGGAGAACCCGGGATTCGCGCACTGGAAAAAGATCATACAGGCGGCTGAATGGAAGGATGAGAACGGGCGGCGTCAAATCCTGTTCCCGGAACGCTTTACCGAGCGCAAGCTCGACCAGCTCAAGGGCACGATGGGTACCGCGAGCTACTACTGCCAGATGCTCAACGACGTATCCGGTCAGGAAGGTTCAGACTTCAAGATCGAGTGGCTCAGGACCTGCCGCTACACCGAGCAGCCCAAGGACATGGCAGTCTACGTCGGGGTGGACTTGGCCGCCGGCAGCAAGGAGTCCCACTCGCGCTTCGCCTACGTGGTCGTCGGCATCCCGCGCGGCGACAAGGACGCCTACATCCTGGACGCGTACCGCGCCCACATAAAGTTCCCCGAGCAAGTAAAGACGATCAAGAGGATCTGCGCCCGCTACAAGCCCACGATAACGGGGATTGAGGCCAACGCTTACCAGCAGTCGATGATCCAGGTCCTGCGGGTCGATCCCGAGACATCACGGCTACCGATCCGCGGCATCTTCACCTCGGGCGACAAACAGAGGCGGATCAGGGGGTTGGCCCCTCTATTCGAGAACGGGGCTCTGCGCCTGCCCGACAATCTGCTGGACCTGGAGGAGGAACTGCTGCACTTCCCGATGGGCTCTGACGATCTTTTGGATGCCTTGTGGCTTGCGATGCAAAGCGTGCATGAACAACGCATGGAGCCGCGGATCAGTTTCACGGACGAGGATTAACAATGGGACTAATGGAAACCATCGCCAAGATGTTCGGAGCCGCGGAGCCCAAGAGCGCGGCCATCCGCTACGTTGAGGGCCTGGGCCGGGATGAGACGAACCTCGCCAAGGCGCTCCTGGGCACGCTGCGCGACCAGATCACGAAATACTCCAAGGGCGTGCCGCAGCAGGCGGTGTTCGCCGGGCGGCACGGGGTGGCTCCGCCCATAGACCTCACCGTCTTCGACCGCATGTACGAGCAGACCTCCTGGGTCCGCGCCTCTGTGGGCGTGATCACCAAGGCGGTCACCGCCAAAGGCTGGAGCCTCCACCCACTTAGGCCGGACGCCGATCCGCGCAACGCCAAGAGCCTGCGCGAGTTCTTCGCCGCCCCCAATCCCCAGGACACCTTCGTGGAGATCCTAGACGACATCACCCGCGAC
>JBDREN010000055.1:0-10123 GCA_043819795.1 Elusimicrobiota bacterium
GTGCCGACGCTAAATCAAAGAGAACCCGGATGCGGATGCGCCTTCAACAGCGGCAACGATTAGACGCGATGACGAACACCCACGGCCTGTGGGCTGGGATTCTTTTGCCCATTGACGCGGGGACCTCTAATGAGTGACACCGCTATGACACCGCTACCGGCGCGAGGACAGCCTCGGCGGCGGCGGACCGGCCGGCGTCGTCTCCCAAGAGTGGGACTTCGACGGCGACGGGGCCTACGATCATCAAGAGCGGATCGAACCCGCGGCTCAGCCGGCGGAGCGCGCGCCTTTTAGGGCGGCTCCCGCCTCGCAGACGGAGTCTGACCCGGAATCAGGCCGCGATCGGGGGTCGCGGATCTACTTCTCCCAACCTGTCTTCTTGCCCTTGTCAAACCCGGGCGGCAGGCCGCCTTCCCAGCCCGCTTTCTCGCCCTGGCCGAAGCCGGCGGAAGGCTCTTCCCTCCCGGGCGGCAGCGCTTCCTCGTCTCCCGGGAAGACAAGAGAATTCTCTCCCTGATAGATGAAGCTCTCCGCGTCCGCGACCGGCGCCGTCTCCCCATCGGTCGCCGTGATCGCGAGCTTGAGCTCTTCGCCCTCGCGGCCCGCGAGGGCGTCCAGCGGCAGCGAGGCCGGCAGGCCGTCCGCGTAAGGCTCCTCGAGGATGATCTCCGACCCGCCGCTGTAGGTGAGCGGGCCGTACGACCAATCCATGATCGTGAGGTCGGCGAAGCGGTCCAAGTCGTTGCCGTCGATCACGCAGAGCGTGATGGGGAGCGGCCCCGCCCAATACGAAAGCTCATAGATGCTCACGTAATCCCGCAGGAGGCTCTTCCCGTTCGCCTCCCACGTGTCGCAGTCCTGGGCTTCGTACGAGGTCGCGGCGAAATAGGTCCTCTCCCATCCGCCGTCATAGCAGTACCCCCAATCAGGGGACATGAGATAGCTGCCCATCGCATAGCAGAAGGAAAGGCCGTCGACGGAGCCGGAGTGATCCGACATAATGGTGACCGGCTCCCCTCCGGCGCTCGTGATGGCGACGGTCCCGCTCAGGGGGTCGCCGTTCGGATCGCTGAGCTCGGCCTCGGCCCGGAGGGCGCCGCGCAGGCCGCCGTTGGTGATCGCCAGGATCTCGACGGTGGGCTGGCAGGCGTCCCCGTCGCCGTCCTCGTTGCCGTCGGCTTGGTCCGGATTATGGGTGGACGGACAGTTGTCGTAGCCGTCCTCCCACTCATCGTCATCCGGATCACCGGCGGAATTGCAGGCGTCCCCCACGCCGCTGCCGTCCGTGTCGGCTTGATCCGGATTGAAGACCTGCGAACAGTTGTCGATGCCATCCTCCCATTCATCCTGATCCAGGTCATAAGGGTCATTGCAGGCGTCCCCCATGCCGCTGCCGTCCGCGTCGGCTTGGTCCGGATTGATGACGGCGGGACAGTTGTCGCAAGCGTCCCCGATCTCCTCTCCATCGGTGTCCGCCTGATCCAGGTTGTAGACGGCGGGGCAGTTGTCGCAGGCGTCTCCCAGGCCGTCGCCGAAATAGCCATGGGCTCCAAGACCGTTTCGATAATGCCGCACGATCTCGTCGGCGCGCAGCGCTCTGCCATAGATCGCGAGTTCGTCGATGAGGCCATGATATATCGGCCATCCGCCCCCGCTCCTGCCGACAAAGAGATCCTCACCGTCCCTGTAGACGTTCCCGGCTTGTTCGACAGAGCCCACCTCCGAGCCGTCGATGTAGATTCTTATGGCGGACCCATCATAGCTCATCGCGACATGATGCCAATGATTGATCTGGATATTTCCCCCGCTGACCGCCTTGGGAGAGCCGGTTCTCACATATCCCCTCAACTGAGTGCCAACCAGGCGGAGGAAAAACGGCTCATAATACGTATCACCCTTGTGCACGATCGATTGGGTCGCGTTGGCTGTCGTCTTGATCCACGCATCTATCGAGATTTGACTCAGGGAACTGAAGATCGCCGAGTTCGGCGCTCTGACATACCCGCCGGTAAGATTCAGCGCGCCGCCGACCTGACCGGCCGTCCAGCCCGCGCCGCCGACAAGGGTCCCCGGGAGGCTCCCGGCAGAATCACCCGCAGTCGCTCCCGAGCCTTCGTCGAACTTCCAGTAAGAAAGCATGCCCGGCAAGTCCTCGGTATAGGCTTGGTCGGGATTATAGACGTAGGGGCAGTTATCGGCCGCGTCTTCGATCCCGTCGCCGTCGGAATCTTGAGCCGCGGCGCTCCCCGCCGAAGCCAGCAGCAGCGCCATCATCAGGACCGACGCCGTGACCGCCCCGCCAATGCCGGATCGTTTCATATTCTTTCTCCCTGTTCGCTGCCCGAGCCGGGCCGCAGATCGTCCACTACATATATAGCCGCAACAAGCTGACAAGTCAATGACACGCCCGCGACAAAGGCGTAAAAATAACGCCGTTAAAACCAGCATTATTATTAATGGTCAGGCGGTCAGGAGCCTGTGGGATTTTCCGCCGCCTCCGCCCCGCGGCTCAGCCAGCAGAACGCGGGCCCCGTAGCCGGGGCATGCGATACTCGCGCGGGGGAAGGGACGGCTCTACTTCTCCCAACCTTTCTTCTTGCCCTTGTCGAACCCGGGGGGCAGGTCGCCGTCCCAACCCGCTTTCTCGCCCTTGCTGAAACCGGCGGAAGGCTCTTCCCTTCCGGGCGGCAGGACTTCCTCGTCTCCCGGGAAGACAAGAGTATCTTCTCCCTGATAGGTGAAGCTCTCCCGGTCCGAGGCCGGCGACGTATTCCCGTCGGTCGCCGTGATCGCGAGCTTGAGCTCCTCGCCCTCGCGGCCCGCGAGAGCGCCCAACGGCAGCGAGTCCGGCAGGGCGTCCGCGTAGGGCTCCTCGAGGATGATCTCCGATCCGCCGCTGTAGGTGAGCGTGCCGCCGGGCGACCAGCCCGTGATCACGAGGTCGGCGAAGCGGTCCATGTCGTAAGCGTCGACCACGCAGAGCTTGATGGGGAACTGGTACAGCCAAGAGAGCTCGTCGATGCTCACGTAATCCCGGCGGAGGTACTTTCCGCTCGCCTGCCAGGTCTCGCAGTCCTGGACTTCACTCCAGTCCGCGGCGAAGTAGACGCGATCCCATCCGCCGTCGTAGCAGTACCCCCAATCGGGGGACATGAGATAGCTGCCCATCGCATAGCAGAAGGAAAGGCCGCCGACGGAGCCGGACCGGTCCGAGGGGAGGTCGACGGGGTCTGCTCCGGCGGTCGCGATCGCGACGGTGCCGCTCAGGGGGTCGCCGTTGGGGTCGCCGAGATCGGCTTCGACCCGAAGGGCGCCGCCCGGGCCGCCGTTCGCGATCGCCGCGATCTCGACGGTCGGCTGGCAGGCGTCTCCATCGCCGTCGCCGTCGCCGTCGGCTTGGTCCGGATTAGGGGTGGATGGACAGTTGTCATGACCATCCTCCCATTCGTCATCATCCGGATCAGAGGCGGAATTGCAGGCATCCCCCGTGCCGCTGCCGTCCGTGTCGGCTTGATCCGGATTGGGAACGTCGGTGCAGTTATCGAACGCGTCATCGATCCCGTCGCTGTCGGAATCTCGAGCCCCGGCTTCATAAAGCTCCATTATCTCTTCCGGGCTCAATGCCCGGTTGTAGAGCGACACCTCATCGACGACGCCGTTGAAGGGGAAATATCCGACGGAGTAGCTGCCTATGGCGAGGGGAATGTTCGAGAAGTTCTTGTCTGAGGTGAGAATAGCTTGGTTTTCAAGTCGACCATACACATAGAGCTGGGCCAGGCGAGTCGAAAAGTCATAGGTTCCGACGATGTGATACCATTTGCCCGCTTCGATGCGCGTATTCGCATAGAAAGCCTGTCCGGCGTCCGTCTCCCACCTCAATCGATCGAGGTTTAAATAGAAGTTTATGTATTGCCTGCCGGAGTGTTGCCCCATCTGACCTTGATACGCGTCGACCGTGCTCGCTTTAAACCAAAGAGAGAATGTATATCCCCGGTCGTAATAAAAGTCCGAAGACGGGGGGATCTCCACATGCCCGTTCCCGTCAAAGCTCAAGGCCTGACCGCCGGAGATGCTATCGGTAGTCCAGGTCGCGCCATGGATCATGCCGTCGTTGTCATGCCCGGAACCATCGTTCGCGACCGAGCCCGAGCCCTCGTCGAAGCTCCAGTAGCCGATCCGGTCCGTAGTTTGCGCCTCAGCCGATCCGGCCAGAGCCAACAGCAGCGCCACCGCCAATCCTGATGCCATGGCTCCTCCGCCGATCGCAGATCTCTTCATTGTTCCCCCTTGCTCGATCCCGAAAATCCTGAGGACGAAGGCCCCCCGACAGACACGCCGATCTGCCCGGCCGCTGATCGTCCCTTAAGCTTAGCCCCAGGTGAGCTGACAAGTCAAGGACAAGCCCAAGACAAACGCATATAAATAACGGTGATTAAACAAGCATGATTATTTTTTGTCAGCTGGTTGACCAACTTTGGGATTGGTAAGAGCAGGGATGCTTGAGTCCGTGGAATCGAACGGTCGTGGACGCCGCGACCGGCTGAAGTACTGGACGATTCCGCGCTCAACGTATTACTCTTGGAAGAAAGTCACCGCCTGAGGCTCTTTCCCAGCTGACAAAAAAAAATAATGTTTGTTTAACCAACGCTATTTCCATGTGTTTGTCTGAGGCGCGTCATTGCATTGTCAGCGGAAAGGACGCATATATGTAGTGGCCGATCAGCGGCCCAACGCGGGTTTCCCCGCGGCGGGGAGAGGGTGGCAGCCGCAAGCTCCCCGGGCAAGAAGGAGGAAGAAAATGAAGACCAAGAAACTTTCGGCGGCCATCCTGGCCGCGAGCCTCGCGGCGCCCTCGGGCGCGGCCATGGCGGATACGGCCTTCGGGCCGGTCGGGCCGGAGTTCCGCATCGAGAGCCAGGCCGGCACTTTGATCGACCAGGAAATCAGCATGGACGCCGCGGGCAACTTCGTCATCGCCTGGAGCGACTACTCCCGCTACTATCTCCTGGCCAAGCGCTACGACCGGGACGGCAACGAGCTCGTCCCGCCGCCCGGCATCCCCCGCGGCACCGGCAACGAGTTCCGGGTCAACACCCACATGGGCAGCTACAAGATGAGCCCGTCGGTCACGTTGAACCCGAGCGGGACCTTGCTCATCACCTGGACCAGCCGGTACCAGGCCAACTACGACGACATCTACGCCCAGCGCTTCGACAGCGCCGGAAACAAGCTGGGTGGAGAGTTCCGCGTGAACGACTACCTCCCCGACTGGCAGCGGTGGTCCGACTCGGCCATGGCGCCCGACGGGAGTTTCGTGATCATTTGGGGCGGTGCCGGCGCGGAGGGCTCGGGAGTCTACGGGCAGAGGTATGCCCCCAACGGCGCGAGGCTCGGCGGGAATTTCCGGATCGCTCCCGGCTCGTCATCCTCGGAAGGCTGCTCGGTCGCGATGGACGCCTCGGGCAGGTTCGCCGTCGTCTTCCAAGGGTCAGGCCCGGAGGGCGCCGGCGTTTACATACGCCGCTTCGCGGCCGACGGGACCCCGCTCGCCGACAAGGAGTATATTTGGCCAGGGATCGGGACCCGCCATGGGGTCTCCATGGCCCCCGACGGACGCATCGCCGTCGCCGTGTTCTCCTACGCCCCCGATGCCTATGGGGATATCATTCTCCAGCTCTTCGACGCGGACGGGGTCCCCGTCGGACCGGCGTCGTTCGCGAACTCCTACCGGCAGGGCTATCAGGAGGACCCGGTCGTCGCCCTGCACGCCCCTTCGGGGACGTCGGTCGTCTCCTGGTCCGGGGAGGGGCCGGGCGACGACGAAGGGACCTTCCTTCGCCGGTTCGACGCGGACGGGACTCCGCTTGAGACGGAGTTCCGCCTGAACGGCAAGCTGGACCAGTACCAGAGGCATTCGGTCCTCGCGCTCAACGACGCCGGCGACATGGTGACCACCTACGAGGACAGCGGCACCCGCGCGGGCCAGCTCTTCGCCCGCCGCTGGAGCCTGTTCGCGCCCGACACGGACCTGGACGGCCGGGCCGACGGCTGGGACAACTGCCCGCGCGTGCCCAACCCCGCCCAGGAGGACGCCGACGGCGACGGCATCGGCGACCCCTGCGACCACCCGCCGACCGTGACGATCGAGGACCCGGTCTACTCGGCATCCGACATCCGGATGGAGACCGCTGTGGGGGATGAGGACGGGGACCCGCTGACCGGAAAGGTCAACATCGGAAGCGGCTTCGGAGAGGAGTCTTTGGAGAACTACAGCCTCGGCAGCGTCGAGGGCATCGAATTCTGCTACGCCTACGGCGGCTACCTGCGCACTCCCTCATGGGGAGAGTGCGGCTACTCGGAAGCCGACGTCCGGTTCGCCGGGGATCGCTCCACGGGCCCCCAGGACTGCGCCGCGGCCGATCAATGGTCGGAGTTATTCTCCTTGAATCGAGTATCTGCTCCCCTGCCCTGGCGCCTCTGCGTCCGGGACGAAGCCACCGGGGACGAGGCGGAGCTGGTGATCACGGATTGGGCCTACGATTCCGCGCTGACCTACCAGGTGGAGTACGTCGCCATCGGCGTGCCCTGGTCCGGCGAGCCGCCGGAGACGATCGACATCCAGGAGCTGGCCGACGGCGACTACACGATGCGCGTGGAGGCCGATGACGGAGGCAACCCGAAGGTGTCGGCGAGCAAGGAGTTCTCCAAGAACGGGCAGTCCGCGATCGTGCTCTCCGAATCGGACACGGACGGCGACGGCATCGACGACGAGTCCGATAACTGCCCGTTGATCGCCAACCCGGGCCAGGAGGACAACGACGGCGACGCCCAAGGCGACGTCTGCGACCCCGACGACGACAACGACGACGTGGACGACGGGGCCGACAACTGTCCGCTGGCCGCCAACCCGGACCAGGCCGACAACGACAGCGACGCCCAAGGCGACGCCTGCGACCCCGACGACGACAACGACGACGTGGACGACGGGGCCGACAACTGTCCGCTGATCGCCAACCCGGACCAGGCCGACAACGACAGCGACGGGCAAGGCGACGTCTGCGATCCGGATGACGACAACGACGGCGTGGCCGACGGCGACGACAACTGTCCGCTGGCCGCCAACGCCGGCCAGGAGGACCTGGACGGCGACGGCCTCGGCGACGTCTGCGATCCGGACCGGGACGGCGACGGGGTCGACAACGACGTTGACGCCTGCCCGGACACCGACGCATCCGGACGCGACGCGGACAGCGACGGGTGCGTCGACTCGGCGGACCAGCTAGACGACGTGATCGGCGGCCTGGAGCTGCCCGGCGGGACGTCGAACTCGCTCTTGAGCACGGCGGAGAACGCGGCGGCCGCGGCCGAACGGGGGAACACCAAGGCCGCCGAGAACCAGCTCGAGGCGTTGATCAACAAGGTCGAGGCTCAGCGGGGCAAGAAGCTCACCGACGAGCAAGCGGACCTGCTCATCGAGTTCGCCAGGAATTCGATCGCGGGACTATAGCCGCGGCAGACGCCGCCGCAACAAGGCGCCCGGACACGCGCGTGTCCGGGCGCTTCGTCTTAAGGCGACGTTGAGTTTGTTGAGTAATTCCCGGTGGAGCCTCCAGTCACTCAACAAACTCAACGTCTGACACCATTAATCCATAAGGCCCATCCGGCATGGGCACAATGGAGCACCGGCTCCATGCCCGGAAGGCCCTGGGGCGCGACGAAGCTTCCGGGCATTCTCTATGTAGAAGATGGGAATATTCCGAGCTCACATAGCGCTCCTGCTTTCCGCTTGCCTGGCGGCCGGCTCCTGCCCGCCCGCGACGGCGCAGGTGATTTCCGCGGCGTCCGCCGCGCGCGCGACCGTTGTTCCGACATCCCTCCCGGGGAGCCTGGCCTTGAGCCCGGCGGCCGCGACCGCCGCGCCGAGCCCGCGAAACTCTTTCCCTTCCCTGGGCTCGTCTCTCCCGCTGATCCCGTCCGCAAGTCCCGCCATGGGCGCTCTCTCCGGCCCTCACGCGCTGCCGTCTCCAGCCGGCATTGCCGCGTTCAAGCCTCAGGCCATGCCCGCGGCCGCGATATCCTTGCCCGCGACCCGAACGGCAGCACCCCGAAAGCGGGCGGAGTCCCTAAAGCCGGAGCGAACGGGCACAAGCCCTGCCGCGAGAAAGGACGTTCCGATCTCCGCCGCTCTTACCCGCCTGGCGGCGGCGGCGAAGATAGACTCCGCGCCTGCCGGCCGCACGGCATCCGCGCTGGAAAGCTTTTACTCCGGCGGCACGGCTCGGCCCGGGACAGCTGTTCCCGCCGCATCCGCCGGCAAGGCGCTCCGCCGGACCGAGGCGCTCCGTCCTGCCGGTCTTATCCGAAGCGACAAGGCTCTGCTCGACGACATTCAACGGCGGGCATTCCTGTTCTTCTGGGAGAACACCGATCCCAAGACCGGGCTGACCCGGGATCGCGCCGCGAACTTCGAGGAAAAAGAAACGCGGGATATCGCGTCCATCGCGGCCACGGGCTTCGGCCTCATGGCCCTGGGCGTCGCCCGGTCCCGAGGCTGGATCACGTATGAGCAGGCCTATGAGCGGACTCTGATCACGCTCAAAGGCTATCTCGGCCGGAAAAACACGGAGCATGGCTGGTCCTACCACTTCATGCATCTTCACACCGGGGAGCGGGTCGGGACATCGGAGGTCTCATCCATCGACACCGCGCTGTTCCTTGTCGGCGCCGTATTTGCCGGCCGTTATTTCAAGGGGACCGAGGTGGAAAGGCTGGCTGAGAAGATCTACCGCCGAGTGGACTTCCCCTGGATGATGACCGACGGCGGCAAAACACCCGAAAAAAGAACGCTGTCCATGGGCTGGATGCCGGAGGGCGGCTTTCTCAAGGACCGCTGGCATGAGTACAGCGAGCACATGATCCTTTCACTGCTCGCGATGGGCTCCCCCACGCTTCCCCTCCCCCCGGAGATTTGGCATGCCTGGACTCGGCGCCGCGGCTCTTATGCCGGCGATGAAAGCATCGCTTCCGGGCCTCTGTTCACGCACCAATACTCCCACATGGCCGTGGACTTCCGCGGAAGACGCGACCGCTACGCCGACTACTTCGAGAATTCCAAGGCCGCCACCCTGGCCAACCGCCGATTCGCCATCGACCAGAGGAAGCGGTACCGCACCTATGGCCCGGACTCATGGGGCCTCACCGCGTCCGACGGACCGGACGGCTACCGCGCCTACGGCGCGCCCCCGGGCCGCGCGGAGCATGACGGCACCGTGGCCCCCACGGCCGCCGGCGGATCCATCGTCTTCACGCCGGAGCTTTCCATCCGGGCACTGCGCCACTTCATGCGCAAGTATGGAGACCGCATCTGGGGCCGCTACGGCTTTTCGGACGCCTTCAATACCGACCCCCGCTGGAAGGACCGCTTCAACGCCCCCGGCATGTGGCGCTCGCCGGATGTGATCGGCATCGATCAGGGCATCATGCTTTTGATGATCGAGAACCTGCGCACCGGCCTGATCTGGAAGACCATCATGAGTTCACCCCATATCCGCAGAGGCATGCGGGCGGCCGGCCTCCGCCGGACCGCCAAGCGCTCTTCCCCTCGCCGGCATTGACTGTCTAGGGCGCCACTTTCCCGGTGTCAGGCTTCAACGTATGCAACTTATGCAACTTTCAAAAACCGTTCACACAAGTCTCCATCTCAAACATAAGTTCCAAAAGTTGCATAAGTTGAAGCCTGACACCGTCACCATCGAGTTCGCCATGAATTCGATCGCGGGCCTATAGCCGCGGAAGACGCGGCCGCAATAAAACGCCCGGACACGCACGTGTCCGGGCGTTTTCGCGCACTCGTAATCGTGTTTGGCACAACAGGCGGATTGCTCCCGCAGCTCGACTGGTAGAGCACGCGCCTTTTATGCGGCCCCCCCTCAGAGCCTCCCGGCTCCGTTCTGTTCCGTCCCAGATACTTGGACCCCCTTTTAGCACCGATTTTCGCGGAGCCCCAACCGTCACGCCGATATAACACCCGGCACTGCAATAGCGTAAGGTGATCCCCGACGGGCCGCGGGCGCGTTTGCCCAGCATCCTCCCCCGGCAACGCATCAGGTGGCATGACGCTTCC
>JBDREN010000056.1:0-41147 GCA_043819795.1 Elusimicrobiota bacterium
CACCTCTCCGTTGCCACATTGGCCCGCTGGCGGGGGGGGGGCGGGCCCTTTATAACCCTGGGGTGCACGCGACCGGTGGGCGCGAAGCGGCCTCCCTGCCGGGAGGCCGATTCGCGCAACCGGCGCTAGTATATAAAGGAACTCAGTCCAGGGGGATGTCGGAGCGGCCCGACAGGGAAAGCGGCGTCAGGTCGTTGCCCGGGAATACGACAAGCCGGGGAACGCCGCGAGCCGACGCCCGGATGATGTGCAGGCTGCGCCAGTACTCCTCCAGGTCCTGTATCCGCTCTTTCACCGGAAGCGCCAAGTCCAGATAGTTGTCGACCACGTACGCGACGCCTCCGGTCAGCAGCACCGGCCCCCCGTCCAGGTTCGCCCACAGGCCCATGTTGCCGGGCGAACGGCCCGGAAGGCTCACGAGGTACAAGCTGCCGTCCCCAAAGAGGTCCATGCCGTTCTCGAACGTGCCGAAAGCCGGGGAATTGGCGAGGTCCACGAGCCGAAGCCGCAGCCTCCCCTCGAGCGAGGCGGGCGACAGCGGATCCGGCGGCGCGCCCCCGGAGACCCGGGCCTTGCGCCACTCCCATTCCCTCCGGGAAACCACGACCGTGGCCGCGGGGAACGCGTCGACCATTCCCGCGCTGTCGGGCTCCAGGTTCGGCACGACCACCCACCGGATGTCCTCCGGGGCCGTTCCGCCCGCCCGCAACCGGCTGACGATATCCCGCCCCTTCTTCTGCTTGTAGCGGAACGCGTACGGCCGGACGGCGTCCAAGACGCTCCGCGGCCGCCTCCCCGCGTCGGAGCTGAGACCCGTGCCGAAGAGGACGAGCCCCTGGGCGGAATGCCGGATGAGGAATACGGGGACATCCAGCTCGATCTTCGCGTGGTAGCTCTTGAGGGCGGACACCGCCTCCCCGCGGGTCCGGATCGTGCCCGTATTGAAGACCCGCATCGTCACGCTGCCCGCCTCCCGCCCCGTGATCAGGCCCAGCGCGAACGTATGCGGAAGATCGCGGATCCCCCCGGGCGGGGGGGGCGGCTCCAGGAGATGCGGGTTCTTCTGGGGGATTTCGGGTAGGCAGCCCGCGACGAGCACGGCAAGGACCGCCGCCAGGGGCCGCGCTCTCACCGGCTAAAGATCGGTCTTGGAAGCCCGGACGGGCGCCGCCCCTCTCGGCCGGCGGCGGAGCTTGGAGACCCGCAGCCGCACTTGGGCGCGCTTGATGGCTGCTTCGGCCTGCGCCAGCGTAAGGTCGTCGGGCCGGCCCTTCGCCTCGGACTTCGCCCGCTCGAGCGCTTGTCGCGCCCTTTCGCTATCGATGTCTCCGGCCATCTCGGCCGTCTCGGCGAAGACCGAGACTTTGTCGCCGAGGATCTCGGCGAAACCTCCGGAGACCGCGAAGCACCGGCAGGCCCCGCCCGAGGTCACGCGGACCTCGCCCGCCTTCAGCTGGACCATGAAAGGCTCATGGCCGGGCAGGACGCCCATCTCCCCCTCGTGAGCGGGCAGGACTACGGACTCCGCCGGCATCTGCAACGCCACCTTCTCGGGCGTCACCATCTCGATGGTCAGATTCTTGCTCATAAGCCCCTTTCCTGAACGGTCCGGCCCTACAGCGTCTTCGCCTTCTCCCGAGCCTCCTCCAGGGTTCCCACCATATAGAACGCCTGCTCGGGCACGTCGTCGTGCTTCCCGGCGACGAGTTCCTCGAAGTCCCGGATCGTATCCTGCAGCTTCACATACTTGCCGGCGACGCCGGTGAACTGCTCGGCCACGAAGAACGGCTGGGAGAGGAACTTCTGGATCCTCCGCGCGCGCGCAACGATGAGCTTGTCCTCGTCGGAGAGCTCGTCGATGCCGAGGATGGCGATGATGTCCTGGAGATCCTTGTAGCGCTGCAGCACCTTCTGCACCGAACGCGCCACCGCGTAGTGCTTCTCGCCGACGATCCGCGGATCGAGGATGCGCGACGTCGAGTCGAGGGGGTCCACCGCGGGGTAGATGCCGAGCTCGACGATCTGGCGCGAGAGCACCGTCGTCGCGTCCAGGTGCGTGAAGGTCGTGGCCACCCCGGGGTCGGTGAGGTCGTCGGCCGGCACGTAGATGGCCTGGATCGAGGTGATCGAGCCCTTCTTCGTCGAGGTGATCCGCTCCTGGAGTTCCCCCACCTCGGTCGTGAGCGTCGGCTGGTAGCCGACGGCCGACGGCATGCGCCCGAGGAGAGCGGATACCTCGCAGCCGGCCAGCACGAAGCGGAAGATGTTGTCGATGAAGAGCAGGACGTCCTGGCCCTTCTGGTCCCGGAAGTACTCGGCCTGAGTGAGCGCCGTCAGGGCCACCCGCGCGCGGGAGCCCGGCGGCTCGTTCATCTGGCCGTAGGTCAGCACCGTCTTAGAGAGGACCGAGGAGCCGTCGGAAAGCTTCGCCTCCTGCATCTCGAGCCAGAGGTCGTTGCCCTCGCGGCTGCGCTCCCCCACGCCGCCGAAGACCGACACGCCCCCGTGCTGCTTGGCGACGTTGTTGATAAGCTCCATGATGATGACGGTCTTGCCCACGCCGGCGCCGCCGAAAAGCCCCACCTTGCCGCCCTTCATGTAGGGCTCGAGCAGGTCGATGACCTTGATCCCGGTTTCGAACACCTCGGCCTTGGTCTCCTGGTCCTCCAACTTCGGCGCGGGGCGGTGGATCGGGAGCCGCTCCGTGGTATCGATGGGCCCGCGCCCATCGCGAGGCTCACCCAGCACGTCGATAAGGCGCCCGAGGACCTTCTCTCCCACGGGCACGGTGATCGCGGCCCCTGTGTCCTCGACGGCCATCCCCCGGCGCATGCCGTCGGTCGGGCCGAGAACGATCGCGCGCACGGTATTGTCGCCCAGATGCTGGGCGACCTCGCCGGTGACGACGGTCTCCTGCCCATTCCCGTCCGGTCCCCCGCCCGCGCCCCCCATCCGGATCTTCAAGGCGTTATTGATGGACGGCAGCTTTCCCGAAGGGAACTCGACGTCGACGACCGGCCCTACCACCTGCGATAGCTTTCCGATATTCATTGGACCCTCTTTTCCATCCGTCATTTCTGAAACTTGGCCGCGATGAAGCTCTCCGGGCGGCTTTCCCCGGCTCCCTCGAACCCGATATGATGAAAACGCACGCCGTAGCGGTGCATGCCGCCGCGAGAGCCCGACTTGATGTGCCGCACCTCGCCGCGGATCTCGAGCGGGATGTTGATCTTTAGATACAGGGAGCTGCCGTGCTCGAGGTCCGCGTCCGCGCGCAAGCTCATCCCTCCCACCGAAAGGTCCGATATCGTCCCGCGACACCTTTGCACCGCCTGCCCCTTCAGGTGTATGTCCATCGCGATCCCGACGGGGAAGCGGGGGTGCCTGCGTTTGTCCACGCCGCGCTTCTTCAAGAGACCTACCCCCCCAGGGCCTCCGCGCCGCTGACGATCTCCACGATCTCGCGCGTGATGATCGCCTGCCGCGTGCGGTTGAGACACAACGTCAGATTATCGATGAGCTCCCCGGCGTTCTTGGTGGCGGCGTCCATCGCGTTCATGCGCGCCGCCAGCTCTGCCGCCTGCGACTCGAGCAGCGCCCGGAATATCTGGGCTTTGATGTGGCGCGGCAGCAAAGCCTCCAACAGCTTCTCGCGGCCCGGCTCGTAGTGGAAGCCGAAACCCCCGGCCTCATCGGCCTCGGCCTCCGGCGCCGGGATCGGAAGGATCCGCTTCTCGACCACCTTCTGCGACACCACGGACTGGAACTCGGTATAGAGGAGCGCGACCGAGTCCAGCCGTCCCTCGACGAAGCGCTCGATCATGGGCTCCGCCAGAAGCTCCGCGTGCGCGTATGTCGCCTTCGGAAAGATGCCCACCAGTTCGGCCGGTCGCTCCAGCGGCACGTCCCGCAAGCGCTGCAGCAGATCGCGCCCCTTGCGCCCGGCGACGGCGACCGAGATCGGCCTGCCGGAGGCGCCCCGGATCCACTGCACGGCCGCGCGCAGGATGTTCGCGTTGAACGAGCCGCACAGGCCCTTATCGGCCGTCACCAGGATCAGGCCGGCGGCTCCCCGCTCGCCGGCTCCCTCCCGCGGGAGTCCGGACGCCGGAAGCCGCTCGCCGAGTCCGGCGTCCCGGGAGTCCGCGGCCCCGCCGAAAAACGGATGGAGGCGGCCCCCGATCCCCGAGACGCGCTTGGCGGCGGCTTCCAGCCGCGACAGATCGCCGACAGCCTCCTCCAGCTTCACGGCGAACGGCCGCGAGGCGAGTATCGCGCCCTGCGCGCGGCGCATGCGCGCCGCAGCCACCATCTTCATGGCCTTCGTGATCTGCTGCGTCGACTTCACCGACTTCAGCTTGTTTCTGAGTTCCCTTAGAGAAGCCATAGGCTAGCGGGTTACGAGCTGGGCCTTCCCCTCCAAATAGTCACGTATCCCCTCCTCGATGGAGAACCGCGCCTCGAATCCCAGCGCCGCGCGGGCGGCGGCCGGCTCGCCCTCCGTCTCGTCCTGATAGAAAGAATATGGATTGTCGAAGTACTCGGGCTCATGGGACGTCCCGAGGACCGTGTTGAGCACCTTGATGATGCGGTTGAAAGTCGCCGTTTTACCCGTGCAGACGTTGTAGACTCCGCTGGCTTCCGCCTCCGCGGACTTAAGGTTCGCCTCCACGACGTCCCGCACATAGATGAAATCGCGGAATTGCTCGCCATGCTTGAAGATGCGCGGCCGCCGTCCCGCCTCCATCTGACGGTAAAGCTGCCAGATCATGCTCGCGACCTTGCCCTTGCGGGCCTCGCGCGGGCCGTAGACGTTGAAGTAGCGCAAGCCCACCAGCCGCAACGAGGGCTCCTCCCGCAGGAAACCCGCCCCCCACGCGCTCCATCACCTTCTTCGAAAAGCCGTAGATGTTCATCGGCTCCCCGGCCTGCGTCTCCTTCATGGGGCGCGGGCCCGCGCCGTACACGCCGGCGGAAGAGGCGTAGACGACCCGCCGCACGCCGGACTCCAGCGCGAAGGCGAGCACATTGCGGAACCCCTCCACGTTGACCTCCAGCATGCGGCGCTGGTCGGTCACCGTCGTGTCGGTGATGGCCGCCTGATGGAAGATCGTGTCCACGGCGCCGATGCGCCCGACCCACTCCCCGGGCCTGGCGATGTCGCCGGCCACCACGTCGCCGCGGTAGCCGTCCAGGTTCTCGAAATGGCCGACCGAAAAGTCATCGAGCACGACGACCTCGCGCCCCCGGCGCTCGAGCTCGAGAGCCAGGTTCGACCCGATGAAGCCGGCGCCGCCGGTGACGAGGACCCTGCTCACTTGTTCGCCGCCCTCCGCTCGACGATGATCCGCAGGGGCAGCGGCTGCGCCAGGCCCATCCTGTTGACTTGCTTCATCAGCTTCTCCGGTATCCGCTCGATGCCCGCGGGAAGCCGCGGCTGCGCGTTGATGCCTATGAGAAAGAGGAAAACCTGCTTGTCCCACTCGTTGATCCCCTGGACCTCCTTGAGGTCCTTCTCCCCCTTCTTGATGAACTTCGTGAGGGCCTTGCGGTTGTGCATGAGATAGTCCGCCAAGGCCATCGAGGACTGCATCTCGGGGATGAACGAGAACACGCCCGCGAGGTCCGTCGCCCCGACCGCCACGAGGGCATCCATCAGGCTCAGGTTGATGACCTGAGGAGCGGCGGGGATCATCCCCTCCGCTCCCGGGCCGCCCTCCGGAGAGCCCGGCGGGACGCCCTGCCGCGCGGGCGCGCCGCTCTCCGGCCCCTGCGCCCCGGCCAGCGGCGGCGCCGCGAGGACGAGAGCCGCCGCGCACAGCGCGCCGGCGACGGCCCGCAAGCAGTGCCGCGAGCCGGTCATGCCTGGAACCCCTTCTTGAGCTCGGAGATGGCCTCGGTCAGCTTTTTTGTGAGGTCGTCGCCGAGCTTCTTCTCCTCCGCGATCGCCTTCAGTATGCCCGCGTGCTTGTCCCGCATGTGGGCCAGGAGCTCGGCCTCGAACTTCCTGACCGCCGCGACCGGGATGTCGTCCAGGAAGCCGTTCGCTCCCGCGAAGATCACCACGATCTGATCCGCGACCGCCATCGGTTTATATTGGTCCTGCTTCAGCAGCTCGACCATCCGCTCGCCGCGGCCCAGCTGCTGTTGCGACGCCTTGTCGAGGTCTGAGCCGAACTGCGCGAAGGCCGCGAGCTCGTTGTACTGGGCCAGATCGAGCCGAAGCTTGCCGGCGACCTGCTTCATCGCCTTGATCTGCGCCGCGCCCCCCACGCGCGAGACAGAGAGGCCGACGTTGACGGCGGGCCGGATGCCGGAATAGAAGAGGCCCGACTCGAGGTAGATCTGCCCGTCGGTGATCGAGATGACGTTCGTCGGGATGTAGGCCGAGACGTCGCCGGCCTGCGTCTCGATGATCGGCAGCGCCGTGAGCGAACCCCCGCCGTTCGCCTCCGACAGCTTGACGGCCCGCTCCAGCAGGCGCGAGTGCAGGTAGAAGACGTCTCCGGGGTACGCCTCGCGGCCCGGCGGGCGGCGCAGCAGCAAAGAAAGCTGCCGGTATGCCTGCGCGTGCTTGGACAGGTCGTCGTAGAAGATGACCACGTCCTTGCCGGCCCACATGAAGTACTCGCCCATCGCGCAGCCGGCGTAGGGCGCGATATAGAGAAGGGGCGCCGGCTCCGAGGCGCTCGCGTTCACGACGATCGTATAGTCCATCGCGCCGTGATCCTCCAGGGTCTTCACGACGCCCGCCACCGTCGAGCGCTTCTGGCCGACCGCCACGTAGATGCAGATCGGGCGGTCCGGCTGGTCCTTCTGGTTGATGATGGTGTCGATGACGATGGCGGTCTTGCCCGTCTGGCGGTCGCCGATGATGAGCTCACGCTGGCCCCGGCCGATCGGGATCATCCCGTCGACGGACTTCAGGCCGGTCTGCAGCGGCACGCGCACGGGCTGCCGGGCCACGATGCCCGGAGCGATGGCTTCCAGGGGACGGCGTTCGTCGGCCGCGATCGGCCCCTTGCCGTCGATCGGCTGCCCGAGCGGGTTGACGACGCGGCCCACCAGCGCCTGGCCGACCGGGACCTCCATGATGCGCCCGGTCCGCTTCACCGGGTCGCCCTCGCCGATGAGGTCCCCATCGCCCAGGAGCACGCAGCCCACGTTTTCCTTCTCCAGGTTCAGGACCATCCCGAACACGCCGTGGGGCAGCTCGAGGAGCTCGCCCGCCATCGCGTTCTCGAGACCGTAGATGCGGGCGATGCCGTCGCCGACCTGCAGCACAAAGCCCTCTTCCTTGATCTCGGTCTTACCTTCGAAGCCCTCCAGCTGCTTCTTGATGACCCCAGTGATCTCTTCCGGTCTAATAGCCATAAGATGTCCCTCTACGGCTCCATTGATGATTAGCTAAGCGGTCAGCCGGCCGCGCATCGCTCTCAGCTTGCCCTTAAGGCTCGCGTCGAACACCCAGTCCCCCAGGCGGACCACGGCGCCCGCCAAAAGATCCGGATCCAGCTTCACGTCCAAAACCACCGTCTTGCCGATGAAGGCGCCCAGGCGCTTCTTCAGCGTCTCGCCCTCGGCCTCCGAGAGCTCCATCGCCGTGCGCACCGTGGCGCGGGCGATGCCGCGCCCCTCGTCGTGGAGCCGCCCGAGCTCCACCGTCATCTGCGGCAGCAGCCCGAAACGCTTCCTGTCGACGAGCAGCTCGAGAAATCGCAGCGTCCGGTCCGAGACCGACTCCCCGATCAGACGCCGCAGCAGCGCCTTCTTCTCCTGGGCGGATACGCGCGGATGCTGGAAGGCCGGCATGCTGTCCGCCAGAGCCCTGGCGGCCTTCGCCAGCTCTTCGTTCGCCTGCGCCTCTTCCCCGCGCTCGGCCGCGCTCTGATAGAACGCCAGCGCGTACCGGCGGGCGAGAACTCGTTCCGAGCTCAGCATCGTCAGTTCTTCCCCTTCTCCCGCTCCAGCTCGCCGAAGAACCGGTCGAGCTCGCTCTTCTGCACGCCGCTGTCGACGCTCTTGCGCACGAGCCGCTCCGCGGCCAGCACCGACAGGGTCGCTACCTCGCGGCGGAGGTCGCCGATGGCCCGGCGCCGCTCCTCATCGAGCTGTGCACGCGTCTTCGCGAGGATGCCCTTGGCCTCCTCCTCGGCGCCCTCCCTGATGCGCGCTCGCAGCGCCTCGCCGTCCGCGCCGGCCTTTGAAAGAAGCCCCTTCGCCTCCTCAGCCGCGCCCGCGAGCCGACCCTCGAAGTCCTGCCGGATCCTCTCGGAATCCTGGCGCGCCTTCTCGGCCCGTTCGCGCTCCTCGCGCAGCCGCGCCTCGCGCGCCTCAATGGCGCCGAGCAGCGGCCCCCAGGCCTTCCATCTGAGGAGGCCGACCAGCGCCAGGAACGAGACGATCGTCCAGAACATCAACCCGACGTCCGGCTGAATAAGCGTATCCATTAAGCTCTCCGTCCCTGACGAATATAAAAAACGTGCCGGGCGGGAGGCGGCCTGAGGCCGCCCCCCGTTGCCGGGCTAGTGATGCACCGACGCTTCGACAGCCGTCGGGGCGGGCGCCGCCGCCTGCGGCACGCCCTTATTGAGGGCGAGCACCGCGAGCAGCGCGATCACGAGGGCGAAAAGCCCCAGCCCCTCGATCATGGCCGCCGGGATGATCATCATGGTCTGCAGCGAGCCGGCCGCTTCCGGCTGCCGCGCGGACCCTTCCAGAGCGGCGCTGGACAGCCTGGCGATGCCAAAGGCCGCGCCGATCAGGCACATGCCGGCGCCGATCGCGACGCCGACGTAACCGAACGCAAGATGCCACATGATTGCTTCCTCCGTTTCTTTGTTCCGGTCACGGGAAACGCCTGTCGGACCGGGTGAGACCTCATGTCCGCAGTCCCGGCGAAGCCGGGCTGCGCATGGTTTACAGAGCCATTCCTTGCGACGTGCCCCTCCCGTAACTCAGAGGAGTAAGCGCGTCAGCGCCCGCTGGCGCTGACGCGCTAGTGGGCATGCAGCACGCTGCCGACGAACACCGTGGTCAAAAGGGTGAAGATGAACGCCTGCAGCACCGCGACCAAGAGTTCGATCAAATAGACGAAAACCACCAAAAGGACGGAAAACGGGGCCACGGTCAACCCGACCAGAGTGCTGGTCGCGCCGAAGATGAAGATCAGCGACATAAAGCCCAGCGCGACGATATGGCCGGCGATCATATTCGCGAACAGCCGGATCGTCAGCGCGAAGCACTTGACGAAAAGCCCCAGGACCTCGATGACCGGCAGGATCACATACAGCACCGGGGAGATCCACGCCGGCAGCCCGGGCGGGACCGGCGCGAAGTGCTTCAAAAACGGGATAAACCCCTGAGCGCGGATGCCCGCGATCACGATCAGGCAGAATGTGCATATCGCCAGGGCGGCCGTCACGGAGATGTTGCCCGTCGCGGTGGCGCTGCCCGGAATGAGCCCCGCCAGGTTGCACAAGAGGATGAAGAAGAACAGGCTCAGCAGGTAGTGCATGTAGCGCATGCCGCCGTGGCCGAGGATGGGCTCGAATACGGTGTCCCGGAGGTAGAGGACGACGGCCTCCACCCCCGTGCGCAGAAGCAGCCCGAACTGGGACCGGCTCCGCGCCGCGTAGGTGAGCACGCCGAGCAGGAACGCGCCCACGGCCCACATGACGACCAGGTGCTTGGTGAGCGAGAACTGGACGGGGCCGGCCGAGAATAGCGGCAGCAGCGTATGGTCGGGTATGTGGTGATCCAGAAGGGCCTTGAAATCCATGGTTTATTTCCGCGTCAGCTGCCTATACTCGATCTGCAGAAGGAACAGCACCCCCAGGGCGTACGCGCCCCACATCGCGGCCTGCACCCGCCCCCCGTCCCGCCAAGCGACCGCCACCAAAGCGGCGAACACCGCGGCCCGAAGGGCCATCCCGCCCCCGAAAGCCCACCAGAACGCCCTCGTGGATACGGGGCGGGCGAAGACCATGCCCGTCACGCTCGCCGAACAGGCCGCCCAGGCCGACACCAGCCCCGTCAGGGCGGGTCCGAAGAGCGCCTTCTCAAGGAGCCACCACATCGGCAGCGCCGCGACCAGACTCAGCGCGACTCCTTCCAGCGCGCTACGGACGGCCGTTCGGACGGACCGACGCCGCTCGGATGAGTAGATATAGGCCAACCGAGATCCCTAAAAAAGCCCCCACCAGCATCAGCCAGGGGTGGGTCCCCAGTTTCTTGTCGGCATAGTAGCCGGCGAAGAAGCCCCCCAGCACCGAAACGACCAGCTCGGTCCCCGCGCTCAATGCAACGGCCAACGGAGCGCGCCGGGGCGAGGTCCTGCCAGGTTCGGAGGGGTTCACGCGCATCCAAAGAGCGACGTCGTGCGATTCTAACAAAAGGCCCCGAAACCTGTCAATTTATCCGCCTGCCACAAGCACATCCGACGATCGACGGGCGTACACGGGCGTTGACGATTCTTGTCAAACGACTGCCGATAAAGTATCTTAGCCCCGGATATGGTAACCTCCGCGCGCCTCATCGTGGCCGACGACGAGCCCGAGCTGCTCGTGATGATGAAGGAGGCCCTGCAGTCGCAAGGCTACGAGGTGCGGACCGCCGCCAACGGCCAGGAAGCGATCGACCTCGTGCGCGCCGATCCGCCCGACATCGTCGTCGTGGACCTCTGGATGCCGGTCAAGGACGGTTTCTCGGTCTGCCGGGAGCTCAAGGCCGAGCCCGAGTTCCGGCATCTGCCGATCGTGATCCTCTCGGCGTCCGGAGGCCGGGAGAACAAGATCCAGGGGCTCGACCTGGGAGCCGACGACTTCATCACCAAGCCTGTGGACATCGCCGAGCTTCGCGCGCGCATCCGTATGATCCTGCGCCGCACGCGCCAGGGCCTCGACGCGAACCCCCTGACGCGCCTGCCGGGCAACGTATCGATCCAGAACCGCATCACCGAGGCGGTCGACGCCCGCGCGCCCCTCGCCGTGCTCTACGTCGACATCAACAGCTTCAAGGCCTACAACGACGCCTACGGCTACGACGCGGGCGACCGCGTCATCCAGGCCGCCGCCGCCCTTCTGCTGCGCTGCGTGAAGACGGCGGGCGGAAACGAGGACTTCGTCGGGCATATCGGCGGCGATGACTTCATCGTCGTCACCGACCCCTCGCGGATGGAGCGGCTGTGCGAGGAGATCGTCTCCGGCTTCGACGCGCTCGCGCCCTCCTTCTATAAGGAAAAAGACCGCGAGCGCGGCAAGATCATCTCGAAAGACAGGGCGGGCAACGTCGTCGAGTACGCGCTCTTGTCCGTCGGCGTCGGGGTATGCCACAACAAGCTCAAGCCCCTCACCTCCTACGCCCAAGTCAGCGAGCTGGGCAGCGAGCTCAAGAAGTTCGCCAAACGCAGCCCGGGCTCCCACTACGAGATCGACCGCCGCCGCGAGTAAAGAACCGACGGTCCCTGGTCAGGGGAGAAGACGCCGATGCGGAGGGGATGCGATGTCCCGCGCAATCCCCGTCTGGAGGGGGCCCATGCCCGCGTCCCTCCCCCCCGGGGGGTAGGGATCGCGCTTTGTAGCGGGGGGTAATCTCGCCCCCCGAACGGCAGCCCCCCCGTAGGGGGGCCCGCCGACCCGGCGCTCGGGAAGAAGCGGGACATCGCATCCAGTCCGCCCAAAAACGTCTTTCCTTATGGATTGACCTGCGTATCCTCCACTTGAAACCCCCGTCGGGCTTCTGATAGCCTGCCGCCGGTCCCCCCGAGGCGAGAGTTTCAAGTGGAGGATACGCAGGTGGATTGATTCAGGAGTCTGCGAGGGTGTAGCCGACGCCGCGGAGGGTGCGGATGCGCTTGCCTTGCGGTCCCAGCTTCCGGCGCAGCGAGCCCACCTGCTTGTCCACGACCTCCGGGTTGACGTCGTCGGACCGCTCGCCCCAGACCCCGTCCATCAGCTGGGACCTGTCCAGGGGCCGCCCGGGATTCTCCAGGAACAGACGCAGAAGCTCGAACTCCTTGGGCGTCAGGCCTTCGAGAGCCTTCCAGCGCCCCCGAGCCTGACGCACGAGGACCTCCCAACGGCGCACGTCGACGCGCAGCCCGCCGCTCTCGAGCACTCCGGGCAAAGACAACCCGGGGCAGGTCCGCTTCAGGTGCACAAACAGCTTGTCCGCCAGGACTTCGTCGGGGGCCGAGCTCGGGAAGAAATCCATGGCCCCGGCGCCGAGAGCCTTCGCCACCGCCGGCCCCAGCAGGGCCTCTTCCTCGGCGAACACGATGACGCTTACCCCGGGTGCGTGCTCGCGCAGGCCCTTGAGCGCGGCTTGGGCGCCGCCGGAGAGAAGCCTCCAATCGATGAGCGCGAAGTCCTGTCCCTGTCCTCGGCGGCAGGCCTCGCGCTCGAGCGCCCTGAGGCCGTCCGCTCGGACGCACCTGAGGCCGAGAAAGCCGGTCACGCGCTGCCAGCGCGCCGCCTGCGCCGGGCGCGCTGTCGCGATGAATATCCTCATTCCTCCCGCAGCAGGCTGATCTCGATTCGGCGGTTCTTGGCCCGTCCCTCGGCCGTCGCGTTGTCGGCGACCGGGCGGTGCTCGCCGAAGCCGACTCCGGAGATGCGGGAGGAATCGACGCCGGAGCCCTCGAGCGTGCGGATCACGGCGTAAGCGCGGGCCATCGAAAGCTCCCAGTTCGAGCGGTATCGGCCGCGCCGGATCGGCACGTTGTCGGTATGGCCCTCGATCCGGATCTGGTTCCTGAGGTTCTTCATGTCCTTCGCGATGCTTTCCAGCACCGGCAGCGCCTTCGGCGTGAGCTCCGCATTACCCGAGTCGAACAGCACGCCCTCTCCCAGGTTGAGGGATATCCGCTTCACCGTCACCACCAGCTTGACCGCCTCCCCCAGCTCGCCGCCGTCGACCTTATCCTGGAGACTCTGGGAGACCAGGAGCTCCTGATCGCGCTGCTGGGCGCGCTCGGCGAGCTTGGGGTCCACCTCGCCGCCGAACACCCGCTGGATCTGGATCAAGGAGTCCTCGACCTTGTCCCGCTTGTGAATCTTGACGTCCTGGGAGAGGTTGTAGGACAGCATCAGGAGGAAGAGGATCATCAGGTAGCTCATCATGTCCCCGTAGACGATCGCCCACAGGGCATTGCGGTTCAGATGACCCTCGAGTTCCTCTTTTCGGAAGCGATAGACGGCCATGGGGTCAGCGCCTTATCGGAAGGCCTGCAGCCGCCGCTCCAGCACGAGGGGGACCGTCCCCTGCATCATGCCGATCACGCCCTCGACGACCATCGCCTTCATCTTGATCTCCTCCCAGAGGCGCATGCGCAGCTTGCCGGCCACCGGGATGCAGACGAAGTTCGCGAAGCTGATGCCGTAGAACGCCGCCGTGATGGCGATCGCCATCGCCGGCCCGACGGCCTCCGGATCGGCGATCTTCTGCAGGACGTCCACGATGCCGATGAGGGTCCCGATGAGCCCGAACATCGGCGAGATGACGCCGGCGGTCCGGATCACGTTGATCACCTCGTTGGCCCGGTCCACGCCGTTGTTGACCTCGGTCTCCAGCACGCGGCGCACGAAGTCTGCGTTGTTGTACTCGAGCGCCGTCGTGGCCGCTTCCGCGAAGAAGCCGTCGGCGATCTTCGGATCGACGTTGCGCAGCGCTCCGATGCCGTTCTTCTGCACCAGCTCGGCCGTGCGCGTGAGCACCGGCACCAGCTGGCCCGGCTGGGCGTACGGGTCCAGGCGCATTAGCGAAAGCATGGCCACGAACGTGTCGCGCACGTAGTGCATCGGAGTGTTGATGAGCATCGCGGCGGCCGTGCCGCCGAATACGATGCCCATGCTGTGGAAGTTCACGAATACGGCGCCCACCTCGCCGGTGAAGATGCCGGCCAGCACCAGCCCGATCGCGCCGCCGAGCCCGATGATTGTCGATGCGTCCATTCAGCTCCCCTTCCCCTTGTTGCGCTCGACCCAGGCCTGCAGGAGCGCGACCTGCTTTCCGAGCTTCTCCTGCAGCTCCGCCATGCGCTTCTGACATTCCGCGAGACGCGCCCGCAGCTCGGGGATCCTGGCCGATCCGGGCGGCTCGTCGCGCAGAGCGGCCACGGCCCGGCTCATCTCGACCTGCAGCGCGTCCCGACCCTTCAGAGAATCTACCATACTCTCCAGGGCGGCCTCCACCAGCAGCTCCGGCCCGCCCTTCTTCTGCCACTCGCGCCGGGTCTGATTGAGGGCCAGGAGGATGTCCTTCTCCCAAAGCCGGCGCGCCTTCCGCTCCCTGTCCCGCTCCTTGCGGGCCTCGTCGAGGAGGCGCTCGAGATCGGCGACGCGTCCCATGATGATCGAAAGCTCGGGGATGCGGGAGGTCTCCGGAGGGGGGACTCCCGGCGGAGGCGGGATCTGCTCGGGGGCCGGGGGTGCCGGGGGGCCGGGCTCCGGGGCCCGCTCGGACGTCGGGACGCCCGGCATCGATGGCTCCGGCGCCGAGGGCGCCTCCGTCTCCGCCTCGAGCCGGCCGAGCTGCTCGCGCAGCCGCCGCTCCAGCTCGCCCCGGCCCTCCTCGTCCTCCATGCACCGGAGGACATCCTCGGCCGGAATCATGCGCAGCTCGGCGAGGCTCAGCCTCGACTCGAGCTCGCGGATGCGCCCCTGCGCCGCGGAATACTGATCGCGAAGGGCGCGGTCCCAGGACGCGGCCCGCTGCTGCTCCCGGATGTTTCGGAACAGATCCTCGACCTCCCCCCGGGCCTTGCGCTGCGCCGCCTCCCGCTCGCGTAAAAGGAGGTTGGCGCGCAGGGCCTCTTCCTGGGCGAGCTGAAGCTTCCTTTCCAAAAGGTCCATCCGGGTCTGCAGAAACAGCGCCAGCTCGGTCGGCGGCTGCGGCGGCTGCGGCTGGGGCCGCTCCGGAGGAGCCACGACCTCCTCTTCGCCTCCGATGGGAGCCTCCTCCAGCGGCGGCGGAGCCGACATCTCCTCGATCTTGCGCTCGAGCTCCTGGATCTGCCGCTGCAGCGGCGCCAGGGCCTCCCCGGACGGCGCGGCGGCCTCGGGCGACGTCTCCTCCGGAGGCGTCTCTCCGCGCAGCGTCGACAACAGATTATCTACTTTCGCCACGATATGTCCTTACCCCGCCTCGATCGCGGTCTCCTCCACGGCCTCGTCAAGGGGCGGCGACGTCGCGCGCTCCGCCTCGAGAGCCATGCCGCGGGGGACGGGGTTGCTGATCACTCCATCGGTGATGATCTGCATGACCGCTTCCACGACCCGCTCCTGGGCCTGCTCGCAAACGGATTCGCTCGGCCGCGAGGCTTCCATCATCTGCTCGAGGATCGCCCAGGTCTTCGGCAGCATCTGCCTCCGGGCGGCCTCCCGCATCGCCTCCTCGGCGTGGTGGAGCGCCATCGCCCAGTCCTCGATCTTGACCGTGCCGAGGACGAACGACCAGTCCCTCGGCTCGAGGAACTGGAGGTCCTCGAAGAGCAGCACCCGGCTGCGCGCCAGACGCGCCAGCTCAAGGTCGCGCGTCTCGAGCAGCTTCAAGATGTCCCTCTTCGCCTTCATGTCGGCCTGCTCGATCATCTCCAAAAGGTAGCTGCGGCCGCCGACGGCGCTCTCGAGCCGCCGCTCGAGCTCGTCTTTGACCGTGGCGACGAGGTCGGGCTCGACGAACCGGATGCTGCCGAGATGGAGGACCACCTCGCTGTAGACGGGAGTGGGAAGCTTCGAGAGGAACGCCCTCTTGACGTCCGGCCTGAGGTGCGCCACCACGAGAGCGACGTTCTCCGGGTCCTGGCGCTGCAGTATCTCGACGAGCGTGTCGACCTGCTCCGCCTTCACCTCGAAGAATATCTTGTTCCCGGGCTCGGCCGCGCCCGCCTCCCCGCCCCCCCCGCCGGCGCCGCCTTCGCCCCCGGCCCCCTCGCCGACGGCTTCGGCCCCTCCTCCCTGCCCGAACTCCATCTGCATCTGGTGCGACTGGGCCTGGGCCATCGAGTCCATGGCCTCGGCGAGCTTCAGGAAGCAGATCGCGACGACGATCAGCGTGACCAAGGTCATCATCGTGATGAGCACGTACTTAAAGAGCAGGCTCATCGCCTCGGGCTGGTACCATATCGTCTTCCACGCGGGCGCGAACGGCGCCCGCACGATGGTCAGCGTGTCCCCCCGATCGGGCCGGACCTCGAGGATATCCGCCACGATCCGCGAGAGCTCGTCGCCCTGCTCGACCGCGATGGTGTTGTCGAGGATGAGCGTCACGACGAGGCGCTTGACGAACGAGGTCGGGAAGGAGTTCTGGCGCTCGTAGGACTTGGCCCCCCCGAAGCCCGGCACGGGCTCGGGCATGGGAATGCCGGGCAGCAGCTCGCTGCGGCCCGCCGCCTCGGCGCCGACGTTCTGCCACAAGAAAACCGAGCCCGGCTCCGCCTCGGAGGTCGCCGCGCCGCCCTGGACGTCGAAGCGCTCGATGCGCGTGAAATCGAGGGTGGCATCCACCACCACCCGGTACCGGCTGGGACCGAGCAGGCGCAGGAGCACGGACTCGGCCTTGGCCTCCATGGCGTGCTCGAACTTGGCCTTCTCCTCTAGCGGGATCGTCTGGGCCGACAGGGGCGCCGCCAGGCAGAGCGCCAGCAGCAGGGCATTGAGCAGCCGCCTTCCGTTAGCCAAGCGAGCGGGCTTCGTCGGGATGCGGAACCAGAACGTCGCCCCCTTGCCGAGACCCGGCGAATCCAAGCCGATCTCGCCCTGGTGCCCGCGGACGATCTCCTGGGCGATCGCGAGCCCGAGCCCCCAGCCCTTCTTCCTCTCCTTTATCCCCTGGAACTGGGACTGGTAGAACTTCTCGAAGACGCGGCCGCGCTCCGACGGATGGATGCCGGGCCCGGTGTCCTTGACCGAGAGCGTGACCTTGCGGCCGATCACCGCGACCTTGAGCTCGACCCTCCCCCCGGCCGGCGTGAACTTGACCGCGTTGTTGAGGAAGTTCATCAGCGCCTGCACCAGCCGGAAGCGGTCGCCGACGATTATGACCTCCGGCGGCGACTCCGGGGTGACGAACTCGACGCCGTTCTTCTCGGCGATGACGCCGATCGCGGGGACGATGTCCTTGAGCATGCTGGGGAGGTCGAAGGAGGCCTTCTCGAGCCTCAGCTTGCCGGCCTCGATGACGGCCAGGTCGGTCAGGTCGCTCATGAGCCGGTTGATCTGGTCGGTACCCCGGACGATGTAGTCGACATACTTCTTCTGCGTCCCCTCGAGTACCTGGCGGCTGAGCATCTCGCCGAAGCCCTTGATCGACGCCAAGGGCGTGCGCACGTCGTGGACCGCCATCGAGAGGAACTTGGACTTCATGCTATTGAGCCGCTCGAGCTCCTCGTTGCTCACCCGCAGGCGCGCCGAGACCTTCTCCAGCTGCGTGCTGCGCTTCTGGACCTGGCTCTGGGCGACGGCCAATTGCGTCATGAAGTCCTGAATCTCCCGCCGGTCCTGTCGGCGCCTCTGCGAATACTTGCCGAACTGGAAGAACCCGGTCAGCTGGCTGACCACCAGCATGCTGGCCGCCAGCATCAGAAAGAGCACCGGCAACAGGCCGACGATCACGACCTCCACGGCGTCCTCCCGGCAAGGATAGAATTGCTCAAAAAGGTTATAGATTTATTAAACAACCCGGCATCTCCCATCGGCACGACTCCCTCGTCAGCGGTCCCCCCGCGGGAGGATGTCAGCAGTCCCCCCGCGGGGGACTGCTCAAGCGGGGGGGCTGCCCCTCGCCGTTGGGCTCCAACGACCATCGCTACTGACGCACGACACGACATCGGCCCCCTCCTACTCCCGCGTCCCTCCCCCCGGGGGAGAGACGCGCTACAGGCCTTGCGCCTCCATGAACCGGCGCAGTTTCTCGTCGGCCGGGTCGAACTCGAGCGCCTTCCGGTAGGCCGCCGCCGCGCGCTGCTTATCGCCCATGCCGAAATAGGCCGAGCCGAGCCGGGTCCAGGCCTTGGCGTTGTTCGGCTCCAGCCACAGCGCCTCGCGCAGCAACTGCGCGGCCGGCGCGAACTGGCGGCGATAGACCGCCTCCACGCCGAGCTTCATCTTCAGGGCCGCCAGGCGGGCGGGCGGCAGGATCTCATCGTCCTTCTTCTCGCGTCCCGTGAGCTTCCCGACCGCGTCGAGCAGTCGCCGGTAGGCGCCCCTCCGCGGATCGGAGCCCTGGGCCGCGTGGGCCAGGAGCATCGCCCGGTCCTCCTCGTTGCCGATATAGGCCTGCACCGCCTGGTAGGCGACGAAGGCCGCGGGCGCGTTCTCCTGGAAGGCCTCCTGGTCCTCCGGATGGGTCTCGAGCTCCATGGCCTTGATGAGCCGCTTGAGCCGCTCGCCTTGCGGCTTCCACTCCGCCCCGGAGACCCCGGGGTCGATCCCGTGCGCGGTGTCCATGTCCTGCGAGGCCTTGAGGTAGTTGCGCTTCTTGAGCTCCGCGACCGCGTTGTTGAGGTGCTCGGTCGCGTAGGCCCGCATCCTAGGCACCCGCGCGCCCTCGCGGTCCCGCGGCGAGTCGAAGCGGTAGCCGATCGAGATGCGCTGCGACATGCCGAGCTCCGAATGGTTCATGAGCGCGAAGTCTATCTTATACCTGTTCCGGAACATCAGGCCGCCCCCGAACGAGAGCGCCTCGTCGGCCATGCCCACCCGCAGCGCCGTGATGCCCCACGCGTACTCGGTGCCGACGCGGAACTCTCCGGAATCCGAGACGTCCATGGCGAGCGCCAGCGGCCCCACGATCTGGTAGGCGGCTCCGGCGCGGATCAGGGGATTGAGCTTATCGTCGGTGTCCCCCTGAGCCAGGCCGACGGCGTTGAGCGCGACCGCGCCGAGCATGAGCCTGCCGCCGAGCCAGGGGCCCCATTGGACGCCGACGTCCGCGCCGTAGAGCTTGTCCTTGGAGCCCCCCAGGTCGCGCTGCAGCATCTTCAGCTTGGCGCCCGCCGAGAGCTTGGGATGCAGGATGCCGCGCCAGCCGTGCGCGAGGCCAAGCGCCATCTCGGAGTAGCTGAAGCCGCCGGTGGGATTGTTGAACTCGTCGCGGCCCTCGGCGTCGCCGACGCCGAAACGGATCAGCTCAAACCCCCAGCCGCCCGCGCGCTTCCTCTTGTTCTGCGCGTAACCGATATAGTCGTAAGTCGCCCCCTCGAAGAGCTTCGCGCGCATGAGCGTGATCTCGCGGCTCGGCAGAAGCCCGAGCCCGGCCGGGTTGTAGTAGACCGAGGCGACGTCCCGGACCACGGCCGTGCAGGCGCTGCCCATGCCGAGAGCGCGCGCCCCCGCCCCGAAGGTGAAAAGCTCGCCGGGCTGTCCGGCCGAACCCTTGGCGAAGGCCGTGGGCATGGCCGCCGCCCAGGCGAACAAAAAGGCGGTGAGGAGCCGTAGCACACTATAGTGTAACGCGCGCGCGTCCTGAAACACGAAGAGAATCCGAAGACGGGCCCATAAAAAACGCAGGCTCCGAAAGCGTTTTCCTTTAACAGCGGCTACTTCTTCGTCAGTGCTTTACGCCGATCTTGAGGATGACCTTGGCGCCGCCGGACCGCAGGATGGCCAGGTAGACGCCCTTGGAGACCTTCCGGCCCGAATCGTCGGTCCCGTCCCAAGAGACGGTGTTCGAGCCGGCCAAGCCGCCGTTGGCGCCGGCCGAGTAGCTCATCTCCCGGGCCAGCCGGCCGAAGAGGCTGAAGATCTTGATCGAGACGTCGCCCGCGTCCTTGAGGACGTAGTGGATGTTCGCCTGCCCGGTGCGCGAGTCGAAGGGGTTGGGATAGCTGCTCGCCGCCGAGATCGTCTCGGCCGGCAGCGATCCGAGCTGGACCTTGATCGGGTCGCTCGGGTCCCCGAGCACTCCCGAGTTCGAGACGCTCCGTATCCGGACGAAGAGCGTCCCCCGCGGAAGGCCCGTGGCCTGGTACGAGCCGCCCGAGACCAGGTCGCTCTGCGAGAGCGCCGCGGGCCGTGCCGAGGCCGAGACCAGGGCCTGGAGCCGGCTCTCCTCGAGTGTCTTCGCGTTGTACCAGACCGGGCTATCGCCCCGCCGGTACTCGATGAGGTAGCCCATGATGCCCGAGGGGCCCCCCGGGACCACCGCCCAAGTGATAAGTAAAGTATTGCCGCCCGGGGTGACGCTCGGCGCCGGCTTTTCCGGCACCACCAGGTCCATGAGCACGCCGATCGAGATGCCGACCGGACTATCGAAGGTATCGGCCCCGATCGTGGATTGGGCCTTCACCGCGACATAGTACGTCGTACCCTGCAGCAGGGGGAAGCCCGAGGCCTCCACGTCCCTCTGGCCGGCCGCGATCGCCGTGAACGGTACCACGTCCTGCCCGCCGGGCGTGGTGCCGACCGCGTAGAAGGCGCCGGTGATATCGCCGAGCGTCACCGTCGAGGACCACACGAAGTGGAGGTACTCGAAGTTGCTGCTGAAGGGGCCGTCCACCGTCACGACCGGCTTGGTCGGCGTCTTCGCGTCGAGGACCGTGGCCACCGACCCGTTGATGAACGGCAGGCCGACCGAGGACACGTAGTCGGGGGTCGAGACCACGATGTCGCCGGCGTCGAAGGTCAGCTTGAGGGTGTCGCCCGCCGGGGCGAAGAGGTCCAGCTCCACGGCGAGGAAGTAGGTCTGCGTGGAGAGCCCCACGGTCTGCGCCGACGAGAGGAACACGGCCGCGGTGTTGCCCGCGAACATCCCGCTGCCCACAGCAAGGTCGTCGGCGCTCAGGTGTCCGGAAGCGTCCGAGTCGCGGTAAAGGCGGACCGCGCTCACGCCGCCGGCCGCCAACGAGCCCAGCTGCGTCAGGCTCAAGGACTCCCACCGGACCTTGTTGCGCGAGGAGCGCGCCTCCAGCTTGGCCACCGCCGCCTCGGTGCCCTGGTTGATCCCCTCCGGTATCAGGTCCGACGCCGTCACGGTCATGCCCTCGGCCAGCTTGCTGATCCGGGAGTTCGGGTCGGACTGATACGGGAAGCCCGCGTCGAGCACCGTGTTCGGGCTCGTCACCCCCAAGGACGCGGTGGACTGCAGGATCAGCGAGAACGTGCGCTCCGGCTCGGCGAAGGGCGCGATATCCACGGTCACCAGGAAGTCCGTGGCGTTGGGCGTGATCTCCTGGTTCAAGCCCAGCACCGCGACCCCGCCGAGCAAGGTGTTCAGCCCCGAGGTGAGCTTGGAGTCCAGGTCGTCCCACTCGCCCGGGACCCTCCCGTTGTCGTGGTACACGTTGATGCGCTGGATGTCCGCGTCCGAGGCGGTGCCGCTGCTCCGGAGAGTCAGCTGCGTCCAGGTCAAGGCGTGGTCCGCGGTGTAGAGGGACAAGTTGAGCAGGACCTGGTTGGTCGCCGCCTGCTTGAGCTGGCCCGGCGCCTGGTTCGTCACGACCGCGGACATCTGCGTATTGGTCGGCTGCACGGTGCTATACTCGGACTGCATGGGAAAGGCCGAGGTGTCCACCGTGTTCGGGTTGTCAACCTTGAAGTCCGTGGCCGCGGTGATCTCGGCTCCCACCAGCTGGCCGGATCGCGCCGTGTTCTTGATGTTGTAGGTGACGAAGAAGGTCTGCGGCGAGGAGGTGATCGTCTGCGTCGCGAACTTGATCTCCGCCAGGCCCGCGCTGAAGGCCGCGGCTCCCAGGTTCTCGTCGTTGAGGATGCTCAGCGCCCCGTTCCCGTCGTCCCGGAATAGGCGCGCCACCGGAACCTCCGCGTCCTGAAGCCCCCCCGTTCGCCGCACGGTCAGCTGGGAGAAGGCCGCGCTGTAGGCCGGGGTCCAGGCCTCGACCCTCAGCATGACCACGTTGGTGTCGCCCTGGGTCACCGTCGACGGCGCCACGCTGGTCCACGCGACGGATACTTGGACCGGCGGCGGAGTGATGCTCAGGGCGTCCGAGGCCCAGAGCGCGGACGCGGTGGCCGTGGAGACGAAGTTCGGAGCGTCCACCTTGTAGTCGCTGACGTCCACGGTGCGCAGGGAGAACGACCTCCCCGGCACGGCCGTCGTGGACAGGTCCACCACCACGAAGAACCGCTTGGGCGTGGGCGTGATCGGAGGCGCGTTGAGGGCCAGGTCCACCTCCCCGGCCTGGGTCTCGCCGAAGGTATGAGTCATCGTGGAGGCGTTGATGAGCGCGTACTGCGCGAGGTTCGCCGGGTCCCAGTCGCCTATGTCGGTCACGTCGTAGTACACCCGGACCGCGGCCACGTCCCCGTCGGTGGCGTTGCCCGCGCGGTGGATATTCAGGCTCTGCCACGAAGCGCTCGAGATGTTCGTGTTGAGCGAGAGCTCCATCATCCCGATGTTCTGCGCGCCGGGCTCCTTGCCCGCCCCCGGGGTGATGCTCCGGGAGGAGACCGTCACCTCGTTGTCGAACTGCACGATCGACGGGACGTTCGAGACGAGAGGGAACAAGACGGCGCTGTCGCCGTGGACCCTGTTGGGCGCGATCAGATTGAAGCTCGCGGTCGTGGGGATCCGCGCCCCGATGCTCTCCCCGGGGACCGCGCTCGGGCTGATGTCGAGGACCACGAAGAACGTCTGGGTGCCGGCCTGGACCGTCTGGGGCGGGGTCAGGCTCACCACCGAGCTCCCCCCGCTGAAGGCGTGGACCCCGGGCGTGACCTGGACGTCCTTGGCGATGTCGAAGAGCTGGTCGTCGTCGGACCGGAAGATCCGGATGTTCTCGACGATCGACTCCGAGGCCGTGCCCATGCTCTCCACCACAAGCCCGGTCCAGTTGAAGTTGTTCTGGTCCGAGAGCACGTCCAGGCGCAGGACCGGCACGCCCTGGGCCCCCTGCTTCACGCTCCCGGGGCCGACCGGCTGCGCCTTGGTGATCAGCATGTAGTTCGTCGTCGCCTGGACCGGAGACTCGGAGGTGATGATCGGGAAGGGCGCGGACGAGACCGTGGTCAGCGCGTCCACGGCGCGGATCGAGTCCTCGTTCGTCATGGACAGCGCCAGGGTGTTGCCGGGGTTCGCCGACGGGCTGATCTGGTAGGTGATGAAGAACACGCCCGTCGTGCCGGCGGCGATGGTCTGGGTGGCGATGTCGATCGCCGCCTCCCGCGAGGCGAACGTCGCCGAGCCGACCAGGACGTCCACCGCCATGTTCAGCGGCAACCCGTCCACCGCGGCGTCGCGCCAGATCCCGATCTCCTCGACGTCCGAATCCTGCCCGGTGCCCGGCTGGCCTATCAGGAAGCGGTCGATCCGCGCGCTCCCCACATCCACGGTCATCGTGGCCTTGAGCACGGCGTAGGACCCGCCCTGGACGAAGGCGGCCGGGACCAGGTCCTCGTATCTCACTTCGACGATGTTCGGCTGGCGGACCGTCACCGTGCTCGCGATGATCGGCGCGGTGCTGAAGATGACCGCGTCCACGAGGTTGCCGACGCGCACGTCGCTCGGCGTGGCGATCCGCACCTGGAACGCGTCGTCGAGCGCCGCGTTGTTGCCGATGTTGACCGTGAGGAAGAACCGCTCCTCCACCGTGCCCACGGTGCGCCGGGCCGGATCCGCCGTCAGGGTCAGCGTGGCCACCCCCGCGGTGAAGAAGTCGCTCCCGCCGGTCAGCTGGACGTCGTCGCCCGCGTTGAACGCCGCGTCCGCGTTGTCGTCGCGCCAGATGTTCACGGCCGCGATCTCGTTGGAGGCCAGGGTGCCGGTCAGATGGACCACGATGGCGTCGATGAGGCTGGTCCCCGTGTCCGTGATGGCGTCGAGGCGCAGCAAGGCGACGTTGTTCCTCCCGGGCGCGGCCGTTTCCGGCGCGAGGTCCGCATAGTCCAACGACAGGTCGTTCGGGCCGTCCGTGATCGGGACGGGGTCCACCCAAATCGGGAAAGGCCCCTCGGCCTTGAAGGGATGCTGCAGGCCGACGTCGAAGGCGTCCGCGATCTTGAGCCCGACCGTATCCCCGACGGTCGCCTCCGGAGCCATCTGATACGCCACGAAGTACGTGCTGGTGGTCACCGTGATGATCTGGGAGTTGCCCGCGAGGTCGATGTCGGCCACGCCCGACACGAACGCCGCCCCCGCCAGGGAGGTGTCCTGCTGGGGCTCGAAGGTGTCGTTGCCGTTGGTGTCCGCGTAGACGTGCGCCTTCGTGATGTCTCCGCCGGAGGCGGTGCTGTGGGTGCTCAGCTTCACGCGCAGGGTGTCGAACCTCGAGGTCCCCGCCTTGTTGGCCAGGGTGAAGCGCAGCATGGCCCCCGACGTGTTCTGGGGGATGCCCGCGCCCGCCACCGACGCGGTCGTGAAGAACACGCTCCCGAACGTCGAGGTCGAAAGCGAGACCGAGGGTGTCGAGACGTTCAGTAGATAATCGCGCGCGGTCACGCGCACGAAATACGTGGTCGCTTCCAGAAGACCCGTGAAAGTATAGCTCGACTTCGACGGGATATTGATGCCCGTCCCGGGAGCGATGAATCCCGACGCGGATGCCGACGCGGAGAAATCCGTGGAGGTCGACGCCTCGAAGAGGAAGTCTTTGATCGGCCGGGAAAGGTTGTCGACCGCGGTGGCCTCCACGTACAGAGACTCCGTGGTCAGCGGCGTCAAGGAGTTTAAGACCGGCAGGGGGACCGAGGTGTCCACCAGGATAGAGAAGGGCCCCGCCTCGAGGAGGTTGCCGGCCCGGTCGGGCACGAAGAAGCGCACCTGGTTGGTGGCGAGGCAAGCCCCGACGCCGCCGCAGGTCGCGGTGCTGCTGGACTCGATGAGCTCCAGTCCCTCGATGCGCACGGTCTCGATCCCCGTGGAGCCGGAGGCCCCGGTGAATGCCAGACGCGGCCCCGCGGAGGGAGATGGGACCGTCGAGCTGACGACGGTCCATCGGTTGCCCTCGTCGGTCGAGTAGAGCGCGAAGCTCTGCGCCGCCGCGCGCTCCACGGCGAGCTCGGCCGCGGAGAGGGCCGCGCCGAAGACCCGAAGCTCGTCGAGCATCCCGTTGAGCGGGTCCGCGCCGCCGATGCCGCTGAGCCCGTCCTCTCCGAAGCGGAACCGGGAGTCGGCCGGAGTGCCCGCCCCGGAGCAGGATGCCGCGAGCGCGCCGTTGACGTAGAGCCGGTTCTCATTGAGGCCCGGGGCCATCACGAAAGCCACGTGGCTCCAGGCCCCGGCGTTGAACTCCTGGGCGGTCGTAAGCGGGCAGCCGGCCCCGGCCGCCGCGGCCGTGCTCGCCCGGAAGGCGACCTTCCCATCAGCGGAGTCATACTGTACCCGGACCTGCTCGGAGGCCCAGATCGTGGAGGAGCCCAGGTTCAGGTTCAGCGGCTTGGCCCAGAGCGCGACCGTGAGCCCCGGGGCCCCGGCCAGGCTGAGCGTGGACACGTCGATGGAGTTGCCCGGCGTCCCGCTGAAGCGCGCGCCGTTGCCCACGTAGCCCGCTTGCCCCAGGATGTTCCCCGCGAGGCCCCGCACGACCCCGGCGTTGCCCTCCTCCGAGAAGTCCCTCACCGTATCGGTGCTCCCCTCCAGGTGCCAGATCCCGAGCCGGTTGAGACTCGTTGCCGCGTCCAGGCCCAGGCCCGAGACCGGGTCCTGGACCCGCAATTGGACCGTGACGCCTCCGCTCAGGTCGTTGAACACGTCCTGGCGAAAGACGCCTCCGGTCGAGCTGACGTGCGTGAAGCCCGCGGTGGTCGGCGCCTCGAGGTCCATCACGAACGAGGCGGGATCGGAGTATCCGGAATCGATGGCAGGGAGCTCTCGGTGGGCCCGTACGCGCCAATAATAAGTCGTGCCGTGGTCCAGGCTGGCGGATGAAAGCAGGCTCACCGCCCCCCCCGCAGCCGCATCATTGACTTTTAGGATCGAGAACGCGGGCGATTCGGCCACCTGCACCGTATGGTTCGGCTGCGTGCTGGCCTCGACCCAGGAGAACGTGGGCCGCTCCTCGCGCGCGAAGCCGCCGTCCGCCGGGTAATACGCGGCCGGCACGCTCAATAGCGGGTCCACGAGGATCGCGAACGGCCCCGCGGTCCGGATCGAGCCCGCCCGGTCGCTGTAGGTGAGGCGGACCTGGTTGGTGGCGCCGCAGGGGATGGTGCCGCCGCAGATGGCGCCGCTGATCGACGTCGCCAGGTCCAGCCCCCGCGCCTCGAGCGTCTGCGGCGCGGTCGTGCCGTCGGTCCCGGTCAGGGAGACCGCGATAGGCGTGGAGACCAGCACGGTGGCGCTCGACGGGGCGATATGGGCCGCGGTGTAGAGCCGGCCGGCGTAGGCCTCGAAGGCGTACGGCCGGTCGTCGCTGGCGAAGTTGCGCGCGACCATCCAGGAGTTGCCGTCGTACATGTAAGCGCGGACCGACGAGCCCCAGATGCCGGCGTACAGGCGCCCGTCGTGGACGCCTAGGGCGCGGGTCTCATCCTCCGGCGGGTCGTAGCTGGAGTTCCAGCCCGTACCGTCAAAGACCTTGATTACGCCGCCGGCGCCGGTCCCGGCGTACAGCCGCCCGTTGTAGACCTGCATGTCGAAGGTCGGGGCGCTGATCGGCTCCGATAGGGTCCACGTGCTCCCGTCGAATACGTAGCGACTGAGGCTGCCGCCGGCGAAGAGCCGGCCCTCGTAGACCTCGAACGAATACATCTCGGAGTCGGAAGAATCGAAGGAGACGTGCCATCTGCCGGAATCCGGGTCGAAGGCCCAGACCCGGCCCCCGCTATCGGTCGCGGCGTAGAGCCGGCCGTTATAGCCCTTGAGGTCGTTGACCTTCATCGAGACCGTGGACACGGTCATCGAGTACCAGCCCCCTCCGTCGAAGAAGTGGATGTCCGTACCCGCGCTCAATCCCGCGTAAAGCTTGCCCTGGAACTCCTCCAAGGCGAGCACTCCGGCGTCGGGCAGGTCCGCGGACTGGCCCCAGGAGCCGCCGTCGTAGACGAGGACGAGCGCCGACGGGTCGGTGCCCGCGTACAGCCTGCCCTGATACCTCGCCAGGGACGTGATCGCGTCCTCCGACGCGTGGGCCAGCGTTTCGGCCCATGTCCCGTCGATCCACTCGCTAAGTACGCCCCCGCCGACCGTATTATAGACCACCCCGAAGGCCCCGACGCCCGACACCGGGGCGATGGCCAGGCCGGCGGGGCCCGTGTCCTGCACGGTGATCTGGACCGTCACCCCGGAGAGCAGGTCCACGCCGAGATTCTCGACGATCGCGCCTCCGGTCGAGTTCAGGGTCGCGAATCCCAAGGACGCGGGCGGGGTGAAGTCGGTTACGAAGCTCGACACCGTGAGGGCCGGGGACAGGAACCCCAGGAAGCCCGGGCTGCGCACGCGCCAATAATAGGTGGTGTCATGAGCCAGGGTGAACGTCGAGACGTACGCTCCCAAGGCGTGCGCCGCCTCGGTGGTCGCGATGACCGCCGGCGTGGAGATGGATATCTCGGGGCTCAGGAAGTCCGGGGCGTCGTCCACCTCGAGGATATAGACCGGCGCGCTCCCGATCGCGGTCACGGCGGACGTGCTCGGGCCCGTCCAGGCGAAGTTCGGGCGGGGCGCGCTCACGAACACGCCGCTGCCCGGGATGGTCGGCGTGGAGATCGCGGCCGCGGCGACCGTGTCGACGATGACGGCGTAGGGCCCGAACGTCCCGACGTTGCCGCGGCGGTCGCCCGCCACGAAGCGGAGCTGGTTGGTCGCCAGGCCGCCGGTCGCCGGGGTGGTCGAATGCGCGAGCCGGAGATCGCGCACCGCGAGGGTCTCGGGGCCGACGCTCCCGGGCGCCCCGCTCAGGTTCAGATAGGGATAGCCGGGGACCGGGACCGTCGTGCTGACCACGTTCCACGCCGTTCCGGCGGTCGTGGAGTACTCGACCGCGAACCGTCCCGGAGCCGCCGCCGCGTAGTGGGCCCCGATCTCGTCCGCGTCGGCCGCGTAGTCCAGGACCCGCACCTCGTCGATGACCCCCGAGAAGAGCCCGTCCCACACGCCGGCCGCGCTGATGCCGGCGCACAGCGAGAACGGCATGCTGGCTCCTCCCGAGTTCCCGCCCCAGGACCCCGAGTCGGTCAGCCTGCCGTCCACGTAGAACGAGGCCTTCGTCCCACTGGCCACGGCCGCGACGTGCTGCCAGGTCCCGATGGAGATCGTCCCGGCGTTCCCCAGGAGCCCGCCGAGCGAGGCGTTCGTCATGAACAGTCCCGAGCCGCTGACGCGGAAGACGTAGTTCACGTTCTGGCTCGCGCTGATGGCGCCGACGGCCGCGATCACGTGGTCCCCGCTGACCAGGTCCGGCTTGATCCAGGCCTCGAGCGTGAAGTCGCTGCCGGCCGCGAAATCGAACTGCCCGCCCAGCGCCGTGACCCCCTGGCCGGCCTTGCAGCGCACTCCCGCTCCGAAAGGCGTAGCCGCGTAGCCGGCCGGCTCGCAGCCGACGCCGGTGCAGGACAGCGTCGCGGTATTGCCGTTCCCGCCGGCGTCCCGGGCGCCGGAGCCGTCCGTCTCGTCGAAGTGCCAGAGGGCGACGGTGCCCGGCCCGGCCTCCGGGCCGGCCTCATGACCGAGCCCGGCGACTCCGTCCGAGACGGTGATCTGGGCCGTGACCCCGGTGAGCAGGTCGATGTAAGTCCCCTCCGGGAAGACGCCGCCCGAGGAGCTGTACACCCGGAACGCGCCCCCCGTGGGCGAGGACGCGTCGGTCACGAAGCTGGCGGCCGGGCTCCAGGGGCCGAGGATGCCGAAGCGGCTTTGCGAGCGCACGCGCCAGTAGTACGTCGCCCCCTCCGTGAGCGTGAAGGTGGAGAGGTAAACGGCGGTGACCCTCGCGAGGCCGGCGTCGCTCACCACGGCCGGGGTCGAGACGCTGATGACCATGTTCCCGGGATCGAACGCCGGGTCCTCCTGCGAGACCTGCAGCAGGAACTCGCCGCCCATCCCCCGGACCACGCCGGTGCTCGGCCCCGTCCAGGTGAAATCGGGCGCCGTCCCCGCGTACGTCCCCGCGGCCGGCAGGCTCGGCGTGGACACCGCCACGGGGGAGTTCGTGTCCACGAGAATCCCGAAGGGTCCCGCGGTGAACACGTTGGCCGCCGCGTCCGCCGCGTGGAAGCGCACCTGGTTGGTGGCCAGGGCCCCCGTCGCGGTGCCGGTGGACGTGACCAAGTCGAGCCCCAGGACCGTGAGCGTCTGGCTCGCGGTGGTCCCGTGTGCGCCCGTCATCGTGACATAGCCCCCGGTCGCCGGGGCCGTGGCCGCGACCACGCGCCAGGTGCTCCCGGCGTCGGTCGAGTAGGAGGCGTAATAAGGATGGCCGCGCTCATAGTCCGAGAGTACCTCGCCGGCCGGGAGCGCGCGGTCCAGGACGCGGAGCTCGTCGATCGTCCCCTTGAAGAACTCGCCTAGATCGGTCGCGCCGACGAAGAGCGTCCCGAGCCCCCCGCTGTGCCCCGCGAAGGAGTGCGTGCCGACCGACACCCCGTCGACGTAGAAGCTCCCGGCCCCGCCCTCGAAGGTGAACGCCACGTGCTGCCAGACCCCGGTGCTGAGCGCCGGACCCGCGGCCACCGGACCGGAGCCGAGATCGGCGGCCAGCCGGCCGTCGTCGACGAGCAAGCGCGTCGGGTGGCCCCCGTCCGCCCCCCAAGACACCAGGCCCATGGCGCCCGAGGTCGACACCGGACGGATCCAGGCCTCGATCGAACGCCGGGCGCCGCCGGTCGGCAGCCCGGTTGGAGAGGCGTTGCGCAGGTCCTCGGCGCCGTGGAACAGCAGCCCCGCCCCGAAGCGGCCGGCCGCCCGCTGCGGCGTCCCGGCGCCGGGCGCGAGGGCCAGTCCGGCCGGCCCGGAATCCTCCCAGGCCGCCCCCGAAGCCTCGTCGAAGTCCCACAGGCTCACGGTCCCGCTCGACGACGCGAGCGGGGCGGGGCCGTCCAGGTTCAGGCCCGCCATGGCGTCCGCCACCGTCATCTGCGCGGTGACGGCCGAAGCCAGATCGTTGAACTGCGTCTCGGAGAGGGCTCCCCCGGTCGAGCTGCGGCTCAGGAAGGCGCCGCCGCTGGGCAGGGTCCGGTCCACCCAGTACGGCCCTATGTCCTGCTGGGTCCCGAACTGGCCCGGCTGGTCGAACGCCCGCACGTGGAAGTACCAGTCGTCGGCGTCCGACGTCGCGGTCACGGTGGACTTGAGAGTGCCCGAGCTCCACAAGGTGTCCGCGCCGCCCACCAAGGTGCCCGGGCTCCGGTCCCAGACGAGGCGGAAATGGTCCACGTTGGCCGAGCCGAAGTTCCCCACGAACACGATGGAGGGGGTGTTGACCCATGCGCCGGGCGCGGTCTCGGCGACGACGGCGGTCTCGGCCGCCACCACCGTCCGCGTCGCGGACCGTATCGGGAACGAAGCCGCCGACACGATGTCGGTGGAGCCGGAGAGGACGAAATCGCTGGTCGCGGGGATCTCGATACCGAGGTCGGCGTCCAGCTCGGCGGCGTCGCCCACCTTCCAGGAGAAGAAGTACGTCCGCGTGGAGGTCCCAATGAGCTGCTCCTTGCCGTCGCCGGCCAGGTTGAAAATGGCCTCCCCGACCACGAAGTTCGGGATAGTGAGCAGGGCGCTGTCCGTCTCGGGATCGAAATCCCCGTCCCCGTCGTCGAGAGACATCCTGATGTCCGTCACGCCGGTCTCCGCCCCGGAGCCGATAGGCGCCACCGACAGCTGCTCCAGCGTGACGAAATCCGCGTCCGTCCGGAGCTGGAGCTTCAAGAGCGGCACGTTCTGCTGGTTCCGGAACATGATATCCGGCGTGATGTCGGTCCCGGTCGAGTAGAGCAGGTCCTGGTTGTCGTTGACGGCCGTGAACGTGGACTGGCCGTAACCCACCGGCCATCCCTCCAGGGTCCCGTGGTTGCCGAAGCCGGAGTCGTCCGCGATGCCCCCCGCCCCGGCGCCCGCGTCGAAATGATAAAGAACCCTCTCACCGCCCTCGAAGGAGCGGCGGCGCGAGGGCGTGAACGCCGTCGTCGTCGAATAGCGCACGAGCGCGGAGACGCGCACGTCGTCGATCGCGCCGTTGAGGTAGGCGCCCAGATAGTTGTTCGGGCCGCCGAGGGCGAAGGTGCCGGTGGAATCGGATATCGTGCCCAGGACCGAGCCCGTGGACAGCGGCACGCCGTCGAAGAAGATCGCCTTGCCCTGCTGGACGCTGTACGAGGCGGCCACGTGGTGCCAGCGGCCGTCGTGCACGGCGACGGGCGTCCCGTCGCGGTCGGCGCACAGGTAGTCGCTTCCGACGTAGAAAGTCGGCACGCCCGCGCCGCAGCCGGAGCCGTTGAGCCACAGCCGGTACCCCGTGCCGGACGTCCCGCGCGTGATGACGGAGAGGTCGCTCCCCGTGTCCGTGGTGTTGACCCAGGTCTCGAGAGTCACCTCCGTCAAGTCCAGACTCGATGAGTAGGGCGCCGTCACGCGGTCGTCCGTTCCGTCGAAGCTCATGCCGGGGAAGTCGACGCTTGAGATCCCGCCTCCCATCAGCGTAAACGCCTCTCCGTCGAGACGCAGCGAGACCGACGACCCGGGCACGGGAAGGAACGCCTGCTCGAACTCCAATCCCACAAAGTAGGTCGCGGTCGTGCCCGTGATCGTCTCGCCCACGTTGATGGTCAGCGTGACCGCGCTCGAGACGAACACCGCCGCTTGGGAGCGCGTCGCGATTTTTTCGGTGGCCGCGTCGAAAATCCCGTTTCCGTTGGCGTCCTTATAGACGGCGACCCGCGAGACCGCCGCGTCCGGCAGGGTCCCGACCTTGCGGACCTTGAGCTTCTTCCAGGTCAGGCTCCCGTTCTCGCTCCAGAGCCGCAGGCGCAGGAAAGCCGCGACCTCGTCCTGCAGGGCGGAGGTCTTGGCCGCGTCGGTCGTTTCTTCGACGAGGTAGCTGGGGGCGACGCCGGTCGTGCCGTTCGAGAGGGCGGAACGCACGCCGAAGCTGTCCTTCGTGGTCAGCGCGAAGTAGTAGGGCTTGCCCGGGACCATGGGTATGAGCTTGCTGACGGCGGCGCCGGCGGGGCCCGCGGCCGCGATGGCCTCTTGCTGCGGCGCGGCGACATACTCGGCCTCGGTGTCGATGACCCCCGCGGTCGTCCAGCGAACGTCGTAGACGGCGCCCGGCCGCAGGGCGCCGGCCGCGCCGTCCGCGCCGGGCGAGGTCCAGGTGAGCCGGACCCAGGAGACCGAGGAGGTCTGCACGGTCGCGTCCCGCGCGGAGACCAGGTCACCGACCGCGGCCGGAGCGGCGAGATCGGCCCTCTGCTCGACCGACTCCGGGCCGCGGCCGGACTCGCCGTCCTCCGCGGTCACGGCCCAATGGACGGTGGTCTCCTTCTGCATCTCGATCTCGATACCGGGCTGCGAGGGCGAGAGCCGGGTGCTGTAGAGGAACGACCCGCCTCCCGAGTAGCCGTCGAGGCCGTAGCGCTCGGGAACGGGAAGGATCCCGCTGCCCGCCGCGCTCGTGCCCACGCGCACGAGGTAGTTGAGGGTCGCCGTCGAAGTCTCGACGTCCGTCGCCGCGTCCCACCGCAGGGTCAGCACGCCGGAGCTCGTGAACGTTTCGTACGCCTCGAAGGAGGCGGAGAAGCCGGACGCGGGCGCGGCCGGCGCGTTGTGGGCGACCTGGATGTCGTTTCGCAGCAGCCTGACGTCTCCGTCGCTCGCCACGGCCAGGTCCAGGTCCCCGTCGCCGTCATAGTCGCCCCACGATATGCCGGTGGAATTCCCGGTCGAGCCGGCCAGCGTGAAGGCCGAGAACGTGCCGTTCCCGTTGTTGACCGCGACGTACTCGTCCTCGCCGCCATGGTTGGCCACGGCCAGGTCCAGGTCCCCGTCGTTGTCGAAATCGGCCCAGGCCACGCCCCTCGAGGCCCCGCCCGTTCCCGTCAAATCGACCTTCGTGAACGTCCCTCCCCCGTCGTTGCGCAGGACGAACTCATCCTCGCCGCTCGCATTGGCGAAGGCTAGGTCCAGGTCCCCGTCCTCGTCGTAGTCGCCCCAGGCCACGCCGCGCGAGGTCCCTCCCGAGTCGGACAGCACGGAAGTCTCGAACGTCCCGTCCCCGTTGTTCTCCGAGATATAGTCGTTCCCGTCGTTGGCGATCGCGAGGTCCAGGTCCCCGTCATTGTCGTAGTCGCCCCACGCGATGCCGTAGGAGTTCCCGCCCGACCCGGCCAGCGTGGAGGTGGAGAAGGTCCCGTCCCCGTTATTGGTCGCGATGTATTCGGCCTGTCCGCTGGCGTTGGCCACCGCGAGGTCCAGGTCCCCGTCGTTGTCGTAATCGCCCCAGGCCACGCCCTGCGAGTCGCCGGCCGAGCCGGTCAGCGTGAACGTCGAGAAGGTCCCGCCGCCGTCGTTGCGCGCCACGTACTCGTCCTCCGAGCCCGCGTTGGCAACGGCCAGGTCCAGGTCCCCGTCGTTGTCGAAGTCGCCCCAGGCCAAGCCCCGCGAGTCGCCGCCCGAGTCCGTCAAGGTGAACGTCGAGAACGTCCCGTCGCCGTTGTTGGTCGCGATGTACTCGTCCTCCGAGCCGCCGTTGGCCACGGCCAGGTCCAGGTCCCCGTCGCCGTCGTAGTCTCCCCAGGCGATGCCGTAGGAGTCGCCGCCCGTGCCTTCGAGAGCGAGGATATAGCTCTGCCCCGTGGCCGGGTTCGAGAGCCCGGAGCGCGCGCCGAAGGTGTCTTTGACGGTGAGCGCGAAGTAGTGGGTGGCCGACGCGTCGAGGCCCGTGACGTCGCGGGTCTGCCGCGTCCCGGGGGAGACCGTGGCCGTGAACGTCGATAGGAAGGGCGCGTTCACGTAGTCGGCCTCGGTCAGAATCGCCGCGATGGTCGAGTAGCGGATGTCGAACACCCCGTCCGTTATGGTCCCGGTCAAGCCGTTATCGCCGGGAGCGGTCCAGGTCAGGGTCACCGTCATCTCGCCGGCTCCCAGCCCCGTGGACACGATGGCGGCGACGGCCAGGTCGGTCACGGCCGCGGGGGCGCTCAAGTCGGAGGTCTGCTCGACCGACTCGGAGCTGCGGTTGAACGCGCCGTCCTCGGTCACCACGCCCCAGTGGAAGGTCATCTCTTTCTGCGCGAAGAGCTTGATGCCCCGCTGGGTCGCGGAGACCCGCGTGCTATAGAGGAACGAGCCGCCGCTGGAGAATCCGTCGAGCCCGTAGCGGTCCGGGATCTTGAAAGTCGTACTGCTCCCCGAGGTCGTCGTGCCGACGCGCACGAAGTAGTTGAGAGCGGCCGTCGAGGTCTCCGCGTCGGTCGCGCCGTCCCACCGCAGGGTCAGGACCCCCGAATCGGAGAAGACCCCGTACTCGGCGAAGGAAGCCGAGAACGAGCTCGGGGCGACGGGGCTGGCGTTGGTGCCGGCGGCGTCGTTTCGCAGGATGAGCTCGTCTTGGGCGTTGAAGTTGGAGGCCGCCAGGTCCGGGTCGCCGTCGCCGTCGTAGTCCCCCCAGGAGACGCCCGGCGAGTCGCCTCCGGAGCCATCCAGGACGACCTTGATGAACGCGTCGCCCCCGTCGTTGCGCAGGATGAACTCGTCCTCGCCGTTGTCGTTGGCCAGGGCCAAGTCGAGGTCGCCGTCGTTGTCGTAGTCCCCCCAGGCGGCGCCCAGGGAGTCGCCCCCCGTGCCGGCCAGCGAGACGCCGACGAACGCACCGTCTCCGCTGTTGCGCCGGATGATCGTGTCGTTGCCGCCGGACCTCGCGAACGCGAGGTCCAGATACCCGTCGTTGTTGAAGTCGCCCCAGCCCACGCTCTGGGAGTAATCGGTAACGTTGAGCCTGGGCGCGCTGAATGTCCCGTCCCCGTTGTTGGTGGCGAGGACGGAATTCGGGCTGTCGGCCGCGATGGCCAAGTCGAGGTCGCCGTCGTTGTCGTAGTCGCCCCAGGCCACGCCGCGGGAGACGCCGGTGGTCCCGGCCACGGTGAACGTCGAGAAGCTCCCGCCCCCGTCGTTGCGCGCGATAAAATCGTACTCGGACACGTTGGAGTTGGCGAAGGCCAGGTCCAGGTCCCCGTCGTTGTCGTAGTCCCCCCAGGCCACGCCCCACGTATCCCCGCCCGAGCCGCCCAGCGGGTTGGGATCGACCTCGATGAACGTCCCTCCGTCGTTGCGGAGCAGCGCCGAGTCGCTGTCGGTCCTCGCCGCGGCCAGGTCGAGGTCGCCGTCGTTGTCGTAGTCGCCCCAGGCGAAGGACTGGGAGGTGCAGCCCCCGGCGAGGACCGACTGGGTGAACACCCCCCCGCCCTCGTTGGTGAACAGCTGGTCCTGGTGCGCGGCGTTCGGGTTCGCCACCACTAGGTCGAGGTCCCCGTCGCCGTCGTAGTCCCCCCACGCCAGGCCCTGGGAGTCGCGCGCGGAGCCTTCCACCGCGAGCACGTAGGCGTAGGCGGTCGTCGGGTTGGAAAGCTCCGAGCGCAGGCCGGCGCCGTCCTTGGTCGTGATCGCGAAGTAGTGGGTCTTGCCGTAGTCCAGGCCGGTCAGCGTGAGGACCTGCTGTTCCCCCGGGCTGACCGAAGTTCCCAGAACCACGCCGTACGACGCGCCCTCGTAGGCCGCCCCGCCGGTCATGGCCGCGTACGTCGAGTAGCGGAGGTCGTACGTCCCGCTCGAGATCGCGCCCGCGTAGCCGTCGTCGCCCGGAGCCGTCCAGGTGAGCGTAACCGACATGGTGCTCGCCCCGTAACCGTCGGTGCCGATCGTCGAGACCTGCAGGTCCGTCACGGCCCCGGGGACGAAGAGCCCCACCGACTGCTGGCCCGACTCCGGGCTGCGGTTGCGCCCGCCGTCCTCGCTCACCACGGCCCAGTACACCGTGTTCTGCTTCGGCGCGGCGACCCTGATCCCGCGCTGGGAGGTGGAGATCCAGGTGCTGTAGAGGAAGGAGCCGCCGCCCGAGTAGCCGTCCAGGCCGCAGCTTTCGGGAACAGGAAGGACCTCGCTTCCCCCGGGGTTCGTCCCGACGCGCACCAAGTAGTTGAGGGCGGCCGTCGAGGTCTCCAAGTCGGAGCCGTCGTCCCAAAGCAGCGTCAGGGTCCCGGACGTCGAGACCGCGGAGTACTCCTCGAACGTCGAGGAGAATCCGGAGGCGGGCGCCGCGGGGACGCTGTTGACGGTGGTGGTGTCGTTGCGCACCAGGAGCACGTCCTCCCCGTATTTCGCGACCCCCAAGTCCAGGTCCCCGTCGCCGTCGTAGTCGCCCCAGGCGATGCCTTGGGTGTTGCCGCCGGTCCCCGCCAGGGTGATCCGCGCGAACGTCCCGCTCCCGTCGTTGCGCGCGATGTAGTCGTCCTCGCCGGCGCCGTAGTTGCCCACGGCCAGGTCGAGGTCGCCGTCGTTGTCGTAGTCCGTCCACGCGATCCCGTTCGAGCTGCCCCCCGATCCGGTGAGCGTGATCTGCGTGAATGCGCCGCCTCCGTCGTTGCGCGCCACGTACTCGTCTTCCGAGCCCGCGTTGGCAACGGCCAGGTCCAGGTCCCCGTCGCCGTCGTAGTCGCCCCACGCGATGCCCCGCGAGTGTCCGCCGAACCCCGTCAAGGTGAACGTCGAGAACGTGCCGTCCCCGTTGTTGACCGCGATGTACTCGTCCTCCCCGGCGGTCCCGCTGTCGGCCACGGCCAAGTCGAGGTCGCCGTCGTTGTCGTAGTCGCCCCACGCCACGCCGTAGGACTCCCCGCTCGTGCCGTCCAGGCTGAAAGTGCCGAAGACCCCGCCCCCGTCGTTGCGGGCGATGAGCTCCGAGCCGCTCTTGGCCAGGGCCAGGTCGAGGTCGCCGTCGTTGTCGTAGTCGCCCCAGGCCACGCCGCGCGAGCCCCCGGTCGAGCCCGTCAGCGTGAAGGTGGAGAAGCTGCCGCCGCCCTGGTTGACCGCGATGTACTCGGCCCCGTTGCCCTCCGCGGCCACGGCCAGGTCCAGGTCTCCGTCGCCGTCGTAGTCGCCCCAAGCAACGCCGTGCGAGTCCCCGCCCGAGCCGCTCACGGTGGAGATCGAGAACGTCCCGTCCCCGTTGTTCGTCCCCACGTAGTCCGGCCCGTTGTTGGTCACGGCGAAGTCCAGGTCCCCGTCGCCGTCGTGGTCGCCCCAGGCGAAGCCCCGGGAGGAGCCCCCCGTGTCCGGCACCGCCGCGACGTAAGCCTGCGCGGTCGCCGGGTTGGAGAGCCCGGAGCGCAGGCCGACCGCGTCCTTGGAGGTGAGCGCGAAGTAGTGGGTGACCGCGGCGTCCAGGAAGTCGATGGAGAGCAGCTGCGGCTCGCCCGCGGCCGCCGTCGTCGAGCTCGGGGGGGCCTGGAACGACGCGCCCGTGTACGCGCCGGCGCTCGCGATGGGTCCGGTCGTCGAGTAGCGGACGTCGAACTCCGCGGCGTCGTGCGGCGCGGTCCACGAGAGGGTCACCGTCATGGAACTCGCCCCCAGGCCCGTGGAGACGATGGCGCTCACCGCCAGGTCCGTCACCGCGGGGGGTGCGGCCAGAGAAACCGTCTGCGTGGACGACTCGACGCTACGGTGGAGCTCGCCGTCCTCCGTGACCACGGCCCAGTAGACGGTGGCCTCCTTCTGCATCGCGATCTTGAGGCCGCGCTGCGAGGTGGAGATCTTCGTGCTGTAGAGGAACGAGCCCCCTCCCGAGTAGCCGTCGAGTCCGTACCTCGCCGGGATCTTGAGGGTCGTGCTGCTGCCCGCGACCGCCGTGGTCCCCATGCGCACGAAGTAGTTGAGCCCGGCCGTCGCGGTCTCCACGTCGGTAGCGTCGTCCCAACGGAGCGTCAACACTCCGGAGCTCGACGCTATCCCGTACTCCTCGAAGGAGGCCGAGAACCCGGAGCCCGGGGGCAGGGGATCGTTGTGGACAGCCGCGATGTCGTTGCGAAGGATCAGCTCGTCGTCTCCCGACCCTTTGGCCACGCCCAGGTCCAGGTCGCCGTCGTTGTCGTAGTCGCCCCAAGAAAGGCCGGAATTCGACCCCGTGCCGCCGAGCGTGATCTGGGTGAAGCTCCCTCCCCCTTCGTTGCGCGCGATGTAGTCCGCGCTGGAGGTGTTTCCCACGGCCAGGTCCAGGTCGCCGTCGTTGTCGTAATCCCCCCAGGCGGCCCCTCTCGAGTTCCCGCCGGTCCCCGCCAGCGCGGACATCGCGAAGGCCCCGCCCCCCTGGTTCTCGCCGAGGTACTCGTCGCCATTGTTCGCCGCGCCCAGGTCCAGGTCCCCGTCGCCGTCGTAATCGCCCCAAGCGATGCCGAAGGACCATCCGCCCAGGTCCGTCAGGGTAAACGTCGAGAACGTGCCGTCCCCGTTGTTCTCCGCGATGTAATCGCTCCCGAGGTTGGCTACCGCCAGGTCCAGGTCCCCGTCGCTGTCGTAGTCGCCCCACGCCACGCCCCCGGATTGCCCGCCGGAGCCCGTTAAAGTGAACGTCGAGAAAGTCCCGTCCCCGTTGTTCCGCGCGAGGACTTCGTCTTGGCCGCCGTAATTTCCCACGGCCAGGTCCAGGTCCCCGTCATTGTCGTAGTCGCCCCAGGAGACGCCGTAGGAGTCCCCGCCGGAACCCGTCAAGGTGAACGTCGAGAAGTTTCCGCCCCCGTCGTTCACGGCGATGTATTCGTCATTGTTGCTGCCGACGGCCGCCGCCAGATCCAGGTCCCCGTCGTTGTCGAAGTCGCCCCATGCCACGCCGCGCGAGAGTCCCGCCGTCCCCGGCAATGCGGACGGCGTAAACGTGCCGTCCCCGTTGTTCGTCACGACATAATCGCTCCCCTGGTTGCCCACGGCGAAGTCCAGGTCCCCGTCGCCGTCGAAGTCCGCCCAGGCGATGCTGTTCGAGATGCCGCCCGTGCCCGGGACCGCGATGATGTAGGCCTGCGCGGTCGCCGGGTTGGAGAGCCCCGATGTGAGGCCCTCGGAGTCGGTCGTCTTGATCACGAAGTAATGCGACGCGGCCGCGTCCAGGAAGCTGGTCGTGAAGGAGCGCAGGGTCCCGGCCACGGCGTCGGTGGGGATGTCCACCGAGAAGGGGGCGTTGTCGAACTCGGAGTCGTTGGTGATGGACGCTATCGTCGAGTAGCGGATGGTGAACGTGCCGCCGCTGATGTCTCCACTGTCGCCGTCGCTCGGAGCCGTCCACGTCAGCGTCACGGTCATGGAGCTGGCGCCCAGGCCCGTGGAGACGATCGCGCTCACGGCCAGGTCGGTGACGGCCGAAGGAGGCAAGACCGCCGCGCACCGGACCGCCGGCAGCGCGAGCAGGGCTGCGGCGAGCCACGCGGTCCGCGCACGGCGGACCGCCGAGAAAGCGCGCCACAGCAGAAGAAGGATGCTCGACAACATGGACCGGGGACCCTGGACCCTTCCTTGAAGCGTAGCCCCGAAACGCGCGCGAATCACGAACAGATCATGAAGATTCGCCCCGCCCGCGGGCGGGTGCGCCCGGGCGCTCTTTAAGGAAAGACTACTTTAGGATGCGCCGCTCGAGGACCTTCACGCGGGCAAGCAGCATCTTGCTCTCGAAGGGCTTGGTGAGGTAGTCGTCGGCACCCCGCTCGTAGCCGGTGACCTGGTCGTCGATGAGCGCGCGCACCGTGAGCATGAGTATCGGCATGTCCCTGAAGCGGGCGTCGTCGCGGATCTTGCGGGTAAGCTCCATGCCGTCCATCTTCGGCATGTTCAAATCGAGCACCGCCATGTCCACCGTCCGTCGCTGCATCGCGTCCCAGGCGGCCTGCCCGTCCCTGGTGCGGACGACCGTGTAGCCCCCCTGCGTCAGGATCTCGGTGACGAGGTCCAGGAAGATCGCGTCGTCGTCGGCCACCAGGATCGTTCTCATCGCACGGCCTCCTCGCCCCGTCAAGACTCCCGGAACGCGTACCCGACCCCGTAGACCGTGCGGATCATCGAGCCGCAGCGGCCGAGCTTGCGGCGGAGGGACTCGATGTGCTTGTCCACGGTCCCGGGACGGACGTCGTCGTAGTTGCCCTTCCAGACGTTCTCAAGGAAATAGTGGCGCTCCAGCACCTTGCCCGGCTGCTCCAGAAACAGCGCCAGGAACCGGAACTCCGTTCCAGTGAGCCCCCGGACCGGGCTCCAGCGGCCCCGCGCGCCCTTGATCCAGGCCTCGTGCTGGGAGCGGTCCAGCTTGAGCTCCCCGCCGGGCGATTTCAGGACGTCGAGGGCCGAGGCCAGGCTCGGCAGGATGCGGCGCAGGTGCGCTTTGAGCTTCGCCAGGAAAAGGCGGTCGTCGATATCGTCGACGAAATGGTCGTCGGCCCCGGCCTCCAGGACCCCGATGACCTTCTCGGGGCCGAGCCCCGGGCCGGACACCAGGATGACCGAGATCCCGGCCGTCCGGGACTTGAGCCGCCGCAGCGCCTCCGCGGCCCGCGCCCGCAGCGCCGCCCAGTCCACGAGGGCGATCCCCAGCCGCCTCTCGGCGGCGTCGGCCAGCAGCGCCTCGAAATCGTCGGAGACCGAGACCTGCCAACCCTCGCGCGTCAGAAGCGTCTCCCAGCGCTTCGCCCGCGCGCTCTCCACGCCGACGATCCAGAACCCGAGGCTGGTCATGGCGTTCAGCGGCGCCCCCCGCTCACGCTCGGGCCTTCTAGACGCGCGGTATGATCGGATCGCGGCACTATTCGAGCGGGTTGTCCATGCCCGTCAGCTCGCGGATGCATGTCCTGAGCAGTTTCCAGTCCACCGGCTTATGGCAGAGGCGGACGTACGGATCGGTCTTGGGGACGATCTTTTGCGCCTCGGCGGGGGGCATGCCGGTGACGAAGATGACGGGGAGGTTCTTCGGGACATAGCTCGAGGCGCGCAGCCTCCGCAGGGCGTCCACGCCGCTGCCGAAGCCCGGCATCTCGATATCGGAGATGATCAATGAAAGCCGCATCCCCTCCGCCTGGATCACCGACTGGGCGGCGTCCTCGGCGCAGGTCACCCGGTAGCCGGCCGACTCCAGCTTGCTGAGCAGCATGTCGCGGATGAGGGGATCGTCGTCGACGACGAGGATGAAGTTGCGTCCCGGCGACGGCTTCGGGGACGCGCCGGCGGGAGGCCCGCCGGCCGGCTGCCCTGGTGGGGCCCCGGCCGGGGACTGCGTCCCCGGCGGCGGCTGCTTCTGG
>JBDREN010000057.1:0-9919 GCA_043819795.1 Elusimicrobiota bacterium
TCGAGGTCGTCCCCCTCTACAGGATCTCCCTGCTCGGGGGCCAGTACTTCTTCTCGAGCGACAAGTCGAACCTGAACGCGAACATCCGCGCCCAGGCGGCCCCGGTCGTCAAGCTGGACGAGGAGTGGAGCCTGCTCCCGATCTACAGCTCGTACTTCCGCGGCACGAAGTCCGTCAGCGACTCGGTCGGCTCGGGCACGCTTTTCCAGCAGGGGATGGACCACCGCCTCGGCCTGGGCGCCCACTACAAGCCCGAGTACTCCCCCTGGCGCTTCAAGTCCGGGGCCCACTACAAGTGGGAGTTCCTTAAAGAGACGCGCGACGAGACCTGGGGCCAGGGACTCTTCGACTACGAGAAGATCGGCGTCGGCTTCGAGGCGGAGAACGTGTACCGCGAGCCGTTCTCGTACCGGTTCGGCTACGACTTCTACTACATCCGCTTCCCGAACTACAACTCGCTGGAGTCGCAGTCCGGGGTGGACCCCAACGGCAACCCGCTCGGCCGCGAGACCGCCGGCACCGACGTCCTCGACACGTTCAACCAGGAGCTCAGCTTCACGGCCACCCGCCCCTACCCATACGAAGACCCCAAGGTGTCGCTGCAGGCCTCCTATCGCTTCCTGTGGCAGACCTTCGCGGACCAGCCGATCATCAACCGGCAGGGCCAGCCCAACGGCAACAAGCCCTACGACCGCCAGGACTTCAACAACAGCCTGACGCTTTCGGTCGGCTACCCGAGGCAGATCATGGGCGGGAAGATCCGGATGGGCCTGGGCTTCCGGACCGGCTTCACCTACAACGGCTCGAACCAGAACACTTTCGACGCGGGGCAGACCATATTCATCCCCGATTCCTACAGCTACACGAGCGTCTCGGCCGGGCCGAACGCCAGCTTCTCGTGGGGCGACAATAAGAACCCCTTCACGGCCGGGGCCGGGATCACGTATACGCGGCTTCAGTACACGGGGCGGCGGATCCAGAACGGCGGCGGCGTCTACCAGGACGACAAGCAGCACCAGGACCGCTACCTGCTGACGCTCACCTACGGCTACCCGATCGTGCCGAATTTCCGGCTGATGGCGCAGACGAGCGTCCTGTGGGCCCGGTCGAACATGGCCTACGAGAAGACGTACAGGTACAACTATTCGACGGCGAACTATCTCTTCGGGTTCACGTACGATTACTGAGGAAAGAAGCATGGCGGGCAACGGCAAGAGCGTCCGGCTGGGAGAGGGAGAGTACCGCTGGCTCGAGAAGGGCCTGAGGGGCATGGGCTTCTTCGCGAAGCTGAGCCTCAAGGAGCTGGCCGGGGTGCTTCCGTACATCCATCTCGAGGACCACCCCAAGGGGCGCGTGCTCTGCAAGGAGGGCGGGAAGGGGGACAGCTTTTTCCTTATATATAAGGGAGGGGTGGAAGTCTCCAAGAAGAACTGGGACAAGCCGGTGGCCAAGCTGAAGGAAGGCCAGTTCTTCGGGGAGATGTCGCTCCTCTTCGGGCACCCGCGCAACGCGACGGTCAAGACGCTCAAGCCGACCCAGCTCTTCGAGCTGAAGGCGAATGATTTTAGCCGGATCCTCAAGAAGAACCCGGGCGTGGCCAAGACGGTGCGCAAGGTCGCCGACGAGCGCCGCAGGGCGCTGGCGCAGATTTAGACGGAATGTGACTTTAGTCACATTGACGGACCGAGACGTTTTGTTACAATGTCGGGCCTGAGTCGAGACGAAGTGAGCGAAACGCCGAGAACGAATAGCCGAGAGAGCGCCGTGAGCGCTTCTTCCCGCCTTGCCGCGGGGCTGCCTTTGGCCGCCCTGCTCCTGTGCGCTTCCTTAGTGAGCCCTAGCTACGCCCAGTTCACGGGCGACTACAATCAGGGGACCGGCGCCGTGTATGACGGCGGGGCCGAGGACGGGGCCCACGCCATTACAATTGACGACAGCACCAGTACCCTTGTGGTGGGCTACACCGCGCAGGGCGCCAACGGCAACGACTGGCTCATCGTCCGATACAGCTCCGAGGGAGTGCTCAACGCCTCGGCGACCTGGAACAGCGGCGCCGGCACCGACGACAGGCTCGAGGACGAGTTCATCGGCTCCGACCTCTACGTGGCCGGCCGGGCGGCCGGGACGGAGCGCCGCATCGCCAAGTATGGGTCCGAGGTCTCTGAGCTGGCGTCCTTCCAGGGAGGCGCGGGCTACTTCGAGGGCGTGCTTGAGGTCGGCGCCTCGGTCTACGCGACCTCCGTGATAGGCGCCACCTTGAACGTCAACCTGTTCTCGCAGAGCCTGGCCCTGCTGTCCACCAATACGGTGATCCCAGGCGACTTCGCCCCGGGCCGGCACAAGCGCAACCTGGGCGCCGATCTCAGCGGCAGCGTCTACGTGGTGGGCGTATGCACCACCACCAACCAGATCGTGGTCCAGAAATATAATCCGGATCTGACGAACAGCGCGGTCCCGACGAAGACTATCGCGGACGCCACGTTCTTCACCGGCGCCACCATGGAGACGGTGAACGACACCATCTACGTCACCGCCGTCTCCTCGGACGCGGACTCCCGCACGCACGTATACAAGCTCGACACGAACCTCACGGTGGTCAGCTCGACCTCGTTCCAGGACGCCGGGCCCATGGACGTCTACGACCAGCGCGCCCTGTCCTACGACGCGGCGAGCGCGCGGCTCTACGTGACCGGCAGCGGCAACTTCCCGGGCCTGGTCAGCCTGAACATGTTCCTGGGCGACAAGATCGAGCTCGGCACCGCCGACCACTACGGCTCGATGAAGGTTGTCACGTCGTCGAGCGTCTACGTGTCGCTCATGGACGAGAGCGGCGACTTCAAGAGCAAGCGCCTCAACGCCAACTCGGTCGGCGGCGAGTCCGAGGGCGCGGGTGGAGGCCGGGCCATCGCTCTGGGCATGGGCGAGATGATCTGGGAGGTCGTCCCGAGCAGCCCCACGAGCACCCTCATCCTGACCAAATTCAGCGCGGCCGGCGCGCCCATGACCTCGGTGACTTTGCCGGACGCCTCCTACTCCTGGGACATGTGGAGCATCGTCTTTGACGGGAACGGCACCCCCTTTGTCATCGGCGTGGCTTCCGGGCCGTACACGGTGGGCGAGGACGTGGTGGTCTACCAGGCGTCCCCGGCCGGCGGGGCGATCTTGAGCAGCGCCACCTACAACAGCCCCGAGTACAATCTGGCGGACTACGTGACGGACGCCGCCATGGACTCCGCCGGGAACATCTGGATGACCGGGGCGGTCCAGGTCGGGGCGGGCGAGGAGTTCGCCTGGGCCTTGTTCAAGGCCAGCGGCACGCTCCTGACCCGGACCACCACCTACGCCGGGGGCATCGGCATGGGGATCGGCGTGAGCGGATCGGACGAGCTGTGGGTGGTGGGCCTCTCCTCCACCGGCGCGAACCCGCAGTTGCCGGTGGACCTGGAGCTCTATAAGTACGCCGCCGACGGCATGACGCTCGCGGGCGGGCCTTACGTCCGCACCGGCTACGCGGCGGATTTCGAGGGCAACGCCAGGATCGCCGTGGACGTGGACGCCCTGTACGTGGCCGCCAACATCGCCAACGCCCCGCACACCAACCTGGACCTGGCTTTCCTCAAGTACGACGTCTCCGGCAGCACCGTGGTCGAGAAGTACTGGCACAGCGAGTCCTCCACGGGCACGGAGATGATGTTCGACATCGCCTTCGACAACAACATGGACGTGCTCATCGCGGGGTCCGTGGATGTCGGGAGCGGTCCGGCGGGCGCGCTTTGGAAGTACGACCAGGCCGGGAACTTCGTCTTCGCCAAGACCGTCGGTGGACACTCCGAGGCCAACGCCATCGCCGTCAACTCGAGCGCAGAGATCTGGCTGGCCGTGACCTCGAGCGGGCCGTACCACTGGACCGCCGGTTCCGACCTTTCCGGCGCCGAGGGGCTGGAAGGCGCCGCCGGCGGCACGACCGGCACGTTCTCGGGCGACTTCGACCAGGCGAGCGGCGCGCTCTACGACGGCGGGGACGAGGATAGTCTTAGAGACCTGGCCATAGACACCATCACCGCGGGCGGGCCCTACGTATACGTCGTGGGCGCTTCGTCGCTGGGCGCGAACGGCGAGGACTGGCTGGCCATCAAGTACAGCTCCACGGGCGTGCTTCGGGCCTCGGCGACGTTCGACGCCGGCGGCGCCGACTATATATGGAACGCGGCGCTCGATCAGAGCGGGTTCCTCTACGCGACCGGGAAGGTGACGCCGAACGTCGTGCGGATGGTCAAGTACGGACCCGACTTGGTGGAGGTGTCGTCCACCATAGCGTCCATCGGTGAGGACTTGGCCGTGACGGGGGACGGAAGTGCCGTGCTTAATATGGGCTTCCAGGGTTCCGACATGGTCCTCGTGAAGCGTGATGGGAACCTGGTGTGGGTCGCTTCGACCGTCGTGCGTGCGGCCGGCTACATCGGCGTTCACATGGCGACCGATGACTCAGCGGACAGCGTCTACCTCTCGGTCGAAGCTGAAGGGGACGCGTATCTGGAGCTTCACAAGTATTCCATCTCGACGCTCGCGTTCGTCTCCTCGACCACCTATGCGCTATGGACAAAGAGCCGCGGGGGCGACTTGGCGGTGGACTCTTCGGGGAATGTCTTCGTGGTGGGCGTAGCCACGGACGGCGTGACCGCTATGACAACCGTCGCGAAGTTCGACTCCAGCTTGGCGTTCATCTCCTCGGCGCCCGTTTTGACTACCTCTTCAATGGGGTGTTGCTCCAGGATCGTGGTGGATAAGCCGACCGGCGAGGTATACGTCACGCGGGACCGGGTGGACCGCCTAAGCAATAACCTTGCCTCGTACACATACAACACCACTTTAGCCGGCGGGTTCATCGGGGGCATCGGGGTCATCGACTCCACGAATGTGTATGTCGCAGGGGTGAGAGACAACGATGCTTTTACCAAGCGGATCAACCTAACGTACACCGCCGAGGGGGGCGGCGGCAGCGGCGACGTCCGCACGGGCGGCTACGCCGTGGCCATAGACGGCTCGGGCAACATCTGGGAGGTCATCGCCGCGAGCGACGTATACCGCCTCTCGAAGCACGACTCGGCGGGCGTGTTCGTCTCCTCGGTGGCCCTGCCGGGCGCCGCGGAGGACGAGGAGTTCTGGAACATCGCTTTCGACGGCGCAGGCAACGTCTACGCGATCGGGACCGCGTCGGGCGCGCTCACCGTGAGCGAGGATCTGGTCGTCTACAAGGTCCCGTCCTCGGGCGACGTGGTGATGTCCAGCCGGACGTATAACAATTCGTCCTATGATCTGGATGAGATCGGCATCCACGCGGCGACCGGCACGGCCGGCAACATCTGGATCACGGGCGCCATCCAGACCGGCGGCAGCTGGGAGACCGACGACGTGACGTTCCTCCTAGGGGTCTGGAAGTACGACACCACTACCGATTCATTGACCCTGACGACGACGTATGCCGGTCCATCGGCGATGGACGCGGGCTTCGGCATCGCGGTGAACGCCGCGAACGAGAAGTGGGTGATCGGCTACTCCTCCGACAATGCGAACGCCGGGGACTTGAAGCTCGATCTGGCCCTGTGGAAGTTCGACGCCGCGGGGACGGGGCTCACGGCCGGGCCGTTCACTTTGCCGGGCTATATGTACGATCTAGACCATGTCGGCGCCAAGGTGGCCGTGACCCCGAGCGCGGTCTACGCGGCCGCGACGCGGCTGAGCGAGGCGGCCGACAGCATCGACCTGGCGTTCGTCAAGTACGACCTCGCGGGCAGCACCCAGGTCCTCAAGTTCTGGCACAGCACCTCCGCTTCGGCGGACGACGTCCCGGAAGGGGTCGCCCTGGACTCCGGCGGGAACATGTACATCACCGGAAGTAAGAACGTCGAATCCGGTACGGACGCTCTGGCTGTCTGGAAGTACGACTCGGCCGGGAACCTGCTCTTCGCCAAGACCGTCGAGAGCGAAGAGCAGGGCCGGGACATCGCCATCGCCGGTTCGGGCGATATCTGGCTGGCGACCCGCCAGTCCGCCTTGCCGTTGAATTTCATCGAAGGCTCGGCGACGGACCTCTCCGGCGCCGAGGGCCTGGATGCGGGACCTCAGCCGCCCACCTCGGCGATCACCTTCCCCGCGCACAACGCGACGGTGCCGAACCTCATGACGATCTCCGGCACGGCGGCCGACGAAACGGCGGTGACCGAGGTGCGGGTGTCCATCCAGCGCGTGTCCGACGGCTTCTATTTTGACGGCGCCGGCTACAACCCCGCGCAGACCTGGAGCCTGGCCGCGGGGACCGCGACCTGGGTGTTGAGCTCCCCCATCGCCGTCAACACGGGGACCGGGACATTCGTCATTGTCTCCCGGGCCCGGGACGACGACACCAATTACCAGACCGCGTTCACCGTCGGGGTGGCCAGCATCAGCGTTAACCGGCAGCCCGTGCGGCCCACCTCGCCCACGATCGTGAGCCGCACCAGTGGCACGATTACCATATCTTGGAACGCCAACGGGAATCCGCCCGACACGCAGTTCAACGTCGGGATCGGGACCTCTCCCACGGGGCAATGCATCGGTTATGTGGAAGGCCTGTTCCAGGGCGGTGGGAATACGGCGCAGTCGACCTTCACGCTCACCAATCATCTGGGGGCGCCGCTGTTGCCTGGGACGACGTACATCATGAGCGTCTGCACCCCGGACGTCCCGCAGGGGCAGGAATCCTGCGCCTCGTACCTGGTGGCGGCCACCCGGGAAGGCACTTTCAGCGGCACGGAGAACAATCCTTCCTACACGGCCTGCGCCGGCGGCTGGGACAGCGGCGGGTTCGCGGTGGCCACAGACGATTCGGGCAACATCTGGGAGATCGCCGCCGAGAACGAGTCGTTCTGGCTCGCGAAGCACGACTCGGCCGGGGTGTTCGTCTCCTCGGTAGCCCTGCCGGGCGCCGACGCCGATTCGATGTTCAGCATCGAGTTCGATCTCTCCGGCAACGCATACGCGATCGGCGCCGCGTCGAGCTCGTTCACCGTCGGGGAGGACCTGGCCGTCTACAGGGTGAATTCCGCGGGGAACGTGCTCGTGGCCAGCGCGACCTATAACGACGCCGTCTACAACCTCGACGAGTTCTCTCTGGGCAGCGATGCGGACGCCTCGGGCAATATCTGGATCGCCGGCTATATCCAGAGGTACCAGGGGGTCAGCCCGAACGAGGATGACGAGCGCTCCGACCTGGGCCTGTGGAAGTTCGACACGGCGACGAACCTGCTGAGCCTGACGACGTCGTATACCGGGACGGGCGGAGCCGAAGCCGGCTTCGACATCCAGGTGGACGCTCAGGACAAGAAGTGGATCATCGGCTACTCGTCTAACCCGGCGAACCCGGGCCCGGACAAGCTGGACCTGACGCTCTGGGAGTACGACGCCGCGGGCACGGCGTCGGCGGGAGGGCCGTTCCGCCTGGCTTCTTATCTGAACACCTACGACGACCCCAGCGCCCGGCTGGTCTTGAGCGGCAGTTCCCTGTACGCGGCGGGCCAGAAGATCAACAGCGCGCGCACGAGCGTGGACTTGGCGTTCGTCCAGTACGATCTGACGGGCAGCACGCAGGTCTTGAAGTACTGGCACAGCACCTCGCCGTCGCGCTCGGAGGAGCCGGATGGGATCGCGCTCGACTCGAGCGGCAACGTCTACATCAGCGGCCGGCCCTACATGGATTCGGGCACCAATGAGTTGGCGGTCTGGAAGTACGACCAGTCCGGGAACTTCGTCTTCGCGAAGACGGTGGCGAACCACGAGCAAGGCCGCGGCATCGCCATCAGCGGGACGGACGAGGTCTGGCTGGCGACCCAGTTGTCCACAGCTCCCTTTAAGTTCATCGAGGGGACGGCCGCGGCGCTCTCCGGGGCTGAGGGGGAGGACCCGGGGCCCGTGCCGCCTACCTCGGCGATCCTGTACCCCGCGCACAACTCCACGGTGCCGAACCTGATGACCATCTCGGGCACGGCCGCGGACAACAGCGCGGTGACCGAGGTGCGGGTGTCCATCCAGCGCATGTCGGACGGCATGTACTTCGACGGGACGACCTACGGCGCGACGCCCATGTGGATCCTGGCGGCGGGGACGGCGAACTGGGTCTTGACGTCCACGTTCACCGTCAACACCGGAACGGGGACCTTCAGCATCGTCTCCCGGGCCCGGGACGACGAGTCCAATTACCAGACAGCTTTCACGGTGGGCGTGGCCAGCATCAGCGTGACCCGCCAGCCGGTACGGCCGACGTCGGCCACGATCGTGAGCCGCACGAGCGGGACGATCACGATCTCCTGGGACGCGAACGGGAATCCGCCCGACACCCAGTTCACCGTTGGGATCGGGACGTCTCCCACCGGGCAATGCATCGGTTATGTGGACGGCCTGTTCCAGGGCGGGGGGAACACGACGGAGACGAGCTTCACGCTCACCAATCACCTGGGGGCGCCGCTTCTGCCGGGGACGACGTACATCATGAGCGTCTGCACGCCGGACGTCCCGCAAGGGCAGGAATCCTGCGCGGGGTACGTCGTGACGGCCACCCGTGAGGTGACGTTCAGCGGCACGGAAGCGACGCCGCCGTTCACCGCCTGCGCGAGCGGCGGCGGCGACAACGGCGGGTTCGCGGTGGCCATAGACGGCTCGGGCAACATCTGGGAGGTCCTCGCCGATTACGGCGACGTCCGGCTCTCGAAGCACGACTCGGCGGGCGTGTTCGTCTCCTCAACGGCCCTGCCGGACGCGGATGACGAGGCGTTCACCTGGAACATCGAGTTTGACGGGTCGGACAACGCCTACGCAGTGGGGACGGCGTCGGGGCCGGCGACCCATTCCTTGGACCTGGCCGTATACAAGGTCGCGGCCTCGGGCAGCGTGCTTTTGGCCAGCGCCACCTACAACGACCCCGCCTACAACCTCGAGGAGTGCTCCGCCGGGGTGGGCCGCGATTCGTCGGGCAACCTCTGGCTCGCCGGCTTCATCCAGACCGGCGGCAGCTGGGAGACGGACGACGCGACTTACGCCCTCGCGCTCTGGAAGTACAATGCCACGACGGGCCTGTTGAGCCGTACGACCGCGTATTTCGGCCCGTCGGACAATGATTTCGCTTTCGACATCGCGATAGACGGCGCCGACGAGAAGTGGCTCATCGGCTTCTCCTCCAACAGCGCGAACGCCGGGGTCGCCAAGATGGACTTGGCTCTGTGGAAATACAACGCGACGGGGACGGGCCTGACGGCCGGACCGTTCCTCCTGCCGGGCTACATGCATGACCTGGAGGATATCGACGCCAAGCTAGCCTTGTCCACGAGCGCGATCTACGCGGCGGCGAGCCGGTACAGCGCCGCGGGCGACACCCAGGACCTGGCGTTCATCAAGTACGACCTCGCGGGCAGCACGCAGGTCGTGAAGACCTGGCACAGCGAGTCGCCGTCGCGCACGGACATACCGTCGGGCATGGCTCTGGACTCGAGCGGCAACGTCTACGTCGCCGGCGAGGTGGACATCTATTCGGGCACCGACGAGGTGGCGGTCTGGAAGTACGACCAGGCGGGCAGCCTCCTCTTCGCGAAGACCGTGGCGAACCAGGAGGAGAGCCACGGCATCGCCATCAGCGGGACCGACGAGATCTGGCTGGCGACCGAGATGTCCAGCGCGCCGTTCAAGTTCATCGAAGGCGCGGCCACCGCGCTCACCGGGGCCGAGGGCCTCGACGACGGCTCCGGTCCCGCGCTGGTCCACGCCAAGGGCGCGCAGGAGTTCGTCATCGCCGAGACCGACGAAGACGAAATGGCCGGGTTCCATAGCGTCGCTTTCGACGGGACGAACTTCCTCGTCGCGTACTCGAACATCAACTCCACGACGTCCGTCT
>JBDREN010000058.1:0-6061 GCA_043819795.1 Elusimicrobiota bacterium
CGTCCCGGCGGCCGCCCCCGATCCCGCCGACGCGGCCGCGCGGACCCGCGCGGGTCGCAGCGTGCGGCAGATATCCCGGGAAGTCCGGGCGGCCGTGGACTCGGCGGGCCCGGTGCCGCAAGCCTCGGCGAGCGCCGCCCACGGCCTGGGCAGCCGGCTGATGCGCCTGCTCACGCACGGCACCGACGGCGGCGCCTCCGGCGCGACGCCGGCGGCCCGGCCGGACGCCTCCGCCTCCCGCACGCAGAGCAAGGCCGCCTCGCTGCTGCCCGCCGCCCATGCCGACGGGCAGCAACTCGTCAAGCGACAGATGGTCCGGACGCTCGACTACGTCGCCTCGGTGTTCTCCGGGCATTACGCCCCCCTCGAATGGAAGAACAAGAAGTTCGGCACGGACCTCAAGCGCGAGTACGACAAGGCCAAAAGCCAGATACAGAAGTCTCCGCACATCACGACCCGCGAGTTCCAGCGCATCGTCGCGGCGTTCGTGAGGTCCCTGAAGGACTATCACGTCGGGATCCAGTTCTATTCCACCGAGATGGCGAGCCTGCCCCTAGACATCGTGGGGGCGGGAGGCAAGCATTTCATCGCCCACATCGACCGCAAGGCGCTCCCTGAGGAGACCTTCCCCTTCCAGGTGGGAGACCAGGTCGTGGAGTTCGACGGAAGGCCCGTCCAGGAGGCCGTCTCCCAGCTGCGCCAGTCCAAATCCGCGAACACATTCCTCACGGACACGGCCGTGGCCGAGATGCTCCTGACCCACCGAGCCCGGCAAGGCGGAAACCACGTGCCCCAAGGCCCCGTCCGGCTGAAGATCAAGACCCGGACCGGCGAGGTCCGCTCCGCGCAGCTCGAGTGGCGGTACATGGAAGAGATGGTCCCGGAGGACGTCCCGGTCCGCGACGGCGGCAACCTGTTCGAAAGCCTCGACCCGCTGAAGCAGGACGCTCCACCCGCCGACGCCGGGCAAACGAGCGCCTTCGCCAAGGCGCGGGAGGCTCTCCAGAGACTGATCCCCCTCGCGCTGCACCCCTTCGCGGCCCTGCTATCGAAAATGGCGGGGCCGGAAACGGACAACCCCTTCCAGATCGGCGCCAGAAAGAGCTTCGTCCCCGAGCTGGGCGAGATCCAGTGGGAGGCCCCGGGCCGTTCCCCGCTGCACGCCTACATCTACAAGACCGAGGACGGCAAGCGCGTGGGATACATCCGCATCCCCAGCTACATGCAGGACGCGATGGTGGCGGAGCTCTTCGGCGATATCATCGCCGAGTTCGAGCAAAAGACCGACGCCCTGGTCCTCGACCAGGTCAACAACGGGGGCGGCAGCCTGTTCTTCATGTACGGCATCCTCTCACGCCTGACCGGCCGCCCGCTAAAGGTCCCCAAGCAGCGCATCATGGTGGGCGAGGCGGAAGCCTTCCAGGCGGCGAAGACCGTGAAGATCGACCCGCTGGTCCGGACCGACTTCGACGCCATGCAGGTGCTCGGCCCCAGTCTGGACGGCTATTCGGTGACTATGAAGCTGTGGCGCCAGTTCGTGAGCTACGCCCGGTTCGTGCTCGCGCAGCTCAAGGCCGGCCGCCGCCTCACCGAGCTGGGCGACATGCTCGGCGTCGACCAGGTCGAGCCCCATGAGAGCCAACGCTACACCAAGCCCATCATCGTCCTGACCAACGCTCTGGACTTCTCGGCCGCGGACTTCCTGCCCGCCATCCTCCAGGACAACAAGCGCGCCAAGACCTTCGGGGTGCGCACCGCCGGCGCCGGCGGCGCCGTTCAGATGATGCAGTTCCCGAACCAGTTCGGCATCGCCGGGATCTCCTACACGATCACCCTGGCGCTGAGAGCCAACGGCCAGCCCATCGAGAACCTCGGCGTCAAGCCGGACATCGGGTACCGGCTCACCGAGAAGGACATCGCGGAGGGATTCTCGGGCTACAAGCAGGCCCTCAACAAAGCCGTCGCGCGGATGATTAAGAAGGCCCAATCAGCGGCCAAGAAGGAGAAGGCCGCGAAGAGGCCCATGCCCGCGAAAACGGCGGGGGAAGCGGCGGCGAAGAAGTCGCCCAAGACCCGCGCGAACGCGAAGACGTCCAAGAAAAGCGCGCCGCGGAAGAAGACGAGGAAGACACAGCCCTCGGTCTGAGGCGTTCCCCGCCCGGGCGACGCATACGACCGGAGATCCGCGACGCGGATCTCCGGTCGCGCGTATGGAGCTTCCCACGCGGCGGCCTACTTCTTCTTTTCCCTGTCGAAAAAGGGGCTCTTGCCCGTCGCCGAGAGGGGGATCCCGTACGCGATGGCGACCCCCTTGCCGAGCAGCCCGAGCTCGAGCGCGGCCTTGCCCGCGCTGTACATGACCCGGTTGTCCAGACGCAGGTCGGCCGCCCGGCTCGCGGCCGAGCCCACGGCGATCCCGAGGTCGGTGGAGTTGAAGGCGCAGGTGCCCCCCGCGGCCTTCATGGCGTTGCAGTCCTTGAAACCGCAGCAGCCGCAGCGGGGTATGCCGAGGGGCTCCTTGCGGCTCCCCAGAAGGACGACGGCCGGAGCCCGCTCGATGTTCCCGGCGTCGCGCTCGAAGAAGTCCGCCTTGTCCCTCTTGGCGATCTCGCGCATCCTCCGGCAGAGCCGCATCTTCTGGGATCCGGTAACCACCGCCGTCACAAGGAAGTCCATGCCCTTGCTTTTGGGCGCGGTGCGGGCGGCCACGCAGAGGAGCTGCGCGGCGAAAAGGATCCCCGGCTGGTGCTTCTCGGCGTTGAGCTTGATCATGGCAAACCTCCGCGGCGGGGCCGCGCCCCGCGTGGTCCTGGTTGATATTAGAAGCGGCGCGGCTCCGTGTCAAGAGCGCGAAGCGAAGCGGCCGGGCTTGACCGTTTTTTTCTAGAATCTATCATCCCGAAAGAATGGGAAGGATAACTCCTGATGAAAACTCCATCCATAGCCTTTGTCCTCGCCCTCTCTACGGCGAGCGCCGCGGGTCCGCGCGGACTTCAAGCCTCCCCGGCGGACGGCGGCATCGAACGCCTCGCGGTGGCTCTGATCGACTCGGCCGCCTCCCCGGAGACGGCCCGCTATCTAGGAAAGGGCGCGGACAAGGCCGAGCCGTCCGAGCACGACGCTGAGATGCTTGACGAGGTGGCCGCCCTGCTTCAGAAGAAGTTCCGGGGAGTCGTGACGGTCAAGAGCTTCGACGAAGCCGCGGAAGCGGGCGCCGACTTGATCGCCGTGGTGGCGGTCGAATCGAGCGTCGCCCGCACCATCTTCGGCAAGTCGCGCTATGAGGTTCTCGCGGTCCTGCTCACGCCCGCCAAGGAGACCGTCGATTCCTTCAGGGTCAGCGGCTCCCAAAGAGGGAGGCCCCCGCTCACGCCCTCGGACATCAGGGAGCGCGCGGCCGAGAAGACCCTGAAGGCGCTGAGCGAAGCCGTCGACGGCTCCTCGAAGCTGGCCAAGACGGCCGCTTCGCTGGCTCGCGAGCCCAAGGCCCGGAGGGCGCAAGCGCCCGCTCCTTCCACGCCTTCGGAGCCCGCGTACAGCTCGGATGTGGACGCTCCGGACTACAGCGTGAAGGAAGAACCCGGCCGCTTCGCCATGGTGGTCGGCATCGAGAGATACGCGGGCATACCGGAAGCGCGCTTCGCGGAGCGAGACGCGGCGGCCGTGCGCGCGCACCTGCTCGCGCTGGGCTATCCGGAAAGGAACATCGTCTACCTGACGGGCCAATACGCCAGCCGGGCGGGCTTGGCCAAGAACCTGGAATCCTGGCTGCCGCGCAACGTCACGGAGGACTCGACCGTGTTCTTCTACTACTCGGGCCACGGGGCTCCGGACACCAAGAGCGGCCGGGCGTACCTGGTGCCCTGGGACGGGGACCCCAGATTCCTGGAGGATACCGCGTATCCGGTCGAGCGGCTCTACAAGCGGCTCGACGCGCTGAAAGCCGCCCGGGTCATCGTGGCCCTGGACGCCTGTTTCTCGGGAGGCGGGGGCCGGTCGGTCCTGCCCACGGGGGCTCGGCCCCTGGTCATGAAAGTGGATCCGGCCCAGGAGGCCATGGGAAGGCTGGCGGTCTTCGCCGCGGCGGCCGCCGATGAGATCACCGGCGCGGAGGAGAGCCAGGGCCACGGCCTGTTCACATATCACTTCCTCAAGGGGCTCTCCGGAGAGGCGGCGGACGGGAACGGCCGCGTGACCGCGCGGGGCCTGCACGAGTATCTGCTTCCCAGGGTAAGAGACGCGGCGCGGCGCGAGAACCGGGACCAGACGCCCGCCCTGAACGGGCTCCGGGGGCGGGCGGAGGACATCCTTATCCGGTAGGGGCGCGCCGCCGGCCGCTCCCGGCTCCGGAGCCGGGAGCGAGAGCCCGGGCGCCCAGCGAGAGAGATCACGAAATGAAGATATCAAAGAAACTGACTCTAGGCTTCCTGGCCGTCGCCTTGATGGTGCCCATCGTCGGGCACTTCCTGCTGCGCAAACTCAACAAGATCTCCCTCCCCTTGGAGAAAGCGCTGCCGGAGGCCATCGCGACGACGGCCGGCGCCGCGCGTCTGGACAACCTGGCGCAGTTCACGCGCTACTATGACGAGGTCTTGACCCAATCGGCGAGGAACTACGCCTTCACCGGAGGCGAGAAGTGGGAGCGCCGGTACCTCGAGGTCGAGCCCCGGCTGGATCAGGTCATCCGGGAAGCGATCGAGAAAGGAGACGAGCAGGATCGAGAGTTCTTCAAGAGTATCGACATGGCCAACACAGCCCTGGTGGCCATGGAGAAGGAAGCGATCCGGCACGTGAAGAGGGGCGCGCCGAAGGACGCGATCCGGATCCTGGAGGGCGATCGCTATTGGATTCAAAAAGGGAAATACGAGCAAGGCCTCAAGGATTATGCGGCGAGGAGGAAATCCAAGTACGACGAGGCCCTGACCCTTTCGACGGAGCTGCTGGAGACGGAGACCGGGAAGTCCCGAACCCTCCTAAAGGAAGGCAGGCGGTTCTTTCTCATGCTCGTCGTCATCTCGTTCATGCTGGCCGCCGGCCTGGGGATCATCATCTCGCGGATGATCGCGGGGCCCATCCACCGGCTCCACGTGGGCACGGAGGTCATCGGCGGGGGGAACCTGGACCACAAAGTCGGGACCTTGGCGCAAGACGAGATCGGCCAGCTCTCGCGGGCGTTCGATTCGATGACCGAGAGGTTGAAGCGGACCACGGTATCGAGGGACCTCCTAGCGGAGAGCGAGGAGAAATTCCGCCAGCTCGCGGAGAACGTCCACGAGGTCTTCTGGATCAGGAGCGGGAACGGCCGGGAGATGGTGTATGCCAGCCCCGCTTACGAGTCCATCTGGGGGCAGGGTTGCGAGACCCTGTACCGCCGGCCGTCCAGTTGGATGGACGCCGTCCACGAGCAGGACCGGGAAAGAGTCCGCATGATGTTCTACGAGGGGGCGCCGTACGGCAGGTTCGACACGCAATACCGCATCGTGAGGCCCGATAACTCGGTGCGCTGGATTCGGGATCAGGCTTTCCCCGTGCGGGACCTATCGGGCGACGTCTACCGGATCGTGGGAGTCGCAGAGGACATCACCGAGCGCAAAGAGGCGGAGGCGGCGCGCGACCTGGAGGAAGACCGCCTGAACTCGCTCGTGGAGCTGGGGAGGATGCAGGAATCCTCCGAGAAAGACCTCGTCGACTACGCCCTGGAGGAGGCCGTGCGGCTGACCCAAAGCAAGATCGGGTACCTGCACTTCGTGGATCCGGGCGAGCAGACCCTGCACCTCTACGCCTGGTCCAAAGAAGCCCATAGGTCATGCACCGCTCAGAAGACCCCGCACTATCCCGTCTCGCAGGCGGGCGTATGGGCCGATTGCGTCCGTCAAAAAAGGGCCGTCATCCACAACGACTATCAGAAGCTCCCCGACAAGAAGGGATATCCCGAGGGCCATTCCCACCTCATCCGCCACATGAGCGTCCCCATCATGGACAGGCACGACATCGTCGCGGTGGCCGGCGTAGGGAACAAAGACGCCCCTTATGACGAGACCGATCTCCGCCAGCTCATGCT
>JBDREN010000059.1:0-13462 GCA_043819795.1 Elusimicrobiota bacterium
GGCGCCGTCAGCCTGTCCGCGACGGACATCTCCGGCTCGGGCGAGTTCCACGCGGACGGCGGCGCGGCGCAGGGCGGCGCGGGCGACGAATACGGAGGAGGAGGCGGAGGTGGCCGCATCGCGGTAAGCGCCTCGGGTACCTGCTCTCTGGACGCCTCCACCGCTTCCGTCTCCGGCGGAGCCTCGGCCGCGGGCGGCGCCGGCGATCCATCCAAGCCGGGCCAGCCCGGGGCGGACGGGACGGTCTATACCCCCAACCTTGTGGCTCCGGCCGGCTTCTTCGGAGTCACGGCCTCCTCGGTGGCGGTGGACTGGCAGTGGGCCGCGGGGACGGTCGGGGAGTACCAGGTCTTCTCCGCGACGAACGGAGCGGTTTCGCCGATCCTCGCCGCCTCGGCCACCAACTTCATCGGGACCGGCCTGGACCCGAACACGGGCTACGGAGCGTTCCTGCGTTCGCGGGGCTGCCTGGCCACGGCCGATTCCTCGGTGGCCTACAGCACCACGCTGGCCAGGCCTCTGGAGAACCTGGCCGTCGCCGAGGTCTTCCGCACGAGCATCACCCTCAACTGGACGGCCCTCCCGGCCGCCCCGCAGAAGGACTCCTCCGACGGGTACCGGCTCGAGGCTTCGACGACCGCGGACTTCAGCGGCACGGTCGTGTCTTCGCAGACGGCCTACGCCTCGGTGAGCACCCTCAGCGTCGAGGGGCTCTGGCCGAACACGACCTATTATCTGCGGGCGGGCGCGATCAATGTGGCCGGCGTCGTGGGCTATGTGGCCGCGGGCGCGACGGCCACCTTCGCCAACGCCCCGGCCCCATCGGCCGAGACCTTCCTCGACGTCTTCGAGAGCTCGGCCACGCTGGCGTGGGCGGCTCTGCCCGCGTCTCCCCCCGCCGCCTCATCGGAGAGCGCCCGGGGCTACAGGCTCGAGGCCTCCACCGCCGCGGACTTCTCGGGCGCGGTGGTCTCGTCGGCCACGCCGAGCGTGCTCGTCTCCACTCTGAGCGTGCAGGGGCTCGATCCCAACACGACGCACTACTTCCGGGTGACTGCGCTCAACCACAACGCGGTCGGCTATCCCTCGGTCCTGGGCTCGACGTCCACGCTCGCCAAGAGGCCGGACGCGCTGCCCGAGGCCTTCCTTGGGGTTTACGAGACTTCGGTCACGGTCCAGTGGGTCTCGCTGCCCGTCTCGCCGCCCGCGGCGTCCTCGGACAGCGCCGAGGGATACCTGGTGTACGCCTCCTCGACCGACTTCGGCGCGCTGGCTCCGGGCGGGCTGGTATTCAGCTCCTCCACGCCGAACGTGGCGCTCAGCACCCTGACGGTCGAGGGCCTCGACGTCAACACGACCTTCTACTTCAAGGTGGGCTCGCTCAACCACAACGGAGTCCCCAACTTCACGCTCCTCGGCTCCACGGCCACGGTCTTCGTGGAGATCGGGGTCTTGATCTCGACGAACGTGCTGAACATCGGAAGCGTCGATGTGAACTCGGAGATCGTCATCTCGACGAGCTTCATCGTCGAGACGCTGGGGAACGTCTCCCAGACCTACGAGATAGCGGCCACGACGATCACCGCGGGAAGCCCGTGGTCCATCTCCGCGAGCTCGGGGACCGACACCTTCACTTTGCAGGCCGGGTTCAACGCGACGCTCCCGACGTCCGCGCAGTTCGGCGAGGAGGACAAGCTGCTCGACAGCGCCGGCCGCTGCGACGCGGCCACCTTCGCCATCGGCCAGACCTGCGCGAGCCTCTCTCCGGCCGCGCAGCGCCTGCTGTGGCTCAAGCTGGGCATGCCGCGGATCACCAGCACCGAGGACACCCAGGAGATCCGGATCACGATCACGACGACGCCCCCGTAACGCGGGGATGGGTCAGGGGCTTTGGCGCGTGTTCGCGGGCTCTTTGGAAGGTTCTTCGGTCACGGCGAGCCAGGTCTCGCCCCGCCACGTGCGGGTCTCGAGCGCGTGCTGCGTGCCGGCGGGCAGCACCGCGAAGCCGCCCCTCTTGAGGACGACGTCGCGTCCGGCCCCGCGCACGCGGAGCTTTCCGCGGATCACGACGATGGTAGCGTCCCCGTCGTGGGCGTGCTCCGGCGCCGCGTATCTCGCGGGCAGGCGCAGGATGGACTGCGCGGCCGCGGTCTTGGGATCCGGGCGCAGCCGGTGCTCCATCGCGCCCTTGGGCAGCCGGGGGTGGGGATCCCACCGGAGCCCGGGCGCGGGGCGCAGGAACACGGCCGATCCGGGCTTGATATCGAGGCGCAGTCCCCGGGCCCGGTCGGCCGCGAGAAGCGAGAGGACGAGCGCGGGGATGACCGGCATAAGGCGGGAGAGGCCGCGCATAAGGACGATTCTAGCCCATCGGGACCGGCGAGACAATGACTCGGTGACATGAAACGGTGTGGCGATAACAGGGCGACGGGTGGGCCAGGTCCGGCTGGCGGGGCTTGCCGGAGGCCGACTTACGCTTTCAGGCGGCCGAGGCCAGAGCGGCGCGCATCTAGCGCGACCGCGTCCCCGCCGGCCGGACCTGGCTCAGGCCCCGTCGCCCGCTTTCAGACGCTTACGAACCGGTAACTGGAACCGCGCGCGAGCTGCTCAATGCCGGCGCGTGCCGGGACCGGCTTGATGGAACGAACAACCTCTGTTAACCTTATGAAGGTAAGTGACCTGTCTGCGATGAAACGCGCGAGCAAGGCGGCCTCTTGGACGCGGGGCGTGGGACTTCCCTTGGCCCTCGCCTTGTGCCCGGCTTTGGCGGCCGCGGCGGTGGGCGACGTGTCCACCCTCATCGGCCGCGGAAGGGACTACGGCGACGGCGGCCCGGCCCTGTCCGCGGCGCTCAATCATCCCTTCACCATCACGGTCTCCTCCGACGGCTCGATCTACGTGGGCGACACCTACAACTGGCAGCTTCGCAAGATCGATCCCGCCGGCGACATCTCCACCTTCCACAGCTTCTACTACGCGGAGGAGAAGATGCTCTACGCCGGCGGCTACGTCTACGCCTACGACCTCCTAAGCGGCCAGAGCCGCGTCCCGGAGAACGGCGGCGCCAAAGAGGCCGTCGGGGTGCGGCCGGACATCCTGACCGCGACCGACGGAAACGACATCTATCAGATCACGGGCGGAAACCTCGTCCGGTACACCGATCCCGTCGCCGGCGCCAAGGCGACGCTGACGGCCCTGCCTTCCTACACCTGGAAGTTCCTCGCTCACCACGGCGGAGCCCTGTACTGCTTCTCCTCGACGGCCACGGTCCGCTACGAGCCGGCCTCCACGTCCAGCTCGACCTTGCCGGGGCTCCCCTTCGGCGACTGGCCCTATATGCGCGGGGCCGCGTTCGACGGCACGTACCTGTATCTCGTGGAGTCCTACAGCTTCCCCTCGGCCCCGGCGGACCCGGCCGACAACGTCCAGCACCTGCGCCGCGTCCGCCTGTCGGACGGCGCCACATCCGTTTTGGCGGGCGGCACGCAGGGCGACCGGGACGGGACCGGCGCGGCGGCCTCGCTCTCCTTTCCGAGGGACGTCGTCCTCTCCGGAGGGACGCTCTACGTGGCCGACATGTTCAACCACAAGATCAAGACCGTGGACCCGGCCACGGGGCAGGCCGTCACGATCGCGGGCGCGGGCGAGGCATTCCTGGGCCTGGACAAGTCCCTGGCCATGCTCAACAACCCGCTCAACGTGACCGTCGGCCCCGCGGGGACCATCTATATCCCGGACATGGGGACCCAGCGCATCCTCAAGGTGGACGCCGCCGGCGTCGTCAGCGTGCTCGCGGGCTCGGGTCTCGCCGGCGACACCGACGGGACGGGCACCGAGGCGCGGTTCCACTACCCCTGTCACGCCGCCGTGGACGGGGAGTTCCTCTACGTGGCCGACTTCGGGACGCACAGGATCCGCAGGGTCCACCGCAGGACGGGAGAGGTCACCACGCTGACCGGCACCGGCATCGGGGGCTTCGCGGACGGGGACCTGTCGGTGGCCCAGTTCAAGTTCCCGTGGGGGATCGTGGCCTTCGACGGCCGGATCTACGTGGCCGATACGGGAAACCACGCCATCCGCGAGATCGACCTCGCGCTCAGGCGCGTGCGCACTCTGGCGGGCACACCCGGCGCCCCCGGCTCGGCCGACGGCGTGGGCGCGGCCGCCGGCTTCAACTACCCGAGGGGCCTGACGGTGGACGGCGACGACGTCTATATCGCGGACTCGATCAACCACACGATCCGCCACCTCGATCTGAGGACGCTCGAGGTGACGACGGTGGCCGGCGTGGCCGGAAGCCAGGGCTACGCCAACAACGTGGACCCGAACAGCGTGCGCTTCCGCCAGCCCTGGGGAGTGGCGTGGGACCCCGACGCGGTCTACGTGGCCGACACGGCCAACATCCGCATCAGGAAGATCGACAGGGTCACCGGCGCGACCAGTCTCCTGGCGGGCAACGGAGGCTGGGGCGACGTGGACGGGCCCGGGACCACGGCCCAGCTGGGCTACCCCCAAGGGCTCTACAGCCAGCACGAGCTGGGGCGAGTGCTCGTGGCCGACACCTTCAACCATAAGGTCAAATCCGTGGAGATCCTCGTGAGCTCGCGGCCCGTGCCGCCCGAGCCGCCGTCGGACCTGGCCGCCACCGCCCTGCCCGGGCTCGAGATCAAGCTCGAATGGGAGAAGTCCCCCTCCCCGGGAGTGATCGAGTACCGCGTCTACATGGCGTCCACCCACACGGCGTTCGATTTCTACACCCCCCTCTCCACGGTCCCGGCCGGCACCCGGGAGTATACCGCGGAGAACCTCGCCGACGAGACCCTCTACCGCTTCGTGGTGCGGGCCGCCGACGCCTCCATGGAGGAGAAGAACACCGTCGAGGTCTACGCGCTCGCCTACGACAGCCTCGTCTGCCCGGCGGCGCTCATCACCTCGCCCAAGAGCGGACGCAAGATCTCGGGACAGCGGGTGACGCTGGTGACGGGCTTCCCCGACGGGGCGGACGCCTCGCCGGTGTCCGCGGTCCGGTTCCAGTACCGGTCCCTGCTCGCCGAGGCGTTCACGGACGTGCCGGCCGCGAACGCCAACCATCCCAACCCCGACACCTCCTCCCCCTTCTTCGTTCACTGGGACGTCTCGGGCCTCGCCAACGGCGAGTACTACGTGCGCGTCCTCTCCTCCTGCGGCGGCGTCTTCGCCTCAAGCGGGCCGTTCATCTCCCTGAACGTCGAGCACTCCAACCCGGACCTGCAGGAGGCCCAGCAGGGAGAGGACCAGGTGCGCACCGAGCGCGTGGCCGGCCACAAGGCCAACCGGATCGTGGTCGCCGACCCCACGACGGACCAAACGGTGCAGGTGTACCTCCCGGCCGGCGCCGTGAGCGCCTCGACGGACACGATCTCCGTCAAGCTCGAGCGCAAGGGGGCCTCCCCGAGCGGCTACGTGGAGCCCGCCGTGCTCTCCCGGGTCGAGTTGACCTTGGGCTCGGGGCAGACCACGCTCGGACAGCCGGCGATCCTGACCTTCACCTATGACCCGGCGGTGCTGGCGGGAGTCCGCGCGTCTCCGGAGCGCCTCTCCGTGGCCCTGTGGGACGGGCTCTCGAGCCGGTGGAGCATCCTGCCCTCCTCGCTCGACACCTCGGCGCGGACGGTCACGGTCCAGACCACGCATTTCTCGACCTTCGGGCTTCTGGCCTCCCCGCTGGCCGCGGTGGGCATCGCGCTCGGCGACGTGTATTTCTTCCCCAACCCGGCGGTCCGCAAGAACCCGACGCTGCACGTTGAGACGAACGCCGACGAGGTCCTGGTGCGGGTCTACAACAAGGCGGGGCGCAGGGTCTACGAGGCGACGCTCTCCGGGCCGCCGGGCCTGTTCGACGACGGCAACGGCCTGGAGCCGGCCTACGAGAGCGTCTGGGACGTGTCCGGCGTGGCTCCCGACGTCTATTTCTTCTATATCGAAGCACGGCAGACCGGCCTGGGGAAGATGACGAAGACGGGGAAGATGGCGGTGGTCAAGTAGCCATGGACCCGGCGCGGAGAATACGATCGGTGTCGCGGCGCCCGGGCGCGGCGCTCCCGGTCCGCCGTTCGATGGTTGTCATAGCCGCGGCCGCATTGGCCGCGCTTCCACCGCGTCCTTGCTCGGCGCAGGGGACGGGCGCGTCGTTTTTGACCATCCCCCCCACCGCTTCCGCCGCGGTCCTTCCCTTCGCCCCGCCGCGGGAGGACGGCTCCTCGATGGCGCTCAACCCCGGCGCCTTGAGCCGAGAGCCGCGCCGGATGCTCAACGCCGCCTACTCCCCGTACCTGCTCGGCTCGCAGCTGAGCTTCATGGGCTATTCGCACCCGCTGTCGTGGGGAGTGATCGGAGCCTCCTTACTGAGGCTGGGGATCGAGGACATCGAGGGCCGCGCCGACGACCGGACCCGGACCGGCGGGTTCCGCGCCGAGGACGACGCCGTCGGGATAGCGTTCAGCCGAAGCGGGCTGGGCGCGCATCTCAAGTTCGTGCGCCAGAAGATCGACCGGTATTCGGCCCAGGGCGCGGCGCTCGACCTGGGCTACCATACTCGTCTCGGCGACCGGTTCCCGCTCGTCGTGGGACTGTCCGTCCGCAACCTGGGGACCAAGATGAGGTTCCTCGACCACTCGTTTTCCTTGCCTACGACCCTGAACGTCTCGGCGTTCTACACCGTGATGGACGCGATCGCCGTGGGCGGGGGCCTCTCGCGCGACGTCAACGAGGGGACGACGGGCTTCTCGCTGGGCACCCAGTACGTGGTGGGGGACGCGCTCTTCCTGCGGGCGGGCTACGGCCTGGCCTCCGACCAGCGTCCTTTCGAGCTTCCCGTGCCCGCGGCCGGCTTCGGCGTGGCCCTGGGCGAGCACAGCATCGACTACGCCTTCTCCCCCTTCCGCGACCTGGGCCACGTCCACAGGTTCTCGGTGGCGCTGCGCTACTGACGATGCCCAAGCGGCCGCACCGAACGCAAGGCGGGCGCGGGACGAGTCCGCGGGACACGGACCGGCCGGGCTTCGATCTGACGCAGGCCGGGCTGGCCGCGTCTTTGGTGGGCGGCATGCTGCTGTTCACGAGCTACGTCGCCCATCCCTACACCCTGCCCAGGTTCTTCGGCGTGGCCCTGGGCGCGTTCATCGCCTGGATCGGGTTGCTCGTCGCCGCGAGACGCGGGAATCCGGTCCTGCGGAGGACGCCCCTGGACCTGCCCCTGGCCGCTTTCGTCGCCGTCGCCGTCTTATCCACGTTGTTCTCGGCGGACAAGCTGGTCGCCATCGTCGGGGATTACGACAACTTCCTCGGCCTGGCGTCCTTGCTGCTCTGCGTCGCGCTCTACTGCGCCGCGGCGCAGAGCCGGGCGGCCGAGGCTCCGGACCGCCTCCTGCGCATCGCCTTGGCGGGGGGCGCGCTCCTGGGCCTCTACGGCCTGCTCCAGCGCCTGGGTGTCGAGCCGTCGGCCGGCGCTCCCAAGGCCCTGCCGCTGGGCCGCGTCTTCTCGTCCAGCGGCACGCCAGTGTTCCTGGGCGCGAGCCTTCTGATGCTCTGCCCGTTGGTGGCGCGCTTCGCCCTCTCCAATGAGCGCGCGGACCGGCTGACGGCGGCGGCCGCGGGGCTTCCCATCATAGCGGCGCTCATCCTCACGCTCTCGCGCGGCGCGTATCTCGGCGCTCTGACCGGCTGCGTCGTCTACGCGCTTCTTTCCGGAAAGGTCCCGGTCCGAAGGATGGGCGTCCGGGCATGGACGGCGGGGGCGCTCGTGTTTTTGTGCTTGGTCGCGGCGTCCGCGCTCTTCATCGGCCGGATGAGGCCGCACGCCCAGGCCGACTCAGGACGCGTGCAGAGCTGGCTCCTGGGCGTCAAGGTCTACCGCGCGCATCCTCTGCTCGGCTCCGGGCCGGACACCATGAAGGCGGCCTGTCTCAAGCACCGCACGGAACGCATGGTGGGCTTGTGGGGGCCCGGGCACAGCCCGGGTCACGCGCACAACGACGCCGTACAGGTGGCGGCCACGCTGGGGACTCTCGGGCTTGGCGCCTATCTGTGGGTGCTGTGGGCCTTGATCCTGTCCATCAAGGCGTCCTTGGCCGAGGACGCGAGGACCGAGACCGTGGCCGCGCTGGCGGGAAGCCTGGCCGGGCTTTTCGTGCAAGCCAAGTTCAACCCCTCCCCGCTCTCGTGCCTGGCCATGGCGTCGGTCTTCGCCGGACTGTGCGTGCCCTTGCGCCGCGGGGAGCGGCCCCACGGGGGGCCGCCCGCGCGTCCGGCGGCTTGGACCGGCGTGCTGGTCTGCGGCGTCGTGCTGCTCGCGGCGTCACGGTTCCTCCTGGCCGGATACAACGAAAGGACCGCCACGCGCGCCTCCTCGGCCCGGAACCCGGAGAAGGCCGTCACGCTCTTCGGAAAGGCCTTGCGGCTCGACCCGTGGCAGATGAGCTATAAGGAAGACTACGTCCGCTTCCTGGTCGAGTGGGCGCCCCGGGCCGGGTCCGCGGTGCAAAGGCGCCAGATGATGGAGGAGGCGGCCGAGCGCGGGCGCGAGGCGATGGCATGGCATCCGTCCGACGCCCGAGGGTATCACATGTACGGACTGGCGTTGCTGCTGCTGAAGAGCCACGGCGAGCCGGACCGTCTCGAGGAGGCCGACCGGGCGCTGGACCAGGGGCAGTCCCTGAACCCATACGGCCTTTCGCTCATGGAGCTCCGGATGGGCGTGGCCCGGGCCCGCGGGGACCGGACGAAAGCCGATTCCCTGGCCCGCGAGATCCGGCGGGTGCGGGCGCTCTCCGGCGCGGGCGACGGCGGGTGAACGGCGCCGAGGCGGGTCCCCTCGTGGACCGGAGGCGAGCCGCGTCAGGGAAGGCTTCGCTCGATGTCCTTCACCCGGCGACGGATCTGGACCAGGGTGTCCCGATGGGCCGGATCCTTCTCGGCCAACGCCAGGTATTTCCGCCAATACGTGAGCGCCTGCGCCGGATCCTTGGGCTCATGGAGCAGCGCCAGGTTCTTCCAGAGGTCGATCGACGAGGGTTCATTCACGACGGACCGCTTCCACGCCTCGATCGTCTTGCCTAGCTCCTTCTTCCGGTAGTAGACCTCCCCCAGATAACGATACGCTCGCGCCTTCTCCTGTCGTCCTCCGAGGGAGGCGGCGCGCTCGAGCAGGGGGATCGCCGCGTCGTAGCGTTTCTCCCGGATGCGCCGCAGCCCCGCGGCGAGGGCCTTCCGGCCGCCCCCACCTTCATCCTCCATCAGCCCGGCCAGCCGGGCGTTGGCCTGCTCGCGCAGGGATCCGGATTTGGCCGCTTCCGTGAACGCCCGGATCGCGGCGCTCCGGTCGCCGACCTTCACGTGCGCGATCCCCGCGTAGAAATGGTATTCCCCCCGCCCGGGATCGTGCCGTATCGCGGCCGCGAAGTGTCGAAGCGCCGGTCCGTACTGCCCGCGGTCGTAGAACGGCATCGCCGCGTCGAACTGCGCTCCGGCGGGGTTGTATCTTTCGCGCAGCTGCCCGGCGAGCCGGAAGGCCTCGATCGCCTCTTCTCGGCGTCCCAGGGCCTCCAGGATCACGGCCAGATTGTAGCGGGCTTGCTCGTCGGTCGGGCGCAGCTCCACGGCCCGGCGGACATGGGCAAGCGCCTCGGGATACTCCTCCCGCTTGGCCAGCGCGTTCCCCAGGCTGTGCCGCGGGCGCAACGAGTCGGGCGATACGGACGAGGCCTCGCGCAGCGGCGAGACGGACTCCGCGAACTTTTGTCGCCGGGCGAGCTCGTCGGCCCGGTCGAGGAGCTCGCGGGCGCGGGGCGAGAGGGCGTGTTCCCGGACGGCGGGCGCCGGGACATCGATCGGAGCGGCCCGCACGGCGGCGGAAGCCCTGAGGCTCTTGAGCCAATGTCCGATCGCTTCGCCCCGTCGCCCGACGTCGTTGAGGGCGGAGGCCAGGTTCCGGTGAGCCGCCCTGTCATCCGGATCGAGCTCCAGCGCCTTCCGGTAGCTCCTCATCGCCAGGTCCATGCGGCCTTGCCTGTGATAGGCGGCCCCGAGGCTGTTGTGGGACGCGGCTTGGTCCGGCTTGAGGCCGATGGACCTCTGGATGCGCTCGACGGCCTCGTCCAGCCTTCCCTGGGAGGCGCGCAGGTTGCCAAGGTTGTTGTGGGCGATCCACGCGCCGGGGTTCTTGGAGAGGACGTCGTTCCAGAGCGTATCGAGATCCCGGTAGGTCCCGGCCTGCTTCCACGTGAGCGGGGCCAACAGCAGCAGCAGGCAGGCGGCCATGGATGCGCGCGTCCGCCCGGACAGCTTCCCGGCGGAAGCGGCCGCCAGCCCGACAGCCAAGGGCAACAGTCCCAGGCTGGGGAGGTACTGGAAATGGTCCGCGACGTAGGAGTAGCGCATGAAGTAGAAATCGAAGAAGCCGAGGACCGGAAACAGGTTGACGACGAATACGCCCAGGCCGCACATCACGGAGCGGCGCCAGGGCGCGCGCGTGCGCCAGAGCAGGACCGCGGCCGCGGCCGCGGCGGCCACGGGCGCGTACGATATCACGGCTCCCGGGTCGATCTCCCATCGCGGGTAGATGAACGTCAAACGAAGGGGGCACAGCAGCTTGCCCAGGTAGAACCAGACCACCCGCCCCGCGAGAGCGAGCCGCTCGAAGAAGCCGGCGGACCATTCGGACCCGGCGGCCCCCATCCTGCGCTCGTAGAGGATCGTGACAGCGGCCATCACGGCGGACAGCAGGAAGAACGGAGCCAGGCGGAGCACGTCGGGGCGGGCCCAGCTCTTGCGCTGCCACCAGCGCACGAGCACGAGCGTGGCGGGGAGCATGAGGGTGGCCGTCTTGCTGAGCAAAGCCGCCAGGAAGAAAGCGATCGCCGCGAAGTAGAAAGGGAGACCGTCTTCACGCTCGCTCCGCTGGTAGCAGGCGAAGGCCGAGAGGTAGAAGGCCCCGGAAAGCACGTTCTTCAGCTCCGTGACCCAGGCGACCGATTCGACATGCACGGGATGTAGAGCGAAGACGGCCGCGGCGATCCAGGAGCCGGGGACGCGCATGCGACTGAGGATCCATCCGAGAAGGAACGCGTTCAGCAGGTGCAGGGCCACGTTGACCGCGTGGTATCCGAAGGGATTCAGGCCCCACAGCTGTCGCTGCAGCCAGAAGCACGTGAAGGTCAGGGGATAGTACTGCATGGTCTCCGGCCTGACCCATATCCGCGACAGGGCGTCGGGCGCGGTCATGACGGGAGATGAGACGAACTGCTCGGCGTCGTCCCACACGAAGCCGCCTTCAAGGGCCGGGCCATAGGCGACGGCGGTCGCAACGATGAGCAGCCCCGCGCACAAGGCGGCGGTCAACGACGCTCTTATACATGATCCCATCTCAGCGCTCCATGCGTTTTTCGTAGGCCGCGAACAGGTCGTCGACCGGATGCGGCTTGCCCGCCTCCTCCTCGTCGAGCACCCGATAGACGACCACCCGGAAGTCCTGTCCGGCTCCATCCTCGGATACCTTCAGGGCATGCCTCCTCCAGAACTCGTCGAGGCTTCGCTTCCCCCTGCCGGTGAAGCGGAAGGAGGTCCGGTTGCGGCGGATCTCGGCGTGGTTGACGACGATGTAGGTCACGCCGTGCCGCGCGAAGCGTTCCCGGAGTTCCTCTCCGTCGCGGCTGGCGTTGGCCCAGACCTCCAGAACGGAGGCTTGGTCGGGAGAGGAGGCGAGGTGGTCGAGACGGAGCGGAAACCGGCGGCTGTCGCCGAAGATAAGGACCTTCGCGTCCGCGGGGGCGTTCGCGTGGAGGTAGGCGAAGCCCGAGTGGGGAGGCGTGGGGTAGTCGGAAGCGTGATTGGTGTGGCTGAGATAGTCCCAGGAGGGCCGTCCGCCCAGGAATACGTCGAGGTTCCGCCAGCCGGGCACGCGCATGGCCCACACCGCGGTCCCGATCAGGAGCAGCGACGCGCACGCCAGAGCGGTCAGCGCCCGCCCGCCGCGGCCGCGGGAAAGCCGCACAAGCGCCATGGCAACCAGGAGGCTCCAAGGAGCCAGGCAGGGGATGAAGAAGCGCGTGATCGAGCTCACCGCGCCGAGGGGGATCCAGCTGACCAGGATCAGGACGCCGAGGAAGCGCGCGCTGAACGGCAGCCGCGCCAGGAAGACCAGCGGCAGAAGCCCGATGTACAGCGGCCCGATCGAACCTCCGAACTCCCAGGCGTGGCGGGAGAAGACCCAGGGGTGCAGAAGAAAGCGCCTGAGCCCTTGCGCCGTCGAGAAGGTCCGGCGCAGGTCGAGCCCGCCCTCGCTGATGTGCCGCCAGTCGGGCTGGAAGAACGCTTCCGGGACGAAGCGTTCATGGAAGAACGGATAGACGGGGTTCCCGTAGAAGGCCAGGTTCTTGGCGATCCACGGCGCCAGCCAGAGCAGGCCGACGGCGGCTAGAAGACCCGCCTCCCGCGCGGAGAACGGCCGCGGGCCCCGTGTCGCCCCCGAGCGGGCGCGGCTCAGATAGACCATCGCCGCCAGAAGCGCCGCGGGCAGGATCCAGGCGGGATATTTCGTGGCCATGGCCAGGCCGAGGAATGACCCGCACGCCATCGTCCAGCCTATTCTCTCCCGGGAATCCGCGGCCGCGCTCGCGGCCGCGAGGCACAGGAAGCATAGCAGCTGGAACAGGGCCCACTCCAATCCCACCGACGTCCGGTAGCTCTCGGCGGTGACGACCGGCGTCAGGGCGAAGATCGCGCAGGCGACGGGCCCCGCTCGCCGGACTCCCAATCGTCCGGCGAATCCCATCAGAGCGGCCGCCGCCCAAAGGACCATGGAGTTGTGAAGGAGCTGAGCCACGATGCCCGAGCGGTCCAAGGAAAGGGCGAGTCCATAGAGCATCCCCGGCACCGACGGGATGCCGGAGTAGGAATGCTCGGGCGTCGGCACGATCGCGTGCCGGATCAGATAGAGGTTCGGGAGTCCGAGATGATAATTGAGGGCGTCGTAGAATGTCTCCGGGATCATCGAATAGGGAAGGTGGTAAAGCCAGCCGACCCAGAAGAGCGCGATCGCCACCGCCGCCAAAAGGGACGCGGGCATGAGCGAGATCCGGCGGACGCCGCCCACCGTCCGCTTGCGGAAGGCGGCGGCTTCGATGAGAGCCGGGACGGTCGCGAGGACGAGCAGCGCGACCAGGACCGGGGCGTACCATAGCCGGGCCAGGCCCAACAGGAGCAGGCCGGTGCCCCAAGCTCCGTAGCCCAGGCCGAAGCTGAGCGCGGACTCCTCCCAGCCGTTGTGCGGACGTATTGAGAGCCGGCGCGACAGCATGCGGCCGGTCCCGGCGAGGACGAGGCAGATCCAGATACAGGCGGCGATACGCAGCAGATGCATTCCGATGACGGAAGGCGCGACTCGCAAGGCGGCCGGGACCGGGGGGTGGAGGAAGTTGAGCCAACG